>JAQVYB010000021.1 GCA_028708815.1 Kiritimatiellia bacterium | reverse complement strand
GTCTTGTCCTGTTCCATGTCGGGGTCTCCTTCTTTGGTTTTTCTCTTCAAAGACCACCAACGATAGCGACTTCCGGCATGGAACGCCTTCTTAATCCCCACGCGAAACTTTAAACTACAATTTTCAAGGTCAATGCGATGACTAGAAAAGAATATACGGCTATGAATTTTGCCTTCATAATGGCACCCCCTTCATTGTGCGGAACATGCAACGCATATGCGAACATGAACAAACGGTGTAAGTTATTAAAAATTATATATGCACAGAAACAAGGGCATTCCCATAAAAAAACAGGAGAATAATTGCTTCTTCGGAGTTTTTATGTGGAGCGACTGTTGGTGTGAAACACCGCTATCACTATAGCCTGTCCTGCATCCGCACAGACGTTACCCCTACGAAATCGACCACAGTAAAAAATAAATATAGAAACGCGGGCAATAACCATCAGCGCCATTGAATCAGCCGCTTATCATTTACGCTTCCGTCGGCCTATTCCTTTTCCATAATCTCGTGCAACATGACGCCCAGTTCCTTTCTGGAAAAAGGCTTCTGGATGAAGTTTACCCCTTCATCCAATACGCCGTGGTGAGCGATGACATCAGCGGTGTAGCCGGACATGAACAAGCGCTTGAGATTGGGATGGGAGGACAAGATGCTTTTGGCCAGTTCCCGACCATTCATTTCAGGCATCACCACATCGGTCATGAGCAGGTGGATTTGGCCCGCATACTCACGGGCCAGACAGATGGCTTCACCCGGGGTGCCTGCCGCCACCACCGTATAGCCCAGTCTTTCGAGCATCATCGTGGTCATTTCAAGAATCGCAGGTTCATCCTCCACCAGTAGGATTGTTTCGTGGCCCTTTGCGTCTGGCTCTGCCGGACATTTCTCCCGGGTCGGCCAGTCTTTTCCGAAATACCGAGGCAGACAGATCGCGAAGGTCGTTCCCTGTCCCGGCTCGCTGTAGACATTGACAAAACCGTTATTCTGCTTAACGATCCCATAGATGGTCGCCAGTCCAAGGCCGGTACCTTTTCCCAGCTCCTTGGTGGTGAAGAACGGTTCAAAGATCTGGGCCAAAGTTTCCTGATCCATGCCGCAGCCATCATCGCTCACCGACAGCTTCACAAACTCGCCGGGCACGAAGTCCACATGCTCCGAGCAGTATTCTTCATCGAAAACAACGGTTCCTGTTTCGATGGTGATCCTGCCCACGTCCGCAATGGCGCCCCGGGCGTTGACACACAGATTGGCCAGCATCTGGTCAACCTGCGACGGGTCTATTTTGACCAGCGCCAAATCCTTGCCCGGTCGCCAGACCAGCTCGATATCCTCACCGATCAACCGATGAAGCATCTGGAGCATTCCTTCCAGAGTCTCGTTCAGGTTAATTACCTTGGGCGTCACCGTCTGTTTCCTGGCAAAAGCCAGCAATTGTCGCGTCAGGGCGGCGGAACGCTGGGCCGCTTTGCTGATTTCCTCCAGGTCAGCATAGATCGGCAGCGCCGGGTCCAGCTCTTCCATAATCATATCCGCATGTCCGAGAATCACCCCCAGCATGTTGTTAAAATCATGTGCCACCCCGCCGGCCAGTCGTCCAACGGATTCCATTTTCTGGGCCTGGATCAACTGGGTCTGCAATTTTCGTTGATCTTCTTCTATATGTTTACGTTCCGTGATGTCCTGAGCCGCTCCCCGAAGGCCGACCGTCGCGCCCTTTTCGTCCAATTCCACCTCGCCGCGCACCCATATCCATCCGTTGCGGTTATCTTTTTGCACGGTTTCCAGCTCCAGCTCGTACGGAATTCCGGTCTCGATGGTTTTAGGCAACGCTTTGGACAATCTGTCCCAGCTCTCCGGGGTGAAAAATGTATGATGTTCGCTGTAAGAAGGGGGTGGAAGTGAAGGGTCGAAACCATACATTTTATAGAGTTCTTCCGACCAAGTGACTTCGTTGGTAAGGATGTCCAAATGCCAACTGCCCACATGGGCGATTCGCTGCGTTTCTTTTAGATCTTCGTCACGCTCTCTCAGCTCTTTCTCGAAGCGCTTGCGCTCGGTGATGTCTGCAAAAACGGTTCCAAATTTCCCATTCCCCAGAGAATAAACGGAAATATGGAAATGTTTTTTCATCGGGTGAAAATATTTTTCAAATTCAAAATGTATTCCTGTTTTTGTCACTTTTTCATAAATATCGAGAAAGGGAACCTCCTCGGTTCCGAAAAGTTCGGTGGCCAACTTCCCCATCGCCTCTTCTGATTTTATATTGAGGTGTTTTTCCGAAGCAGGATTCGCATCTATTATTCGATAATTGACCGCTTCACCTTCCTGATTATAAATCATTTTATGGATATAGACACCTTCTGCCATTTCTGAAAATAGGGAATGGAATTTTTTCTCACTCTCTTTTATCTTCTTTTGGTTGGCATATTTTTCCGTCACATCTGAAAAGACCAGAACCACTCCGCGAATCTCACCTTTTTTTGTTTTGATGGGTGCTGCACTATCTGCAATCTGGTATTCGCTTCCATTTTTCGAAATGAGAACGGTGTGGTTTGCAAGCGCGACGGTTGTTCCCTTTTCCAGTACTTCTTTCACTGGGTTGGCAACGGCTTCTCTGGTTTCTGCATGAACGATTCTGAACACTTCAGCCAATGGCTTACCTGCGGCATCAGCCAACGTCCAACCGCAAAGACTTTCGGCCATTGGATTCATGTGAACGATTCTACCGTTTTCGTTGGTAGATATTACGCCATCTGCAATGGAATTCAGGGTGATGGCTAAACGTTCTTTGCTGGTACGAAATCCTTCTTCTGCCTGTTTAAGTTTCGTGATGTCGAGGCATGTCCCGAACAACCGGACGGCTTTTCCATCCTGATACTCAATCTGTATATTAGTCTGCACTTGTATGATTTGTCCGTCTTTGCGGATCAGACGGTACTCATTCTGCGGCAAAAACTCCTCGCCCGAGGCAATCCCATCCATCAACCATTGGGTAACCCGGTCCAGATCTTCTGGATGATGGATGTCGACGTTGACCTTGTTATAGTCAATGGCCTCGTTTTTATCATATTGAAGCAATGTATGCATTCCATCAGACCAAGTGACAACATTCGTGGCAAGATTCCAGGTGAAATCACCCATCCCTGCAATATGTTGAGCCTTTTGCAACTTCGACTCGCTCTCTTTAAGGTTCTGCAATCCCGCCTCCCGCCGGGAAAGTGCGTGAGAAAGATTGATTCTGCTATAGCCCAGGGATGAAATCATTCCGGCAAGTTTGGCATAAAATGTCATGGCCGTATTAGCGGCTTCCCGGCTCAGACGTGGAACACGGTCAAGGGCTGCGAGGTATTCTTTTTCGTCAAATCCATATTGGCGGGCCTGACGGCGGAACAGGTCATAGTCGGGCATTTCGTCGTCATATAGAAACTGCCCCATGAAAATATTACCCATATGCCTGCCGCCCACCTCAATGGGCGTCACCATATCCCACATATTGTTCTTGCAACGGTAGGCCTTGAATTCACCGGCAACCAGACCGCTGGAAAGAAAGGTATCGCTTTCGATACAGTTTTTAAGCGTATCGGGATGACACCGATGAAATTTTGTGCAAATATCCTGCCAGCCAACGGCGACCAGAACATTCCCGGAAATGTCCAGCACGGCGATCCCGATATTCGTGAGTTTATAGAAATCCTCCATCATGGATTGCAGTGAATCCTGGTCGATAATGTCGCCAAGACTCAGCGTGCCAATGGCATCATTTGGTTCGAGGATGACGTCTATCTCTTCTCTGACAGGGACCCCGCTCCCGCACAATGCTTCTTCTCTCTGCCTGCGCTTTGCTTCCTTATTCATCGTAGAGCCCTTGTCGCTTTAAACAATCATGACAGGCAGTTACTATAACCTGATATTCACTTCTTTACAACCCACTTGTGTAATCCGCGTCGGTTAATACGTTCATATACGGGTTATCTCCATCTCCCCATTGGAGGGTGTCAATTTGATCAGAAAGGGTTTCTTTTCTATCGCTCCGCAAATGCATCAGAGGCACTGCGGGACAACTGCCGCCGGAAAAGCACATACCAGACCATGGCGGTCAGCCAACTGACAAGCACATAGGCCAGCAGCACATCGAGAATGTGAATCTGCGGATACGAAACGCGGGCAATAACCATCAGCGCCGTTAAGTTGCACTCCGTGGAAGCCAGGGCAATGCTGATGCGCTCCGGACGCGTCGAGCCGCCGGAGTAGTATCCCGCAATCAGGGCCAGCGTCATCACCACGACGATCGCGACCCAATCGACCAGAGAAAACGTAATCAGCGTCTTTACCCCCGGCACAATAAACAGCACGAGAATAATAAGAATCGCGACCTTGGAATAGAGCGCCAGAACCCGCCGAAGACCATCGGTCACCCGGGGCAGCAGGACGTTCAACACCACGCCAATCACCAGCGGCGTCAGCGTTAGATTCACAACCGTACCAAAAATCCTGAACGGACTGATTTCCAGATGATGCAGCCCAAACCAATGACTGAAAATCCACAGCCAGCCGGGAACCATCACCGGCATGATGACAATCAGAAATCCCATAATGACCGACGCGAGCGGCAGACTGCCCTTTTTGCTCTTGGTCCCCATCAGGGCAAACGGACTCCCCGGCGTCACGGCCCCCAGCAGCATCACGCCCCCCAGGAGCATTGGAACATGCAGCACCTTGACAATGCCGGCCGTGAGCAGCGGTACGACCAGACTGGTGATTACAAACGTTCGGATCAGCAATTTCGGCCTGCGCAATTCCCGTAGCAACGCCGCCGGAGAAATCTGCGACGCAATCACAAATACAATGCAGAAAAAGGCCGAATGCGCCAGTAACCCAATCGCCCTGATAAAATTCCCGTTATGCATCAACTCGGACATTCGTTCTCCTGTTTAGTCAATCAATAGTCACACAATAACAGCCGCATCAATGAATTTTTGTTAATCGTCCAGCAACGGACCCAGATATTTTTCAAGATCGGCCCTCGCGGGGATGTCGTAGTTCTGTTCGCCAATGGCATATTTCATTTTTTTCATTTTGATGCTGAATTGCGACTGCATTTCTGTGATGGCAATGAATTTTACATGTTTGACGATTCGGTCCAGACACATGATGTACTGGTTGAAATACAGGCCGGCCGCAGGATGAAGGCCGATGCCTTTGTGCGATAAGCTCTCAGCTAAGGCCTGCTTGGTTGAGCGGCTTATGTCGGCATACTCATTTCGCACCTGCAGGATGCGTTCGGCCTGTTTTTTAAAATCGCGAATATCCGGATTGAGCGATTCACGGAGCATGGCAAGGGCTTCCGCCGTGCCTTTAAATAGGTTGGTCAGTGCTTCAAGGCCCTCGTCATTGAAACGCAATTTTCGATGACCTCGTCGCTCAAGGGTCAAATCGCACAAGCGATCAATGTGATCACCAATGCGTTCGATGTTGGCCATGGAATTGTTCAGGTGTTGAAGCAGGAGTGATTGCCGGTGGGAAAGATACAGGTTGGTGAGTTGTGACAGGTAGTCTGTTACCGCCACTTTGATATCATTCAGATTATTTTCATTTTTTCGGATTTTTAGAACCGTAGTATTCTTGTGATGAAGCAGGAGAAGGATGTTCAGTTGAAAGCTTTCTTCACAAATGGCAACGCAGCGTCGTAATTCCCGGATGGTTGCCGAGATGGCCTGTTCCGGGGTGGCGAGTAGGCGTGTGTCCAGGTGGCTGACTGCCGGTGCCGGCCGCCTGGACCAGACCAGCCAAGTGGTAAGGCGGGCATACAGGCGGCTGAAAGGAAGAATGAAAAGAGCTGCAACGGCGATAAACAGGACATTGGCGTTTGCGGCCTGATGGATGATTTCGCCCGGGGTTAGTCGTGAAAGAAATTGATAATATAACGGGGCAAAGATAACCGCCGGCAGGGCTGCCAATAGATTGAATAAAAAGTGAGAGAATGCAGAACGTCTGGCATTGATATTTGTTCCGATACAGGCGAGAAGTGCGGTGGAGCATTTGCCGATGTTTGCACCGATAATGATAGGAAATGCTCCGGACAAATCGCTGATGACACCCGCTGAAATCAGAGCGAAAAGCATCCCGATGGTTGCGCCGCTGCTTTGAATCAGAATGGTTATGGCAAAAGCCAGAAATATGCCGCTCAACATGCCTTGAATGGTGTTGCCGTCAATGCGGGAAAGAATGGGAATAAGTAGATCGCGATAGGGGCGAATCGCATTGCTCATCGTGCTCATTCCAAGGAATATCAAGCCGAAGCCCAGGAGGGCTCTTCCAATATTTCTGGTGCATGGACTGATAAGCTGCAATAGAAAACCGGCACTGATAACCAGGAAGCAGTACTCGCTCAGGTTAAACGAAATCAGCTGCATCGACAAGGTCGTCCCGATGTTTGCCCCAAGCATGATGGGTATGGACGCCGGCAACTCAATGAGCCCGGCATTAATAAAAGAAACCAGCATGGCGGTGGCCGCACCGCTGTGAACGAGAAAGCTCAGAAGGGTTCCCATTCCTATTCCGGCGAAACGGCTTGATGTGGCCTTGGTTAAAATGGCGCGCAGACGATTTCCGGCGGCACGGCAGAGTCCGTCTGTCATTAGATTAATGCCGAAAATAAATAGACCCAAACCGCCAAGGAGTTGCCCGGTTATAAATAAGACATGATGCAGCATGTTACGCTCTAAACCTCCAGTCCGAACAATGATTTACCATACGGAAGAAAAAGACGGTATTCTTAATAAGTGAAGGTTTCATCAAGATCCTTCACAAAATGGGATTATTGAAAGAGGACGCGGTATTGTAAAGCGGCGTTTTTTTGGGGGGAGGGGGAGGTTTCGTTTACGTTGGTCAGCCAACGCTTGAACGGCTCAGCGCAACGGAATGGAATGGTCCGTATAATGGGATGGACAAAATTCCGTCGTTAGGGTTAGTTGTGGAGATACTCAGGAGATGTATAGAATATGAATAATAATCGGTTTCCCAGGGGGTGTCTGATTTTCCTTTCGTGGTCGTTGGCCCTGCTTTTACTACCCCTGCCGTTGGTTGCGTTGGCGAACGGGATGCGTTCCCTCGACGATTTTTCTGAAGCGCGTATTGGAGTCTTCAGCGGAACATCCCAGGATCTGTTCGTCGGCAAGACCTATCCGAAAGCTCATGTTATTCGCTTTAATTCCAAGGCCGACCAAGTCTTGTCTCTTCAATCCGGTAAAGTGGATGTGATCGTTGATGAGGTCGTTTCTCTTCGTATGATTCTTGAAGAAGTCCCGGAGCTGGAAATCATATCGGAAGGCTTTTGTTCGACGGATCACGGGGTGGCCTTTCGCAAGACGGATCAAAATCTGCGGCGGCGATTTAATCAGTTTCTCGCGGACATCGAAGCCGACGGAACGTTCACCGATATGCACCAGCGCTGGATGAGCGGGAATCCTGAAGAGGCAACCATGCCGGGTATCCCCGTTCCGGAGAATGGCAAACCGTTAAGAATAGGAACCTCACTGGTTCTGGGTCTGCCGTACGTTTCCGTAAAGGATGGGCAGTATATCGGCTTTGAAATTGAATTGGCTCGGCGGTTTGCCGCGCGTGAAGGATTCACGCCGGAATTTGTGCCCCTGGAGTTTGACAGTCTGATTGCGGCACTGGCGGCCGGCAAGATTGATATGATCATCTGCAATCTATCCGTTACCGAGGAACGAAGCAGGGTGGTGGATTTCTCTGATCCCTACGGTCGGGAAACCTCTGCCGCAGCGGCGATGAAAACAAGCCAGGCAGTGAACGCGGACGGGCAATACGGCCACGGGTGGCGGTCGTTTAAGGATTTAGCCAATGGTCGACTTGCAATTTTTAGCGGAACCGCTTTTGACAGATTTCTAGCTCAGAACTATCCGGCGGCCAAAATCATCCGACTGAATTCAAGCGCCGACATGGTGCTTTCTGTCAAACATGATCGGGTGGATGCCGCGCTGATGCCAGAGGTCTCCGCCCGCTTAATCTTGAAGACAAATCCCAGTCTGGCGATTCTTGACAAAGACATACTTCCGCTTCCCCTTGGCATCGCTTTCGGCAAAAAGAACGAAGATCTTCGCGAGCGATTTAATCTGTTTTTACGAAAAATCCGGGCAAACGGCATTTATGATGAGATGTTCCGCCGCTGGTATATTGAAGACCCCGAACAAGCCATCATGCCCGAAATTACCCGCCTGAACGGCGGGCGAAAAGTTCAGGTCGGAGTCGCGATCGATGACCTTCCGTGTGTCGGGGTGGCGAATGGAGAACTCATCGGCTTCGATGTGGAACTGCTTTACCGTTTTGCCGCCGCCGAGAATCTGGACATGAACTTTACCACCTATGAGTTCGACTCGCTGATCAACGCATTGGCCTCCGGCAAGGCGGATCTGGTGGCCGATGGAATTGCCATTACGGAGGAACGGGCAAAAGCCGTTGATTTTTCGGATACTTACCTCGAGATAGCAACGGTCGCCCTCGTCAAAAAGAGCAACATCTACCAGTCGGACGGCGCCACAATGGTTGAGGGCGGGACAGACTCTCTGCCGCGCAGCTGGTTCAAGAAGTTTAAAGCCAGCATCCACTCAAACTTCATTGTTGAAAATCGCTGGAAACTGGTGCTCAACGGATTGTGGATCACCCTCGTGATCTCGGTGGCAGCGACCCTTTTAGGCACCCTTCTTGGGAGTGTAATCTGCTGGTTGCGTATGTCCGGCAATCGCATCCTGCGGCGCTGTGGCAGCGGCTATATTGCCGTGGTTCGCGGTCTGCCGGTGCTGCTTATGCTCATGCTGATTTACTATGTGGTCTTCGCTTCGGTCAACATCCACCCGGTCCTGGTGGCGGTAATTGCGTTCGGCGCGAACTTTGCCGCCTATGTTGCGGAAATGTTCCGCACGGGCATCGAAGGCGTAGACCGCGGCCAAACGGAAGCCGGCATTGCCATGGGGTTCACCCGGGTTCAGACCTTCTGCCGAATCGTGCTGCCCCAGGCCGTCCGACGGATTTTGCCGGTTTATCGCGGCGAATTCATCTCGCTGGTCAAGATGACGTCGGTGGTCGGTTATATCGGTGTCCAAGACCTGACCAAGGCGGGTGACATTATTCGCAGCCGCACATTCGAGGCCTTTTTCCCATTAATTAAGGTGGCATTACTCTATTTTCTGATTATCTGGGTGCTGGGCCTTGGGCTCGATTATATCGAGCGTAAAACAGATCCAAAAGCCGCACAACGCAAAAGGGCACGGTCATGATAAAGATTGAACATCTGGTCAAGCAATACGGCGCCACGATGGTACTAAGCGATATCAACGCCACCATTGCCAAGGGCGAAGTCATTTCTATTATCGGTCCGTCCGGCACCGGTAAAAGCACCCTGCTCCGATGCCTCAATCTGCTCGAACAACCCTCCGGCGGGCACATTGCAATCGACGGGCAGGACATTCTGGCTCGCAGCGCCAATGTCCCGCTGCTTCGCCGGCGCATGGGCATGGTATTTCAATCCTTCAATCTGTTTGCCCACCTGACCGTCCTCGGCAACCTGACCATTGGCCCGACTCGTTTGCTGGGCAAATCCAAAAAGGAGGCTGAAACCAAAGCCCAGGCACTGCTGAAGATGGTGGGACTGACCGACAAGGCCGAGAGTTTCCCCGACGAACTCTCCGGCGGACAGAAACAACGCGTCGCCATTGCCCGCTGTTTGTCCATGGAGCCGGAAATCATTCTCTTTGATGAACCGACTTCAGCCCTTGACCCCACCATGGTGAGCGAGGTGCTTGCCGTCATACGTCAACTGGCCCGAGACGGCATGACCATGGCCATCGTCACGCATGAAATGTCTTTTGCCCGACAGGTTTCGACACGCGTGTTCTACATGGATCAGGGCATCATCTATGAAGAAGGCCCGCCGGAACAGATTTTCGATGCCCCCCAAAAAGAACGCACCCGTGATTTCATTAACCGCGTGCGCAATCTGCAGGTGAAGGTGACCAGTGGTGATTTTGACCTGTACGAATGGTTCGGACGCATCGAGCACTTCTGCGAAAAACACCTGATCCCGCAAAAGACGGCCTTTACCATGGAATTGCTCTGCGAAGAGCTGTTGGAGATTTATCGAACACTCATGGATCCCATGGATGTTGACCTGACCATGGCCTATTCTGAAATGGACCAATCTCTGGAGTTGCGTGCGGACAGCGCCGGACCCGTCGGCAACCCCTTGGAAACGGCTAATCTGCCGGATCGTCTTGGTGTCAACCTGATCCTCAACAAGGCGAAGGACATCCAGTATAGCCAAGTTGGAACGCGTAACTTACTGACTATGCGGGTGGTCTAGCTTTTACACCCGCAACACATCGGCTACATAGCTCCTTGGACCGATGTTTGGCGTGTAGCCTCAAGTCGGTCAGAAAACGGCTTTTCCTACCATTTTGTGAATCTACTTTGACGTAGAACGGCGCTCTACCATCTCGCAATGCCCTGAAGAACCCATTGTTGGGTTTGTCGGAATGATCGTGGATAAGCTGAACGCTATATCTATACAAAAGAAGCCAAGAGAAACTTTTTTGGAAGCGCGAATGAACGCCAATGGACCAAGAATCCTGACAGCCCACACGCTCCTTACGCATCCATAAACAAAGCCCTGCCGGCCCTGATCATTATTTTATTCGGACCGACCACTTCTGCGCACGACTTGACATACCATATATGTCATAGTATGTAATTGATATGTGGGAAATATATGAAAGTCATACATTGGTTAGAAACCTGCCGAAAATCCCGTATGAGGTTTTGAAGCGCTATGAGAAATGGAAAGATATTGTTGAGCTCACAGGCCCTGAAGGGTTAAGGCTTATCAAAGGCTTCCATGATGAAGCCCTTAAGGGGCAGTGGCTGGGTCATCGATCTTCGCGACTGGAGTTACAGTTTCGACTGATTTACAGGGTTGAGGATAATAAACTTTACGCCCGGGTGATCAACATAACCGCGCACGATTACAGGAGAACGTGAAATGAAGAATTTCAGAAAAGCGAAAAAGACGATTGATGTGTCTGTCGGCGAGTCCGTTCGTATCATGCGCGAACTTCAAGGGCTCAGTCAGAACGAGCTTGCCTCTCTCACCGGAATGCCGCAATCCACCATTTCCGGCATAGAGAACGACAGAATCCCTATTGGGGTTGAAAGAGCAAAGGTCCTCGCAAGAGCCCTCAAGTGCCATCCCGCCGTCTTGGTTTTTCCCAGCTGGGACATCAAAGAACAAGCGGTGGCCTAATCATGGAGTGCGAGGTCTGGTTAAAGAACCAGAATCCTCTGATTCAAATGTTAGCCGAGAAAAGAAGATGAAAGACATATTTGGACAAATCATTCGAAACGAAGCACCCGCCTACAAAGTATGGGACGAAAATCAGGCGCTGCTCGCGCCGTAGAGCGCTGACGTTAGGATTCCGGGCGCATTTGCGAATTTATACACCATTTGCCAATCAGACGATTGGCAGTCCCGGGAGCGCCAATCGTCTGATTGGCCGTTTGTACGTTGCACAAAGAAGTTTTTTCACTGGCAAAGAAATACGAGGACAAATGCCGAACAGACGTTCGGCGGTCCCGGAATGGGATCTGATTCATCCTTCTCCCGGACTGGGATGCTCTGGAGCAAAGGCTTCCGGCACCCGAAAAAGATGGGCTATATGCCCTGATTCTCGGAGACTCGGAACAATCGCCTGCGGAGCAGGCACAACATCGCTCCTCCGGTAAGGAACGTCGCCGCAACGCCCGGTTCAGGTACGGCGTCGGATCCTGATCCATCGGTATAAAAACTGTCCAGGGAATATTCTAAATCATAGTTTTCCGAACAGACATGCAGGCAAACGGCATCCACCTGCGTCATATCAAGTCCTCCTCCCAGACTGGAAAAAGGCATGCTGAAAGTGGCTGGAGTACCGCCGGAGAGCGCGGCATAATTCTCATCGAACCAGGCATTGGCCTCATCGTCGTAATCATATTGGTGGAGGGTCCCATCAATCAGAACCGTCAGCAAAACATCGTTGAAGCTGTCGACCAACTCGCTTTTCCCACCGGCGCTGCTGAACACGACGCTGAAAGAGTTGTTACGCCCGCCGTCCGTCAGGTCAATCGGCAGGGAGAATGTGCCGTTGAAAGGATCCGTGTCCAAGTGCGTACCCCATCAGGCTGTTCCATCATAACTGAGATACATGCTCGGACTCGCCCGTTTGTTGGTCTCAATATAGAGTTGTCCACCGGTGATTTGTCCCGTTGTGTTTCCGTCCGCTTCGGATGATTCACAGCCCACGCTGCCGTCACGCACACCTCCCAGTACCGATGCTGTCAGATTGACCCACGACTGCTGCCCTTTGCTGGTCACCGTCTGGCCACTGGCGGGGATGCTGAAATCATCAATCAGTACCACCGCGCATTCTGCCGTGATGCCGGAACAGAGATAGAGCAGAACGACGGCCATGAAATAGCTTTTATTGATGCGTTTTATCACAGAAATCTTTCCGGTCGGCACGAGACTTACACCGTTCTTGCACAATAACCTATTAACCGACTCTGCTGGTTGTTTACTCCGAATCAGCCGAAGTGTCAAGCCGGCAGCCTCAGCGCATGGCCTCATAATCGATGCTTTATCGTTGAAAAGACCTTCTGAACGAACTGGTTTTCAGAGAAAGGGAGTTGCGATAATGAGGCGTATAGTGGGTTATTCATTGCGGTTGTCATGTCTGTTTGGATCCCCTGTTCCGGCGCAACCGGCCTGCCCGAATCCTTTGTGACCTACTACTGGCAGAGCTTCGATGAAATCTACTGTCCGGGATGCGAAAAGGCCGGTATAGACACCGTCGTCTTTATCGATCTGTACACCCCGGCCTTCATCACCAGGGAAGAACGCAGACGGATCATGATCAGCATCGCCGACGCCATCGACAAGCATACCCCCTTCCCAAAGAAAGACGTCTACCTTCACACCCATATCGCAGAAAAAGATCAACTCTTCATCAACGGCGGAATCGTCACCAACTGGAGCCAGGTCGGTGGCCCGGATGATGCGAACGGAAAGTAGGCCGTCAGCCGGTGTGCGCGCTGTCCACAGAGAGGGTTCACGCGGGTCAGGCCAAGCCTCCGGCTGAGCCGCGTAATTTCTTCGGCTCGCCGTGCTGGTTCGCCCTACCTCGGGCTTGCCCGGCATGGTCAACGAGCATCTCTCCTTTTGCGTTCTCTGCGTTCCTTCGCGGCTATTCTACCCTGAAAATCCTATCCAAAAAGGGCGAATTCCGATTGGCAAGTGCGACAAGACCTGAAAAAGTCTCAAAAACTCGTTCAAAACGTCAAAAACACTGAATTTTGATGCCCAAACACCCGAAAATCGCGAAAAAACGACGATTTTGTGTGCGCAACCACGAACCACGAACGCGGTACAAAAATTGAATCATGGTGCCTGGGGGGCATGGATGGAGGCCAGAATCAGGATGGCTTTTCCAGCGCCGGAGGATGGCCCGGGGTTGAGGTCGATGGCCTGGAGTATCCAGGGGGGCTGCATGGTGGCGGCCTGATTGAAAAAATCGGTTAGGACGGCAAAATTCAGGTTGGTGACACTGATACGGATGGTTTCGCGGTTCCATCCATCGGTTACGGGCTCGGTTCCGAGCGGGGTCCATTGAGAGGCGCCGGACTGCTCCAACAAGGGACGCAGGTTTTCAATGGGTTGGCGAGATTTATCCGGGGATGCGTTGTATCGCTGCATCGCGGCTTCGTCTTGCAGGGCCTGTGCGCGTAACATCCAGAGTGTTTTCAGGGTGTCCTGTTTTCGGAGCAGGCGTTTTTCGGTGGTTCGTGCGGTGGAAAAAGCATGCCACAGAAGAGCCGTGCCCAGGGCCATCAGCGTTAAGGCAATGATCCAGGAAACAGAGAATTTATTTATTTTCACGGTGAATTCCCTTGAGCGTGAAGTGAACCATTTCGTCGGCTCCTGCTTCCCGACGTTGCAGATCGGTTTGGTAGCCGCTGCTTTTCAGTAGTTTTTCCAGGTGAGTTCCGGCATCCCAGCGATCGGCAAATCCTTTGAGCTCCATGGTATCGGGATGGAGAGCGAGTTGCTGAATGGTTATCCGGTATTCAGAGGCCATGCCGAGGATTTGGGTAAGCAGGGCTTCGGCGGGACGCGCGGTCATGTCGGAGAAGGTGGAAAGGGTATTGCGCCGCTCTTCCAGGATGCGTGAGACAAAGGGAACTTCCTGTGCTTTTGGGGCGCGTGCGCCTTCTGTGATTTCGCCAACGGCCTCTTCGATCTGACGGTCCAGAACCTTGTTTTGCCTGAAAACCATCGCCTGCCAGAGAAGGCCGGTCAGGCATAGAAAAAGACCGAGAAGAATGACCCAAAGGAGGGTGTTGCGTCGGATTTTCGTGTCTTGCTGAAGGGCTTGCGGATGGGCAAAGGCGCCGGCGCGAAAATTGTGAAGACTGGTTGATGATGTTGCAATCATACGGGCGAGGGCCTGGGCCACGGGGGCGTCGGAGAAGAGTCGATCGGCCTGCCGGTAGGTGATGGAATCAGGCAGGTTCAGGGCTTTTTCCAGTGCGGTCCGTGGTTCGGCTTGCGCGGCGCCGGGACCGCACCAGATCCAGTTCAACGGTTTTTCGGTCTCTTTGCAATGCGTGTGGAGGAAGAGCCGGGCTTTGGCGGCCCAGGCATCATACTCCTGTTGCGTGCAAAGACTATCGGCACCGGAGGGCATCTGCTGGGCCCCGTACAGGTTGGGACCTTTTCCATAGAGCAGAAGGGTTCGGTGGCGTCCGAGACATACCAACACGCGGGACTCGGAAGGCGCGGATGGTTGGGCGGCAAGGGCTTCCTGCCACAGGGCAATACCTTCATGTTGAACAATCTGCGGGTCCAACCCGAGTGAGGCGCATTGTTCAAGGATCCGCCGAAGGGTCTCGTGGCGAACGGCTACCGCCAATGCCCGGGCCTCCCCCTCTTTTGCGTGCAACGAAAGCAGAGCGTATTGACATTGAGCCAGATCAAAAGGCAACTGGGTGTTCAGCAGGGCGGGAAAAACGCGCCGGGCCTTGCGGAGTGACGGAAAGGGCGTGGAAAGCCAACGGAAAACGCTGTCGGCAATGCAAACGGGAGCGGTGAATACGGGGCGTTCTCCGGCAGCGGCGACCAGCAGGCCTTCGAGTTGGCGGCGCTCGGTCTCGCTGGGCGGAAGGGTGGCCTGCCAAATCACGCGGCTTTTCCCGCGTCGCCTCAGATCCGTGCGCACCAGAATGACCCGGGGACCATCCAATTCCAATGCATAAGCTGTTTTAAACCGATTTTTCATGGTCGCAAAAGACATCCCTTATTAAATAACAGTTCCATTCGATTCTTCCAGGAACACAACGGCGTATCCGCTGTTGTGGACCGGCAGGATGGCGGACTTTAAGCCCGACAGCCTGCTAAAGCATCCATTGCAGCACCTGAACACCTCCATCGGTCGGATCGCGCCGGACAAGAGCAAGTAGGCGGGCGGTATGATCGCCTTGGAAGGCCCGAACGTGTATCGCGTAGACCGTACTTCTCACATCAAGAATCTTCCGCAGATAGTCGGCTTTGGAAGCATCCACTATGGCCATCAGCGGGTCCAGGGAAGTCAGCGCGCCATTGGCGCGAAATGTCAGCAGATAATCCACCCAGGTATCCTGTCCGATTCCGGCCACCGCCCGCAACAGCGCGGGCGGAGCCGTGTTGACGTTGATGGGTACGGGCGAACGGCGCGAGCCCGGGATGACGGCGAGGTAATCCCGCAGGGTGTAGGAGGAAGAGGAGCGGGCCCATTCATGGCGGTTGGTCAGATAGTCCTTGGAAAATCCGGCGACCCGGGTGAGTTCCGAGATGGTGTTCAGCCAGGCGTTCGGACAGCGGTTGGAGAGATCGTTTTCTTCATACCAGTCCGATTCCCGGAAGCCGTCTTCGTCGGGATCGACCCAGTCGGCCAGGGCCTGTATGCGGTCCACGGGGTTATAGTCACCCAGATAAGTCAACATATCCATGAGCGCGTCCTGTGCGAGGAGCTGTTCGTTTGGAGTGCTTTCAAACCAGACATTATTAAGGTCAAATTTACTGTTTTGATCGGTGATACCGATCCAAAGGGAGATACCGGTTGGCGTGGTATATTCGAGGCTTTGTGCCCAGGTTTCTTTCGGGTGATCGGCCTGGAGATCTTCATCATCGGCCAAGCGCTGCATGGCCTGGAGGGCGGCATCGGTCAGAGCGGCGTGTAATTGGGCGGTGTGGAGGATAGATTCCCGTTCGCGAAGACGCAGGCGTGAAAGAAAGAGCATATTGATGGTCAAGGCGGCGGCAAGACCGAGAATAATCAATACCGGCAGCAGGATGATGCCGGTCTTTTTAGATGTACGCTGAAGGGGCGTCATAGCGTGGCCTTTAATGATCGCGGTTCCGCTGCAAGGTTCGATCGCGCCCTCGGCACCATAGCGTGACCAGCAGAAACAGGCTTCCGGCGACAATGTAGAGCAGGCTGAAGCGGAGCCAGCGAAACAGCGCGGTATGCTCAAACACAATCAGGCTGAGGGCCAACAGAAAAAAACCGATCACAAAACACAGGGTACTCAACAGGGGCATGAGGATCATGGCCTTTTCCCGCCGGGCATGACGGGCAAGAAAACGTTTATCCGTTGCCGTATGTTTTTGATAAGTGCTCTTCATACATGAAGCCCTGTTTTTTGCGCCCTTTCAATGCGGTAAAGTGCCCGATGGCGTTTAAAAAGACAAGAAAACTTGATAATTGCTTTGGTCTGTGAAAAATTCAGCCAGATTTTCGGGAGGAATTGATTATGCAATGGATAAAATTAGTGGTGGCGGTGATAGTAACGTCTGTTCTTATGGGCGGGCCGGCGCTCGGGGCCAAATCGTCACGCGCGTCCAGTGCGTTGACGGCACAGGCTTATGAGCAGCTCGATCAGGGAGATATGACGGCGGCCAAATCGCAGTTTATTGATATCATTCAGCTTTATGGCGGAGATCAGCAGGCCCTGCTTGGTCTGGCCACGTGCCTGTATTTGAGCGACGATTCCGCGCGGGCCAAGCGGACGATTAATATTGTCCTTCAACGAAATGATTCTTCCGCCTATGCCCATGCGCTGATGGGCAATATCCTGCTGCGCGAAAAGGATGTTGCAGGAGCGGAACAGGAGTTTCTCCGGGCCATCCGTGAGGATCCGAAGCGGGCCTCATTCCGCAACAATCTGGGCGTTCTGCTCCGCGAAAAGGGCGATTTGGAGGGCGCAGAGGCCGCTTTTCGTGAGGCGCTCAAACAGGATTCCGGCTATGCGGAGGCGAATTACAACCTGGCCGCCCTGCTGGTTTCCGGAGAGAAACCGGATTATCGCCAGGCGCGGCGCTATTACCGGGCCGCCAAACGGGCGGGATTTCCAAGTGATCCGACTCTGGATGAATTGCTGAAATAAAGCCATCCGCCCGAGGTTGGAGAATCCTCCCCCTCCTGTCGATTTTGTTGGGAGCCTGATGGCCTCGCGCCTCAGCCGTGTGAAAGGGTCTCTCGGTCCCTATTCCTCCCAGCGGCGGCGATCGGTCAGGAAAAGCTGATCCATATCCCCGATGGGAAACCCCTGAGTAAGCGGAAAGTCGGAGGGTATCCGCCCTTCCAAAATGGGAAACCAGGTTTTGTAGGAGCCGGTCAATAATTCGCTGACGTAAGGTTTATCGCGCGTGATGGTGGTGAAATACATCCCACTGATGCGCTTGGTATAGTCGTTGATTTCATAAAATTCGTTGATATTGGATGGAAGCAGCAGAGAGTTTCGCCGTCCGTACCAGGCTGTCGCCCAGGGCATGTCCGAGCAAATCATTTCCGTGGGCAGAAGCAGCTTGCAGATATGGTTGATATAGGGCGGGAAATAGGGCGGATAAGGAATGCCTACGCGCGGAGGAAGAAGCGAAAAAATCAGGGGCAGGGCGCACAGCAGAATGAAGACAATCAATACGCCCATGTTGATCAGTCGCAATTCGAAGTCGAGGCGATCGAGGAGCATGAAGAAGAAGACCGTTCCATAGAGAATAACCACAGGCCACAAGACATGCAGGAGGCGGGCGGTGGCCGGGCCGAAAAAGGCCGCCAACGCCAGGAGGAGGACCAACGCCAGCAGCAGGCACCACCGAAAAAGATGCACCTGATTCCGAACGAACCGATAGAAAAACGTGGCAAAGAAGAGACCAGCCAAAATACCATCACCCAGCGTCGGAAGTGCATTTTTATAGAGGTTGGCGAATCCGCTCATCCACTTGGCTTTGAGTGCGCCCACAATGGCTCCCAGCTTGAAGGTGGGTGCGAGGGTGCGTTCCAGAAGGTCACCGGGGAACATCGAGCTATCCGACAGGGCGGCATACGGCGCAAGCCCCAGAAGTCCGCCACTCACGTAGTAATTCCGCACCAGCCACGGAAGTACGCACAGCGAGACAATCAAAACGAAAAGCAGACCCCATAGAAAACGCCGTCTGGGAACGGAAAAGACGTAATACAACAGGATGGCAGGTACCAGCACAACCATGCCATAGCGGGTCAAAATGGCCAATGCACAGGCCAGCGCGGAAAGAACGCAAAAGATGAACCGCCGCATTCCGGTGACGGCCATATCCGGTTTGCGACTGCTTCCCGAAAGAATCGCAAAGTAGAAGGTCAGCGTGGTGAAAAACGTGGCTACAGAAACGCCCAGACCCGATACGGCATCCGCCCAAACCGCATTGCTTAGGAAAAAAAGCGAAGCACTGATCAGGGCGATTCGTCGATCAAAGAGGCGCACACCCAGCAGAAAAACCAAAAGTCCCGTCAGCAGTGTGGCGAGATGACCGATGGGAACCACCACCCATTGTTCCGGTGGATAGAGATAGGAAGCGGCGTCGGCATTGAAGTTGTAGTTGACGGCCCGAAACCCTGCCGCCAGCAGAGCGGGATAGACCGGCGGATGCAGAATATCCGGATGGCGATCTATCATGGGGTCGTGCAGCGGCGTGTTTTCGATAAGATACCACATGCTGGCCGGGCGAACGCACTGTGTGATGAAACTTTTGGTCTGCATCAGGTTGCGGCCCAACTGAGCATAATCCATGGCCTCGGCCTCTTTGAGCCCCTTGAACTGGGTCACCGTATAGAGCAGCATGACCACCAGTACGCCCAGAATATACAGCCCATGCTTGATCAGCTTCAGGCCGATGCCCACATCGACGTTATAAACGAGATCCTGGATTCTTGATTCAAACGGTTTTACGGCCACGGTATGCCAGCTCCTTGTTCAATTTTTGGGGGCGATAGTACGGCATAACCCGCCATCGGCGCAATGCTGATGTATGTAGAAAGAAAACCCGGGTCAGCGGACGAGCCCGGCCGGAAGAATCACGGTGAGTTGCGGCCAGATAACCATACAAAAGAAAGTGAAGACATAGGACGGGATGAAATAGAGCGAGCCGTGAAAGACCTGTTCTATGCGTATGTGCGGGGCCATTCCGGCAATCACGTAGCAGCAGACACCGACCGGCGGGGTGATGGCGCCGAGCGTGGTGACCAGGCAAACCACCTCTCCGAACCAAATCGGATCATAGCCGAGACTCTGTGTAATCGGAAAAAAGATCGGCAGCGAAACCAGCAGAAAGGCCAGTGAATCCATCAAACAGCCCCCGATCACATAACAACCGATCATGAGCAGCAGAACAAGCGGCGCCGGCAGACCAAAATGCACAATGCTCTCCGCCAGCATGAAGGGAAGCCGTGAAAGCGTCAGAAAACGCCCGAAGATGGTGGCGCCGGCAATGATCATAAACACCATGCAGGAAATGCGCACGGCATCCGAAAGAGCCGCTCTGAAGTGCGCGAAGGAAAGGCGGCGACGGATTAAACACAGGATCAACCCCAGCAGGCAACTGATGCCGGCGGCCTCCGTGGCCGTCATCATCCCGGTAAAGAGCGCCACCATGATGACGGTAAAAAGCACAAAAATATCCAGCATTTTAGGCAAGGCTGCGAGTTTTTCACGCCAGGTGGTTCCATTATGCCGAGGCGCCCATTCCGGATGCCTGCGGCACATAAAGCCCACCGTGACAATCATACTCGACAACAGAATAAGCCCCGGAATCAGACAGCCGAAAAAGAGCTTGCCGATGCTCTGCCCGGTAGAAAGTCCATACACCACCAACACAATGCTCGGAGGAATCATCACGCCCAGGGTGGAGCCCGCCGCCACGGCCCCGGTCTTCAGGACGGGGTGATATCGGTACTTCCGCATAGCAGGAAGCGCCACCGCGCTCATGGTGGCGGCAGTGGCCGTGTTGGAACCGCAAATAGCGGAAAAGCCGGCTGATGCAAGAATGGTGGTTACAGCCAATCCCCCGCGCCGATGGCCAAACCAGGTATGCGTGGCACGAAATAATTGATCACTGTAGCCCGCATAATAGATGAATTCCCCCAGCAAAATGAAAAGCGGTATCACGGTAAAGCCGTAGTTGGAAAAGGTGGCCCAAAATTCCGAGGCCACGGAAAACAGGGCCGCCGAAGGCGAGGTGATCAGCGCCAGACCCACAAAACCCACCAGCGCCATCACAAAACCCGGCGACATATCCAACAGAAAAAGCGCCAACAGCATGACAAGAATGCCGGCCGCGCCCAGCAAGGGTGCATTCATGGCTTTTCCTTACAAAGATGACTCCACAACAGAGTCAAACGCAGCAGCAGATTGATGAAAAGCGTCGCAACCAGGAGAAAAAAACCACCCGCCACGCATAGCATCATGGGATAAAACGGAATCTTCAGCGTTTCGGACATTTCGCCGCTTTGCTTGAACATCAGCGCATTGCGCAGAATGTAAGATCCCGCAAATGAAAAAAACAAGCTGAATACCAACTCATTGATCAACAGCAGAATCTGACGTACCACGGGATGGAAATGCCGGGTAATCACATCCACGGTAATATTACCCTTGCGCCGCTGGGTTTCCGCCGCCCCGAAGGCCACAATCAACGCCCCGCTGAAACCGGCCAGCTCGTAGGCTCCCGTCAACGGAACACCAACAAAACGCATGAGGACATTGCAGGAGACCAAACCCAGCAGAAACAGCAGGGCCATGGCGGCCACGGCCATGCCAACATGACAGGCCAGGTCGTCGGCATGTTTCAATACCCGAATCAGCGACGAAGGTTTCATGAGCAGATCTTCTTACTTTCCGGCATATTTCTGCCGGCCGGCCTGAATAAAGGCCAGCACGTCTTCGCCGGGAAGACCCTTGGCACTGACCGAGGCCACATAGTCCTCCAAAATAGGCTGCACGCACTGAAGAAGTTGCTTTTCATCTTCGGACGATGGGTTGGTCAGCGTAAAGGCCGGATTGTTTTCCTTCGACCAGACAAGGGCGTCTTCCACGTGTTGATCCACGTAACGGGCCGTCCATTCGGCCTGGTCCCGGTAGAGTTCCTGGAATACGGCCTTCACGTCCTCGGGTAATGCCGCGTATTTCGTCTTGTTCATCACCACGGCGAACGTCACCACGTTCAGGTTCACGCGCAGCGCATGGGGACAGTAACTCACAAAATTCATGTCCTTTAGAATTTCCATGGACGAAATAAGCCCTTGAACCACGCCCTTCTGCAAGGCATCGGGTGTTTCGGACATGGGCATGGCCACCGGTACGCCGCCCAGGCATTTCAGCAGTTCCGCGCCCGTTCCGGAAACGCGAAGCTCCATCCCGGCAAGGGCGCTGAGCGCAGGCACCGGAGCCGACGCCATGATCGCCGCAGGCGGACAGGTAAAGACCGTCAGCACTTCCACATCATTGAACTCCGCCGGCTTGAAGTGGTCCATCACATCGCAGAACGTCATCGTGGCGGCATACGCGCTGGGAAATCCGATCGGCAGATCCACTCCTTCGGAAATCGGAAAACGGCCCGGTTGATAGCTCATGGCGAAGTTGCCGATGTCGGCCGAACCTTGTTTTACGCCATCAAAGATGTCCTTGGCGCCCAGCAGAGTGCCGCCCGGAAAGGTCTGAACCGCTACTTTACCCTTCGTTCGCTTCTCCACTTCCTCTTTCCAACGTTCCATCTGAACGCAGGGAAACGTGGAGGCGGGAGGGAAATTCGCGTAGGTCAACGTGATCGGCTTGTCGGTTTTACCGGAGGGAGAACAGCCGCATAACACCGCAATGCAGGCGGAAAAACAAAGTGTCGAGATCATCTTCTTTTGATTCGTCATGAAGGAACCTTTCTCCGGCGCACCACGGGTGCCCGGTCGTTTGTTGCTGTGAATAGAAACATAGAAATTCCCGCGCCAACTGCAATCTTATTTTGCGGGTTTGTTCGATCGGTACGTCTTTCATCGCAGGAATGCGATGACGCAGAGACGCGGAAAAAAGCCGCAAAAGGCTGAAAATTCAGGCAGGACCGTTGTTTTCAACGTATTCCATTCGTTGGAAAAAACCGTATGGCGAATATCCGTTCAGGCATGCAGATGAAGCTTTGAGGGCGGTGTTGAGCCGACGAGTCGGGCGAGGGATTCCGCATCGTTGAAGCTCAGTTGATCCCATTCCTCCACCACGATGTCCGGACGCGAAGTAACCAGATGACGCAGATATTCCGTGAGTTGTTTTTGAAGTTCTTCGGGCGTGGCTTCGGGGTGAGTTTCCGCCAGGGAAAGGGCACGCTGAAAAAGCCATTGCGTCGTGTTTTCATCGGGCGGATTCAGGTCCATCGGGCGGCCCGCGGCCACGGCGTCGGCCCAGGAGCGCAGCAGGGTGATCGGCGGTTCGTTGTTGTTTTGTATGGGTTCGGTGGCGCGGAAGAGCGGGGTGGCGCCGGCGGCGAGAATTTCCCAGACCCGTTGATGCATGCCCTGGGTGATGTTCAGATGCAGGTTCCATCGGGCGCCCTGGTAGGCTTTGTTCAGTTCTTCGCCGTGTTCCACATTGCCGTGCGCATACCGCGCAAAGCGGGGATGTTCACTCCAGCCATGGCCGTAGAGATGAATATCCAGTCCGGCTTGATCGGCCCATTCAATCACCACGTGACGGTAAATGGCATCGTTGAGTTTCCAGTAGAACAGACGCAAAAGGCGCTCATCCTCGCCTTCCTCCCTCAGGCGCTCCAGCGCCGCACGGCATTCATCGTATTCACAAAGCAATTCCAGAAAATGCCGGCGATAGCATTGGGTTTGTCCCTCCCGGTGTATTTTCCACAGGCGATCGTGTATGGCCTCCACGGTGGCACGCGAAATGCCCAACGGCTCCACCTGAGGCACAATACGTTCCTCCACCAGCCGGTCGGTCGGCAGGCCGGTATTGCTCATGAAGGCCAGCTCACAGGTGTAACGGGATTGATCGGCGGAAGAAAGTGTCACGGGATGAAAGACGCGCGTATCGGCGGTTACAGGCAGCATCACCAGCCGATCCGCCGGATAACCGTACAGCGTGGCCAGTTGCTGATTCCCATATCCTATCACCAGGTCGCGCCGACCACGTTGTGCATAACGGGTCATGCTTTCACCGGCGGAACGACAAAACATGTGGTCCATTTCATCCTGAATCCACGTCACAAACAACATCCGGCGCGGATAAATCTCCTCGGCTTCATACCGCATGTGATCAATGAAAAGAAAGACGTCGGGTTTGAATTGATGAATGGCCTGCGCCAGATAAAAAGGCGTGAGCATGGCCTCCATCTTCAGTTCACAGACGTCCCATCCCTGCTCGCGAAAGGCGCGGCAGGTATCACGCGTGCTGTATTGAACAAAGGTGGACCACAGACAGGTCGGCATCATGAGGCGCGGCGAACGCTCCGCCTCGCCTCGCAGAACAAGCGCGAGTTGTTCATCGCTGATGGCATCATAATAGCGGTTGTTGTCTTCTTTCAGGTGTTCTGTTTCTTGGTCGCGCTCCTGAATCAATTCGGCAAAGGGCGGCATCACCTGGTTCAGCGTGCTCTCGGATGCCGCACTGATCAGTGTGAACAAATGCGGAAATTCCGGATGCTCACGCAACCAGACCACCTGCTCCTCCGCCTCTTCATACCAAAAAAAACGTACCCGGGGCGATGCAAACAAGGGCGTCAGGTCCAGGGCATTCAACAAACCGTAAAAAATAATCGTCGAATCCAGACAAATCCAGATCGGCTGAGGACAGTGCGGCGTGGCGTCCTGTTCCGACGCCTGAAAAATCGAGAGCAGTTCATGTCCCGGATAAAGACCCAGCAGAAATACCGGCCGGGTATAATTGCGCAGATGCGCCGCCGATTCATTCACCAGTTGCTGAATGCGCGCCAGGGGCGCTTTGGGATCAGTCAACGCGGAAACCCCATTCTCCTTCCGCAGACCATAATACAACCCTCCGTCCTCCGCTCTCCCAATATGAATGCTCTCTTTACCCCGTAATGCATCCAGCCGCGCAGCCAAAGCAGGGTAATGCTCGAGTAGACAGCTGTGATTCTTTTGGTACATGGCCTCCCGGGATAACGATAATGACTGCATGAGCGCTATTGTCTTTCTTTTAAGGATCGTGGCAAGCGGTTTCCCATCCTTTTGGCGTATTTTCATGAAAAAGGACTTGCAAAAGAAACGAACTCCACTAATCTGTGACCGCTTTTTAGAGAAAGCGGGGTGGTAGCTCAATTGGTTAGAGTCCCAGACTGTCGATCTGGTTGTTGCGGGTTCGAGTCCCGTCCATCCCGCCATCTTTATGTAATCAGGCTGCATAGCCTGATTTTTTTTTATCTTTGAATGAGTTGGGCAAAACCATTGCCGAAAGAGAGGGCGCTTGTTACAATTCGGCCTTTCAAAGGATTTCCCGCATGGTTTCTGCCTGGGGATAACCTGTTGGTAACCGGGAAAGGAACCGGGGATAAGTGGCGTGTTGTTCACAGGGGATCGCAAAAAGTAATAACCCGGTTGCTGCGCCTTCGGTTTTAAACAGTCTTATGAACAAATAAATATTGAAAAACCCTATGGAAATTGAGAGAAATCGGGTTACTGATACTTTCAACAGGGTATAATAATAAGACTATTTAAATATATTTAAATATAATACCACTAATACAGAGATACACTGTCAATAAAGCCTGGGAGATCAACATGAGGATCAAACTGGAAAAAGCACTGATTCTGGATGGTTTGCAGAAAGTACAGTCCATCGTCAATCAACGGACCACGCTGCCCATTCTTTCCAATATCCTCTTTCGGGCGGAAGGCGATGAACTGACCCTGTATGCCACGGACATCGAAGTCAGCGTACGCACCCGCGTAAAGGCAGAGGTGCATGAATCTGGTGGTACCACACTTCCTGCACGACGAATAGGCAGCATCTTCAAAGAGCTTTCGGATCAGGAAATCGAATTGTTTGTCGATGAAAAGGATATTGCCACGATTCAAAGTGGCACGGCGGTGTTTAAAATTGTCGGTATTTCGGAGGAAGACTTTCCTTCCATGCCGGAGTTGCAGGGCGAACGCATCTACACGTTGGATCAGGCCGTCTTCCGTGAAATGCTTCAGAAAACGATCTATGCCTCTTCCATGGATGAAACACGCATGATCCTGAATGGCGTGCTCGTCAGTTTTAAGGATGAAAAAATAACCGTTGTGGCCACCGATGGACGCCGCCTGGCCCTCGTGGAGCAGGAACTGGAATTTCCTCAGGAAAACGAGTACGAGTTTGTCATTCCAACCAAAACCGTCAACGAGTTGGTGCGTACTCTGGATGATAAAGGACAAATAAAAATCCAGATTCTGGAGAAGCAGGTCGCGTTTGAATTCGGCAATATGCTGATCATTTCCAAGGTGATTGAAGGAAATTATCCGAATTTCAGACAGGTCATTCCCTCCCAATGCGAAGTCCGAATTCCCGTGGAACGGGAAAGCCTCCTCACCGCCGTCAAACGCGTGGCGCTCATCGCCAAGGAACAGGAGAGCACCGTTCGCCTCAGCTTCGGAAAACATCTGCTGGAAATCAGTACCGAAGCACAGGACATCGGAGAAGCCCACGAAACCATTCCGATCAAATACGACGGAAAAGAAATCAACGTCGCCTTTAATCCTGACTTCCTCATGGATCCACTGCGAAATCTGCAGAGCGACGAGGTTTTCATGGAACTGACCGATGATCTGAGTCCCGGAGTGATGAAATCCAACGTCCCGTTCATCTACGTGATCATGCCGATGCGTATCACCTGAGCGGTGTGCCGCCGGTTACTCCGAAAGATGTGATGCATCCACAGTATGAGGCTTTTTCAGACAAACGCGTGGTCCTCGCTCATGACTGGTTAACGGGAATGCGTGGTGGGGAAAAAGTGCTTTCCCTGATTTGCGATCAGTTCCCACAGGCGAAACTCTATACCCTCATCCATAAGCAGGGAGCCGTGGATGAAACCATCGCCCGCCATATCGTGGCCACATCACTCCTGCAATACCTGCCCGGCGTCAGCCGATGGTATCGCTATGCGCTTCCGTTGTTTCCCTATGCCATTGAACACATGCGCCCGGCACAAGCCGACCTGATCATCAGCACCAGCCATTGCGTCGCCAAGGGCATACCCACACAGCCTCCGGCAAAACACTTATGCTATTGTTTCACCCCCATGCGCTATGCCTGGGTCTTCTATGAGGAATACTTCGGAAAAAATCCGGCCAAAAAATGGCTCCTCAACATCATCCTGAAACACCTGCGTAACTGGGATAAAACAACCGCCGAAAACGTGACCCGATTCGTAGCCATCAGCCACCACATCCGAAAACGAATTGAAAAATACTATGGCCGTGAAGCCGATGTCGTCTATCCGCCCGTGGATGTGGACCGCCTCTCCATCACCGGCAAGCCGCCGGAGCGGTTCGACCTGATTGTTTCAGCACTTGTGCCCTACAAACGAATCGATTTGGCCGTAAAAGCCTACAACCAGACCAAATTTCCGCTTAAAATCGTTGGAACAGGTACGGAATATCGCGCCCTATCCAGCATGGCCGAACATAATATCCAATTTCTCGGATGGCAGAGCGATGACGCTATCAGAGAACTCTATCAGCAATGCCGATGTCTCATCTTTCCCGGTGAAGAGGACTTCGGCATTGTGCCCGTGGAAGCCCAGGCCTGTGGCCGTCCAGTCGTCGCCTACGCCAAAGGAGGCGCCTTGGAAACCATCGTGGACCGCCAAACCGGCATCTTCTTTCACGATCAGACCCCGGAGGCCCTTAACGAAGCCGTGCAGCAATGCGCCACGATGCATTGGGATCAGGAAACGATCCGTAAAAATGCAGAACGATTCAGCAACCGGGAATTTCTCACCGGATTGGCGGGAGCAATCCACCAAACGTTGGACATGCAGTGACGGACCAAAAAAAAACGGAATCGGCAGAGCGGCACTCAGTTTCACTAATGGGGTGCATGGAGGGCAAGTGTATCTGCGAGCCGCTGATTCTGCTCCATTCAACGGGAACTGTCTGAAGCAATCCGTGTAATCGGAGTGGGGCGGCCTTCTGCATCAATCGCCACATACGTGAAAAGAGCCTGCGTAACGCAATGCCGATGCTCCCGATGAATCTGTGTAGACCAGGCCGTAATATTGAACGATACCGACGTGCGCCCGATCCGGACCAGATCCGCATAACAACAGACCGTATCTCCCACATGCACCGGATGCCAGAAACGCATCCCGTCAATCGCCACCGTCGTAATGCGGCCGCCCACCACTTCTTTCGCCGCAATCCCGCCCCCAAGATCCATTTGTGAAAGCAACCAGCCACCGAAAATGTCCCCATAGGAATTCGTGTCCTTCGGAAGCGCGATCGTTTGGATCACAAGATGACCCTTCGGTTCCGATGGAAGGTTGGATGGAATCGTATTCATACGGGAAAGAGTAGCCTGACAAAACGCATTGTCCAGTAGAAACCAGATAGGAGAAGGCGTTCGTCTGAATCTGAGAGGAAACGCTATCGTATGATTTTTTAATTCTGGTTACAGCCACTGCAGGATAGCTCTGCACACAACATCCGACGGAGCGCTGCGGATTGTTACGCAATCAAATTGAATGGACTGCTCAACACGGAATGTTCTACTGCATCTTTCACCGCCTGCGGCTTCACCCAGGGCGCAGGATAACGGTTCGGCCCGTTTACAAAGTGGCTGTTGGCCTGAAGCAACGGACTTTTACTGTTGTATGTATACTCCTTGATTTGCTTGAACAAAGGTTCCGCATCAATGAAAGAGGGAAGTGTATACACACTACTTGCTTCGGTTATCATGACGCTCTCCTTTCCAGTCATCCGATTCTGACAGGCTGCAAAACCGTATTCGCTGCGGTTAACCGACAGGATGTAAGGCTAAAGCCCCGTCTGCCTGCTAAGCCGCTTCGTTCACATGCCTCCCTATGTTGGGTTGGGCCGGCAATGGTGATGTTCTGGGCCCGGGTAACCGGTCATTTGATTGTAAAAGATGACTGTAACTCTCCGTAAATCGCTGCATTTGATCAAAAACCGGGCCAAAGTTGGTGTAATAATAAAAATTCGGAAATCCAAGAGGTCGAGTAATCATGGGCATCCACCTCCAAACACCGGTTTAACCACGGAAAACATGCCATGATCATAAGTATATAAAATTGACTTTAATTTGTTAAATCGGTTTCCTGTTTCTCTGGATTTGTGAGAACCAAAGCAAACAGGCTCGCCCAGCACGACAATCTGTGCGAAAAAACAAACCATGAACACGGATAGTGATACCATCGCAGCCATCGCAACCGCCGGATCCGAAGGATGTATTTCCATCGTCCGCCTCTCCGGACCCGATGCTCTGAACATTACTGAAAAAATTTCCCGCTCTGCAAAAAAACCGACCGGCGCAACACCAAATACCGTGCTCTATGCCCATATCGTGGGGTCCGATGGCAAAGACATCGATGAAGTCCTACTCCTGATTCTACGGGCCCCAAAATCATATACCTGCGAAGAAATGGTCGAAATCCAGGGACACGGCGGGCGAATATCCGCCGCACGCATCATGCGGCGATGCCTCGACGCCGGCGCGCGACCAGCCGAACCCGGCGAATTCACCAAAAGAGCCTTTCTAAACGGAAGATTGGACCTCCTGCAGGCAGAAGCCGTACAGGATCTCGTCAAGGCCCAATCTGAAGCAGCGGCCAACATGGCCCTCGAACAACTCGAAGGAGGACTCAGCACCGCGTTCAACGAAATCTATGATGCCCTCATCCATCTCCTGGCCGATCTCGAAGCCACACTCGACTTCTCCGAAGAACAGCTGCTTTTACCAGTCTATGATGAAATAAAAACACTTAATATATTGATAATGAACAAGATAGAAAGACTTCTCAAAACATGGCCGCAGGGCCACATATTGCGCGAAGGGGCTTCCATAGCCATTATCGGTCGGCCAAACGTCGGAAAATCAACCCTCCTGAACCGTCTCCTCGATAAAGAGCGCGCCATCGTCTCTCCCATCCCGGGAACCACACGCGATACCATCGAAGAATCCATCCTCCTCCACGGAATACCTCTGCGCCTCACCGATACCGCCGGCATGAGAACCACCGAATGCCACGTCGAACGCGAAGGCATCGAAAGAACACGCAAAACCATCCAGCAGGCCGACCTTATCCTGCACGTCCTCGATGCCTCACAACCTCTGGACGATGAAATGCAGGCATTCTGGCGTAAAATTCAACAAAATAAGTTGTTATACGTTGTAAATAAAACAGATATAAAAAAATACAATCATTCGGAAAACCTACCGAAAAATCGAACGTATGAAGGTTCCCTCCTGAACAATGAAGATGTCATACGACTGAAAAACTGCATTTACGAAACCATTACATCCGAATTTAATCTACCGGATCAACCACATGCCGTGATCTCGGAACGACACCGCGATCTCCTCCAACTGGCCCAGCGGAGTCTCAAGCAGGCAGATCAGCTCATGAAAGAGCAAATAGAAGAAAAAACCATCTTTATATCCACCCATGTCCGCGACGCCATTGAACAAATCGGAAAAATTACCGGGCGCGTCTATTACGAGGAATTGCTCGATCAACTCTTCGCAGGTTTCTGTATCGGGAAATAGCTAAAGAACAAAGAGTTGATCAATTGCAGTGTGCAAAAAATGCGGGAGAGAAGGGCCATAACCCACGAAAATTGCCAAAAAACACGTAAAAACCATCAAAAAATGGTCAAAACGAGAAAAAAACCACTAATCCACACGTATTTTCAATCATTAGGGAGCGGCATGGGCCTCCATGCCAAATGGGGTTTAATAAACAACCGCGAAAGAACGCAAGAGAGATTCTCACACGGAGTCACCAAGGCACGAAGGAAGAGCGGGTGGAAGGTGGATGATGGTGTTCTGTTTCCTCTGTATACTCTATGCCCTCCAGCGTCTTGTGCTGCGTAGCTTCAGCGAAGCAGTAAGCGTGTGGTAGAAAAAGAAGTGAACCACCCGTTCCTTTCAGTCACTGGAGATCACAGAGAACACAGAGCATGAGGCAAGTGGGAGCGCCCGCGGCTCGCGGGCACCTGGCCTATAAAGGAATGATCCCAACGAAAGAAGAAAGCAACGAATAACATCTCCGACAAAATCACACCGATTGTTTTGCAGGTGGCTTTGCGATTTTGAACCACTGATTCACGCTAATGGACCTCGTTTAAGCCTCTGTGTTCTCCGTGTTCTCCAGTGACCAACGGGAACGGGTGGTTAAGACTCTTTTTCTACCACCCGCTACGCTAGAGGACACGGAGCACACGGAGCTTGGGCTTTGCGGTCGGTGGCTTGCCCGGGAGCGCCGATCGTCTGATCGGCAACAATCATTCATCGCTTTGCCTTGAAGAAAACACCGAATGCTCACGAAATAGCCGGGAGAACCAAAAAAATGGTCAAAACGAGGGAAAAAACACGAATCCACACGTATTTTCACTCATTAGGGAGCGGCATGGGCCTCCATGCCAAAAAGGGTTTCAAAAACAGCCGCGAAAGAACGCAAGAAACGCAAAAGAGATACTCACACGGAGCCCACGGAGCTTGGGCTTGGCGGTCAATGGCTTGCCCGGTAGCGCCGATCGTCTGATCGGCACTGTGGGTCGCAAGCACGCGCTATCCAGAAAAGGAAGGATTTTTGCCGAAAAATCGCCTCAGGAACGTCGAAAATGCCAAAAATCGGCAAAAAATAGAAGAAAAACGCCATAAACTCCGTAAAAACCCTCAAAACGGCCTGAAAACAAGTGTTTTTCACTGCGAAACACGCAAAATTAGCGAAAAGGGGAGTTGTCTCACACGAAGGCACTAAGACTCGAAGAGGTTAGAATGCATTCGGATGGGATGAGCAGGATGCTCCGGATATTCCTGGAGGGTGGCAGGTTATCCGTGGTTGATTTTGTCGAAATAATCGCGCATTTTCGAGAGATTGTCGGTATGAAAGGGAACGGTATGAAAAACGGTGAAAAACAACTCGATGTCATTGTCGCTGGAGGTGGGCACGCCGGATGCGAGGCGGCTCTCATCGCGGCACGCATGGGTGCCGAAACTCTCCTCATTACCATGAACGAACAGGATGTCGGGCGCCTCTCCTGCAATCCCTCCATCGGAGGTATCGCCAAATCACATATCGTTCGCGAAATTGATGCCTTGGGTGGTGAAATGGCCCGAAATGCCGATTATACCGGAATCCAATTCAAGACACTCAACACCAGAAAAGGACCCGCCGTCCAGGCCAACCGAATCCAGTGCGACAAGGCCGCCTATCCGGCCCGAATGAGCGCCATCCTCCAAAATCAACCCAAACTCAAGCTCCTTTCCGGTATGGTGGCGCAACCATTCGTGGAAAATGGGGTCGTCGTCGGCGTCGTCATGCAGGATGGCGCCCAACTACGTGCACGGTGCGTTATTCTTACCCCCGGAACCTTCCTCAATGGCGTCATCTATATAGGAAAAGTGCAGATTCCCGGAGGACGCTGGGAGGATCCAGCCGCAGTGGAACTCGGAGAAAAACTCCGGGAAATGGGATTTCAACTCGAACGACTCAAAACCGGAACCCCCCCGCGCCTGCATAAGGATAGCCTGAACTACGACGCCATGACCCCACAGCCCGGCGAATCCCCGCCGCCCTTTCTCTCCCGACAAGCCGCCGCAGAATGGCACATGTTCCACATGGAACAATCGAACTGCCCCGCACCGGATTCCCCTATGTTCCACGTGGAACATTCCTCCTCGTCCTGTCTTCGTCCATGGGCCCCCGGGTGGAACCAAATTCCTTGCTTCCTCACGCATACCACCGACCAAACACACGAAATAATTGCTAAAAACCTCAATAAAAGCGCCCTTTATGGCGGAGATATCACCGGAACCGGCGTTCGCTATTGCCCCTCCATCGAGGATAAAATCGTCAAATTCTCCTCCAAAGACTCGCACCACGTCTTTATTGAGCCCGAAGGACGTCATTCCGACCGTATTTACCCGAATGGGACCTCGAACAGCCTCCCGGAAGAGAT
>JAQVYB010000166.1 GCA_028708815.1 Kiritimatiellia bacterium | reverse complement strand
TTGGAGTGCGCGGCGCTCGTTGAGCGGTGAAAGCGTGGTGCTTGCCTCCTCGGAACGGATCAGCCTTCCCGGCGGATCGGATTTCCACCCCGTATGGAATCTGGAGTACGAGGTGGATGGAACGAACGTTTCATCCATGGTTCAACAGAATGTGGATTTGAGCGGAGATTCGGATGGCGATGGCGCCAGCGACGGCGATGAGTGGTACGCCGGAACGGACCCGGACAGCGGCTTGTCGGTCTTTTCGGTCACGGGTGGCGGCGTTCAGACGCTTTCGCCGGAACGGTTGGTGCTGACCTGGCCGAGTGTCGGCGGAAAAACGTACAGTATTTATCGTGCGGAACGAATGGATGCGGCATTTACGCGAATTGCATGCGGTCTTTCTGCAACGCCTTGCGTGAATACTTATACGGATTCGGTGTTCGGAGTGAGTGCTTTTTATCGGATAGAGGTGGAATAAACAAGGTGTTTTATGCACTACGTCTGAAAAGGGGTGTTAGTCATGAATCGGCAACGCGGGTCGATATGGGGATGCGGTTTGCTTTTTACGATGACTGCGATGTCTGCCTTGGGAAGCGTTCTGCATGTTGAGAATCCCGGTTTTGAGACAGCGGGGGCGGATTCGGAGTATGCCGCGAACTGGGATTATTATGAGCCTGAACTGCATATGGGCATCGGGCGCCAGTGGTGGGCCAAACGGACAGGCGACTGGGGCCTTGCTTTATACGGATGGAATGCCGGTGATTACGGCACCGCTTGGCAGAACGATATTGCCGTGAATGGCGGCGGCGGCAATCGGTATACGTTTTCCATTTGGGGGCTGGCCGAAGAGAATTTCGTGTCGGCCGATCATTTTGTCAATATCAAGATCGAACTGAAAAACAGCAGCGGAACGGTGCTTGAAGAGGAAACCGTCAATATCTACGCCGCCGCCAAGGCGGATCCCGGAAACTGGAACCAATACAGCGTGTCCATTATCAGTGAGAATCCGGACATTGCCTTTGTAACGCCGGTCCTATGGAGTCAGGCCTACGATTCCGGCGATGTTGACCCGCGGTCTTTCTATTTCGATGATGTGGAGATGACTCAGGAATGGGCTGTTCCGGAAGGCAGCACCTCGCTCTTGTTTATTTTCGGAATAGCTCTTGCTTTCCTGTTGCGGGGAAGCGCGTTGCATGACTTCCGCAGAAAAACTTCATGATTATTTGCTTCTTCCGGCAGTCCAGTTTGTTTTGAGTTCGTCGCAGGACCGGTTGGCTGGTGGTATTATCCATGGGTATTGCAGGAGAGGCGAATGCCGGTATCGCTTTTTTCCCGCGTTGGCCTATAACTATTTTCATTGTATAATGCTTGGTATTCACGGGGCTGCTTGAGCATAATACGGCTGCTTTATAAAAAGGAGACAGCCATAAAACCTAAACGGAATCGGGCGCTTGTTTTCTCTCTGTTTTTGGTCTTTGCGTTATTACTGGGAGTGACTGACCTGATCACAGGATATGAACTCAGTTTCTTTGCCTTTTACTTTCTGCCCATCGGTTTATCGGCCTGGATTCTGGGGCGCGGCGCGTCGGTCATTATTTCCGTCTGGTCGGCCCTGGTCTGGTCTTTGGCGGATATTCTGTCCGGGCATATTCATTCATCGTATTATTTTACTGTTTGGAATGCCCTTATTCGACTTGCTTCTTTTCTCGCTATTAGCTGGTCGATTTCCGCTATTGCGCAGTTGCTGAGCGCAGAGCAAAAAACAACCGAAACACTTCGAAAAAGTCTGGCAGAGATAAAAGTTCTTCATGGATTGCTTCCGATTTGCTGCCAATGTAAGAAAATTCGAACGGATCAGGGCGCGTGGCAACAAATGGAACAGTATATCAGCACTCATTCAGATACGCAGTTTTCTCATGGATACTGTCCTGAATGTTACAAAAAGGCCTTGGTTGATGCCGGCTTGACCGACGAATCCGAAATCCCGGACTTGGAGGCGACCCTCATCCAGTCTCTGGAACAGAGAGGAACAAGTACGACAGCGTGATGGATGAATCAATCGGGTCGGTTTGTTGTAGGCGCCCGACGTGGGAATGTGGGGCGCCGAGATTTTCCTCGAAGGTGCGTGAGCTTGAAAAAGTTCTGTTTTTAACTTGCAGAAGGATGGTCTGCGGATCATATTCCCCGCCCTTCCAACCCGGGGACTTTTTTTATTTAATCACAGGCTGTCGTTTTTTCGGCGGCGTTCAAGACAAGGTGGAGTATTATGGCAGCAAAAACGGATCTCTCGAAAGTCAGAAACATCGGTATCATGGCGCATATCGATGCAGGGAAGACGACGGTCTCGGAGCGCATTCTTTTTTATTCGGGTAAGACGCACAAGGTGGGTGAGGTGCATGACGGCGCGGCGGTGATGGACTGGATGGAACAGGAGCAGGAACGCGGCATTACCATTACTTCGGCGGCGACTTCCACGACGTGGAAGGGGCATCAGATCACGCTGATCGACACCCCGGGGCATGTGGATTTCACGGTGGAGGTGGAGCGGAGTCTGCGTGTGCTGGATGGAGCCATTGCGCTTTTCTGCGCGGTGGGCGGGGTGCAGCCGCAGTCGGAGAAGGTTTGGTATCAGAGCGAGAAGTACAATGTGCCGAAGCTGGCTTTCATTAATAAGATGGATCGGGTCGGCGCCGACTTTTTCAGCGTGGTGGAGCAGATTCAGCAGGAACTGGGGGCGAACGCGGTGCCGGTGGTGGTTCCGATCGGCAAGGAGGATGATTTCCGGGGCGTGATTGATTTGGTGACCATGAAGGCCATCTATTATGATGAGAGCAACAGCGGGCAGACTTATCACGAGGAGGATATTCCGGCGGAAAAGATGGAAAAGGCCCGTAAGTGGCGCGCGAATTTGGTGGAGAAGTGTGCGGAGCAGAGCGATGAGCTGCTGGAGAAATTCCTGGAGGAGGGGGATTTGACGGCGGATGAAATCCAGGGGATTCTGCGTCGCGCGACAATTGCGCGCCGGGTGGTTCCGGTGTATTGCGGTTCGGCGTTTAAGAACAAGGGCGTTCAACGGTTGCTGGATGGCGTGGTGTGTTGTCTGCCCGCGCCGAACGAGCTTCCGCCGGTGATTTGCGAGCGCGGGGGACACCAGCTCGAGCCGAATACGGAGGCCCCGTTTGCGGCGTTGGCATTCAAGATCGTGGCGGATAAGCATATGGGTAAACTCACCTATATGCGGGTGTATTCGGGCAGTATTGAGGCGGGGACCAATGTGTATAACAGCACCCGCGAAAAGCGCCAGCGCATCGGGCGGCTGCTGCGGATGCACGCGAATCGGCAGGAGAATATTGATGAGGCCCACGCGGGAGATATCGTGGCGGTGGTGGGTTTGGCCGATACCAAGACGGGTGATACGTTGTGCATGGAGGACAAACCGATTTATCTGGAGGCGATTGAGTTTCCGGCGCCGGTGATTTCGATCAGTATTGTGCCGGAGTCGCGCAATGACAACGAGAAGCTCGGGGAGGGGCTGCGCCGCCTGGCGGATGAGGATCCCACGTTTACGGTGTCGTTCGACGATGAAACCAGTGAGACGATCATTTCGGGCATGGGCGAGCTGCATTTGGAAATCATTGTGGACCGTCTGCGGCGCGAGTTTGGGGTGGTGGCGACGGTGGGCCGCCCGGAAGTGGCGTATCGCGAGACGGCAACGACATCGAGCGAAGGGCCTTACAAGCATGTGAAGCAGAGCGGCGGACGTGGTCAGTTTGCACATGTCTGCCTGCGGCTTGAGCCGCTGAATCCGGGCGAAGGATTTGATTTTGTGAATGAAATCAAGGGCGGTCATATCCCCTCCGAATACATTCCGTCGGTGGAAAAGGGCGTGGTGAAGGGGATGTTGAGCGGGCCTTATGCGGGGTATCCGGTGGTGGATATGCGCGTGGCGCTATACGATGGTTCGTATCATGAGGTGGATTCGAGCGATTTCGCGTTTCAGACGGCGGGTCGTGCCGGGTTTAAGGAACTGTTCGCCAAGGCGCGCCCGCAGTTGCTCGAGCCGTGGATGTCGCTGGAGGTCTCGACGCCGGAGGATTACATGGGGCCGGTTTCCAGCTCTATTTGCCAGCGTCGCGGTCGGATTGAATCGATGAATGATCAGCACGGCTACAAGCTGGTGCGCGGCATGGTTCCGCTGAGTGAAATGTTCGGCTACTCGAATGCGCTTCGTACGATGACGCAGGGGCGGGCCACCTTCTCGATGCACTTCGAGCATTACGAGGCCGTTCCGTTTGCGTTGGCCGAAGAGATTGCCAAGAAACGGCGCGAAGCGAAAAAAGTGAATTGATTCGGGGCCTTTTCAACCTCTTCCAATGACTGGAATTTTCCTGCGGGAATTTTCCAATCGTTGGAATTGAGCATGTGCGGTTCGGCAGCGCGGGCGTATTGTTTTCCTTTGATCGGGATTGTTTCGAGCGGTCTTCCAGTGGCGGGAAGCGTGCGGTTCGGCACGTGTCGCGATGGTGCTCGTTTTCCATGGGGCACAAAGTTTGTTTTTTGGCTTACGTGTTTTGGGGTGTCCGGTGTATACGGAACATGGGAGCATGTGAGACGGACTGCGGACATGCCGCTGAAAGGATGGGCTTGTGCAGGAAGAAAACAAGAAACACGAACCGCTGAATATTTTGTTGCTCTGTCCACATCAAGAGCTGGGGGAGCAATTTATGCGGAACACCTGTCCGGGCGCGGCGGAATCGTCCGGGGTGTGTTTGCTGGGCGATCTGCCCTTGCGGCTGGATTTGCTGGTGGGTGATCCGAGGGTCAATCCCTATTGGCATCAGCATGTGTCTGATGCGGATGCCCTGGTGATTCTGGCCCGCTTCCTGGATGTGCTTTCGATGGATCACATGAAGGCCCTTTACCGCACTCTTCCCCTGGATACCTCTCTTCCACCGCTGGCTTTTTTCCTGGTACGGGATGCGGGGGAAAAGGATTTCAAGATGAGCTGTCTGGAATGCGGCCAGAAGCTGTGGGTGCGGGATTACGATATCGGCAAAACGGGTCGCTGCCCGAGTTGCCAGGAGGCTTTTCAGATTCCGGCGCAAAGCGCTTATTTGCGCCGCCAGCTTTCGCTGCCCGATAATCTCCCGGTGGACCAGGTGGAGATGGGGGATAATCCCACGGTGCAGGATGCCCTGCAGCGCCTGGTGTTGCGTATTGATGATCGCCGGATGAACGAGGACGAGGACCGGGTGGATGAGTCGGCCATGAAACGGTCCACCATACGCATTCAGATTCAGGATCAACTTCAACGGGTGCTTTCCGTTCATCCGAATGCGCGCTGAGGAGCCGGGAGACCGTTGGGGTTTTTGGATTCCGGGAGGGATCGTATCCCCAAGGCCCGACAGCCAGGCAGCGCCTGCATTTCTTCGAGCAATTCGGCCATGGGCAGGCCGACCACGTTGGTGTAGGAACCGTGAATTTCCCGGATCATGTGGGCGGCGCCGCTTTGTATGCCGTAGGCGCCTGCTTTGTCCATGGGGTCGCCGGTGCGGACATAGGCGTCCACCTCGGACCGGGTGAGGGTTTTGAAGATGACATCGGTGGAGACGGCGAAGAGGCGTTTGGCCTCGAGGTTCCGATTGCGGTGGAGGAGGAGGCAGACGCCGGTGATGACCTGATGGGTCTTTCCGCTGAGTTGGAGGAGCATGTCGGTGGCGTCTTGTTCGGTGGCGGGTTTTCCGAGAATGGCGCCTTCGAGTGTGACGGTGGTATCGCCGGCGATGATGAGGTGATCGGCGGGATCATCGCGCAGGGAATGCAGGACGGCGCGGGCTTTGTCGTTGGCAATGCGGCGGACATAGGCTTTGGGGGTTTCGCGGGGGCGTGTTTCTTCGGAGACGCTTGGGGTGATGCAACGGAAGGCGAGGCCGAGTTGTTCGAGCATCTCTTTGCGTCGGGGCGAGGCGCTGGCCAGAATGATGAATTCGGAGTTGGAAGGGTTCATGGTTGAATATACCGGTTTAAAACGATTGATTTACGTTTGAAAGCACCTAAGATCGAACGCAGTTTATTAAGGCGCAATCTGTAACAGGAAGTGGTTATGTTTCATAGAATAATTGCCGGATTTATCGCAGGGGTTTTTTTGTTGAATGTTCAGGCGGGTGCGGAGGGAATCCCGGTGGATGGGTATGCGGCGATTGTGCATGATCAAATCATCACGATAGGCGAGGTGATGACCTATATGCGCCCGGTGGACGCGCAGTTGCGGCAGGCCTACGATGGGGAGGAGTTGCAGCAGAAGCTGATGGAGGCGTTTGTTAAAAGCCGGGAGACGTTGATTGAAGAAAAGCTGGTGATTCAGGACTTTGAGGCTCGCGGGCTGGTGATTCCGGAACAATTGATTGATGAGCGGATCAATTCGATTATTCATGATCGGTTTGATGATGACCGTGCGACTTTTCTGGAGGCGCTCGCCTCGCAGCGGATGACCCGGGAAGAGATGCGCAATCAGGTGCGCGAGGGGTTGATTCTGATGATTTCGCGTCGGCAGGAGGTGACGGACCGCGTGGAAATTTCGCCGGTGGCCGTGCAGGAAGCGTACGAGGCGAATCTGGAGCGCTACCGCGAACCGGGCAAGATCAAACTGCGGATGATCGTGATCAATCCGGTCAAGACGCCGGAAGAACAGGAAGTCAAACAGCGGGAACTGAATGAAATTCTCCAACAGTTGGCCGACGGACGGGATTTCGGGGAACTGGCAAAGGAAGTGTCCGAGGATAACAAGGCGCAATACGGTGGCGACTGGGGCTGGATTGAAGCAAGTAGTCTGCGGGCGGAGTTGGCCGCCGTGGCGATGGAGCTTCCTCCGGGCGAAGTCAGTGAAGTGGTTGAGCTGGACGGCGCGAACTATTTGTTGCTGGTGGAAGAGCGCAAGGATCCTGCGGTGACGCCTCTGGAGGAGGTGCGCAGTCAGATCGAGCGCGAAATCAGCATGAAAGAGGAAGAGCGGCTCTATAATCAGTGGATCAATCGGCTTCGGGAAAAGTACTACATACAGATTGTGAATTGAATGGCATGATCCGCCTGGCCATAACTCTGGGAGATCTGAACGGAATCGGGCCGGAAATTGCCTTGAAGGCGGTGTATGGATGCCGATGGCCTGCTGCTCTCCGTTTTGTTTTTGTTGGTGACGAGCAACTTCTTCACGGCTTGTCCGAATCCTTTGGTTTTGCCAAGCCGCCGCGCTGGGCGCCCGGCGAGGACTGGCCGGCGAGGTGTCGGGCGGTGGTATGGGCGCCGGTGAGTGGTGTCCCGGCCTGTACGCCGGGGCGCATTACGTCGGCGGCTTCGCGTACGGCGGTGGCGTGGATACGTCATGCCGTACTCGCGGCGCAGGCAGGGCAGGTGGACGGAGTGGTTACGGGGCCGATCTGCAAGGAAGGGCTCAAAAAGGCGGGGCTTGATCTGCCGGGCCACACGGAATTTCTGGCGGACCTTACGGGTGTTAAACGCTACGCGATGATGCTGATGGGTGGTCCGTTGCGGGTGATTCTGGCGACGCGGCATGTGCCGTTGAGCGAGGTGTCGGTGCGCCTGACGACGGCGTGCATTCGGCAGGCGGCGACACTGGCTGACGAGGGGCTGCGCTGGTTGGGCGTGGCGTCGCCGCGCATCGGTGTGTGCGGGTTGAATCCACACGCGGGCGATGGCGGGGCGCTGGGCGGCGAAGAGAAACGCCTCATTGCGCCGGTGGTGCGTGCGTTGCATCGTGCGGGGCTGAATGTGATCGGCCCGGTGCCTTCGGATGTCATTTTTTATCAGGCGCTTCGGGGGGATTACGATGCGGTAGTGGCGATGTATCATGATCAGGGGCTGGGGCCGTTGAAGATGATTGCGTTTGAGGAGGGGGTGAACCTGACGCTCGGACTGCCGATTGTGCGCACCAGCCCCGATCACGGCACGGCGTTTGACATTGCCGGAAAGAATCAGGCCAATCCGGCCAGTATGAAGGCGGCGATTCGGGTGGCGGCCTCGCTGGCGGCGAAGCCGAATCCGTGGGCGGAAAAGGGGGGGGGATGAATCTGAACAGTCCGGTGCAGGTGAGGCGCTACCTGAAGGA
>JAQVYB010000165.1:4772-8114 GCA_028708815.1 Kiritimatiellia bacterium | reverse complement strand
ATCCTTGGTATAACCGGCATAGAGACTTAAATAGGGTTTTTCAAAGACATCATACCGCAAATCAATCAGCGATTTGACTTCCCATTGATCATCATCGGAACCTTCGCCCTGCGGATAAACGTAATCATCCAGCTTGCGCTCATAGCTGTATTCCAAGTGCAGGCGGCGGGTGAATTTCCAGGAAAATTCAAAATCGATCGTGGTCTCATCCTTGTCGCCTCCCTCCTGAAATTCTTCATCGTCGTAGCGGGTCCGATCAAAAGAGTAGCTTGCGCCGGCGCGCAGATTTCTGAAGGCCCAGGCCCAGCCTACGCCATAGATGTATTCATTATAAGGGGCGCGCTTTTTCTTGTCGCCTGGGATGAACACGCCATCCTTGGCTTCTGAATTTCTGGAAATGTCCACATCACCCATAAAGGTGGAGTGACGATACTCTGTTTCCGCATCGAGTTTGAACTTGCCAAAGGGGTCCTTGGAATTATCCAGATCGGGGCGCTTGAAATGCTTCTCGTAGGCCACGCCTGTTTCCAAGTTGATTTTGGTGGATGGCGATATACTTGCATTGCCCTGCAGATCAAGGGAGGCCACAAAATAGTAGTCTTCGCGCGAGTCGGTAGCCTCCGAGGGGCGTTCCCCTTCCACATTGGTGGTATAGACACCCTCCAACCCCAGGGCCATTTCTATATCCATCGGCCCCAGACGCAACACCTGAGCGGAAACCGTTCCCGCGACAAACAGCAGGCACGCCGGCAATTGCCAAGTCAAACCCGCCTTACCATTTATCGTTCGATGTTGTCTGATGCGCAAAATAGTTACTTCTCCCAACCGCTTACCGCGACACCGACAGCCGCCCGACCTTCCAAGGTCAACCTGCTAGCAACTTGAAGGCCACAATAACGCACAAGCACCCGGTCTATCTATTGAGTCCACCACTACTGCCCATCAAATCGCTTTCCACGCCCCATTGCGTGAGCTTGCCATCCTGAAAGATAACCAGAAACGTACGGGGATTGAAGGTAAACGGAGGCGCAACATATTCCCATATCTCGCTTACCTTGCCATCTTCATATATATTGGCCGCACGAATGGTATACGGTTCACCCATTTGTTCCAGCACCTCGCCCGGCGCCATACCCAGCTCGATATTCTTGATTTTTTGAGCCGGCGTAGAACATCCCACCAACCATACAACGCCCAGCAGCATCGCCATCAGTCGCACTATCTTCACAGCAGCACTCCTTTCGTATCCACGGCCACTTTCTACTAACAGTGACGAATTATTCATAATATGCACCACCGTACAAGGTTAAATTGCTTTAAAACGGTTAAAACTGCAAAACCTCTACAGACTGAAATCAAGCACAAGCGGCAAATGGTCTGAGTAGGTGACCTGCGGCACCCAGAAACGGTTAACCTCGACCCCGGGACTGTGCAGAATAAAGTCCAGTTGACGCTTAGGCGCCCAACTTGGAAAAGTCGGAATGCTATTGGAATCAGCGTTAAGCAGGTGCGTAGCGGCGCAGAAAAGCCGCAGTTCGTCCTGCCCCCACATAGCATTGAAATCCCCCGCGACAATATGCGGCTTTTTTGCCTTTCGCAACAGGGCGTATAAATCGCTCAACTGATGATGGCGGGTACGAAAGGTCAGAGCCAAATGCACGAGATAAACCACCACATCATCCAATTCCAATTCAATGACCAACCTTTTCATGCCCCGGGTGAAATAATGAAACCGCTCATTCTGAATGGTGTTTCTGGCGAGAAAGGCATTCCCCTGCTTGGCCAGCAACGGCACATGGCCATACCACGCCTGTTCGGCATATTTCGATCGATACGAATGGTAATGCCCCAGGGCCTCGGCCATTTGCTGGGCCTGATTCTTACGGCCCGAACGATACGATCCGGAGTCCACCTCCACTAACCCGACAATATCCGGATCCAGCGACCGCAGAAAAACAATCATCTCATTCAGGTTGCGATGCGTACGACGCAACATTCTGCTCCAAGGCATGCGGCAGGCTTTATCACCGGTACCGTAACGTATATTATATAGTACAAATCTCATAAAGCATCCGGCCTAAATATTGACCAAAACAGACTAACCGGCAGTATCGCACATGGTTATCAAAACCATCCGGGTGGCAAAACAAAACACAACGTGAAGCAAAAATATTTGCAAGCGGTATATGGGCAAAAATCGTGCGCTCGAGCAAGCCCAGCCGCGAAATAAAATTAGTAATGACATGCCGGGCAGCCCGACACACACCTCTCCGAGACGACGACCTTACGATGCGAATCACCGATCACGGCAATCTGTACGCAAGAGCCTGACAGATCCTGTTCAAGGCCGGGGCGAAGAGCCTGCTTAAGACCATGTTTAATATCTGACTTCAATCATACCTCACTGGGAAAAGACATTACCAAGGCTTAGGCTATATCGCACATGCTCCCAACCGTGACGCAGATGACACCCCCAGTGTGCGTGGCGACATCAGTCAGCCGGCCATGGATATAAAAATGGCGGAGAGAGAGGGATTTGAACCCTCGGGACGCTCATCACGCCCACACGAACTCCAATCGTGCGCTTTAAGCCGCTCAGCCATCTCTCCGCAAAAAAAGCGGGCCACTCCTTAACAGATAACCCCGCGCCACGTCAACCGGATAAGTCAATACATGAATAGACGAGGCGTTTTCGGGGGGGGGGCAACCTGGCGCGTCAGACGCCATAACTTCCCGAGAGGGTGGCACCACCCGAACCGGTCCAATTCGTATGGAAAAATTCACCACGCGGACGATCTGCCCGCTCATAACGATGGGCGCCGAAATAATCGCGTTGCGCCTGCAGTAGATTGGCTGGGAGGCGGGCGGCCCGATAGGCATCGAAATACGCCAGTGCCGCCGACATGGCCGGCACGGGAATTCCGAGCTGGACGGCCTTCGCCACCGTGTTGCGCCATCCTTCCTGAGCCGATTCCAGCGCCGCTCCGAAAAAAGGACTCATCATCAGATTCTGCAAGTCATCCTGTTTTTCAAAGGCCTCGTAAATGCGATCCAAAAAGACGGACCGAATCACACAGCCCCCGCGCCAAACCTGCGCAATACGCCCTGGGTTCAAATCCCATTGGTATTCTTCCGAGGCGGCACGCAGAAGTTGAAACCCCTGAGTATAGGAAACAATCTTGGAGGCGTAGAGCGCATCCTGCAATCCATTGACGGCTCGTGCGGCCTCACCCCGAAACGGGGTTGTTTTCCCGCGCAAGATCTGCGAAGCACGCTCGCGCTCATTTTTCATGGCGGAAAGAGTCCGTGCAAACACCGCTTCCGTAATCAGCGTAAGCGGCT
>JAQVYB010000165.1:0-4762 GCA_028708815.1 Kiritimatiellia bacterium | reverse complement strand
CAAGCTCCAGCGCTTCAGTGACCGTCCATCGCCCGGTTCCCTTTTGCCCTGCGGCATCCAGAATATGATCAAGCACCGGCTCATCCTGCTCATCGCGATAAGCCAGAATATCGGCGGTAATCTCAATGAGATAGGAATTCAGCACACCGCGATTCCAATCGAGAAACGTGCGGCTCATGGTCTCGTTGGTCAGAGAAAAACCTGTACGCATCAAATCGTAGGCTTCTGCGATCAACTGCATGTCACCATATTCGATCCCGTTATGGACCATTTTCACAAAATGACCGGCCCCCTCCGGCCCCATCCAGTCGCAGCAGGGTTCCCCTGCATCCGTTTTGGCAGCCACAGATTGAAGGATATCCTTCAGCATGGGCCAGGCTTCCACCCGTCCGCCCGGCATAAGTGACGGCCCCTTCAGCGCCCCCTCTTCGCCTCCGGACACGCCCATACCCACGTACAGCACGCCGGCCTTTTCAAGCGCCTTCATCCTCCGCGTCGTATCCCTATGAAAGGAATTGCCTCCGTCAATCAGGATGTCACCGGGTGTCAGCAGAGGGAGCAGTTGGTCGATCAGACCATCCACCGCCGCGCCGGCCCGTACCATCAACAGAATTTTCCGTGGTCTCTCCAGGGAGTCCGTCAATTCCTCCAACGAGAAACAGCCCTGAATTTTGCGCCCGGAAGCGCGCCCCTTCAGAAAATGCTTCACCCGTTCGGTTGTCCGGTTATAACACGCCACCGCGTAACCCCGACTCTCGATGTTCAGAATGAGATTTTCCCCCATAACGGCCAACCCGACAACCCCTATATCCGCTCGCCCGCTCATCACACCCTCTCTTTCCGCCAACCGCGCCACGTGTCCTGTGAACTTATTTTGCCGAACCGGGCCCCGCCGGCACCCGTGGCGTCAATTGACGCAATACATACTGAAAACGTTCATTCTGCCGTATTGGATCAAAATCCGTATCTTCCAACAACTGCCTCAACATACTGGGAGAACAATACTGCCCGCCGTCCTCAATCCATTCCATGGCCTTTTTTTCATCCCCTTCCAGCACATAGGTAATGGCAATGTTGAAATAGGCCGCAGCCATCCCCGGATTGCGGTTGACGATGATCTGAAAATGATCACGTGCCTCCGCATAACGACCCAACCGAAGCAACGCCACCCCGATATTGTTACGCACGTTGTCATCGTTCGCCACATTAGGAAGGGCCTGCTCGAACTGGTTCAGCGCCAATTGATATTCTCCCTTGGCCAGATAGAGAAGCCCCAGATTCAGATAACTCAACGTATAATCCGGCTGAATCTGCAGTGAAGCCAAAAGCAATTCCTCCGCCTTCTCCATGTCGCGACGCTGCAAATACGCCGTTGCTAAATTGTTGAACGTTTCCGCATTGAACGGATCACCAAGCTGCGCCTGCTCCAAAACGACAATGGCCTGATCAAACTGTCCCCGCTGCAAATGGATAAACCCAAGCAGCCGTAACGCCGCATTCATGGAAGGATAAATGCGCAGCGCGTCCCGTGCGTGTTCTTCGGCCCGTGCCCAGTCTTTGCTTGCTGCGTATTGCCGGGCCAGGCGCAGTGCCCCCAGCGCTTCGGCCACCTGCTGTGGGTTCACCGTGCCACGCACGATGGCCTGATCCCCCTCCTCCATGGCGGAGCGGGCCATCGCTTCGAGTTCCGGCGAAAGCAGATCCGTCCGCTCCTTTTCTTTCACCGACTCTGGACTTGTTTCCGCGGCCATCCCGGCACCCGAACCATCGGAGGCATCCCGTTCCTTTTCTCCGGGAAGAATCAGCATAATCACCGCACCCAAAATGAGTGCGCCACCCAACACGAATAGAACGATGGAGCGAATGGTTCGTCGTCGGGCCTCCGCCATGGTCAGGTCCACGCTGTAGCCGGGCTCAGGACCTTCCGGCTCCGTGGGCGCCTGCTGATAGATGTTTTTCTCTTCCATGATTCAAGGATCCAGATTTTCAAGCGACCAATCGCTGAAATTCAGTTTTCGGTAATAACAATTTCTCGGTTCGCCCTGTTTATTCTTTGTGTGACATATCCCGCCGCGCCGGGGACGAACGATATATACCAGTGAATTCTGTTCGCAATTCACACGCACTTCCAACAAATCAAACGTCTCGCCCGAGGTCTTTCCCTTCTCCCACAATTCATTGCGTGACGTGCTCCAGAATACGGCCGACCGTGTTTCCACCGCGCGGCGCAGGGCCTTGTCGTTGACATACGCAATCAAAATAATCTCCCGGGTCTCGACATGCTGCACGGCCACCGGGATGACGCCCGGACATCCACCAACCGCTTTTTCCAGCTTGGCAAAATCCAGCTGCAGTTCCGTTCCCTCTTCCAATGCCTTCATGCACCATACTCCTTTCAGGGGCAGGCTGCGCTCAGCTTCGCACCGGCACGCCACGTTCCCGTAAATAGTTCTTCGTCTCGTGAATGGTAAAGGTACCGAAATGGAAAATGGACGCCGCAAGCACCGCCGCAGCATGCCCTTCATCCAGTCCTTCACGCAAATGCTCCAGCGTACCGGCACCACCAGAGGCAATGACGGGGACGCCCACCGCATCCGCGACCGTCCGGGTCAGTTCCAAATCATATCCGTTCTGTGTTCCATCACAATCCATACTGGTCAGCAGTATTTCTCCGGCACCGCGCCGGACCCCCTCGACCACCCAATCCACCGCATCCAGATCTACCGGCTGACGTCCCCCGTGCGTATACACCTGCCAACCGCCCCCGTGCGCGCACCGCTTAGCGTCAACAGCCAGTACAATACACTGACGTCCGAATTGATTGGCGCTCTCGCTGATCAGCTCCGGGCGCTGAATCGCAGCCGTGTTGAGGGAGACTTTATCGGCGCCTGCATTCAGCATGCGCCGTATATCAGACGGGGAGCGGAGGCCTCCTCCGACCGTCAACGGCACAAAAACCTGCCGGGCCACCCGGTGCACAACATCGGCCATCGTGTCGCGCTCTTCATGCGATGCCGTAATATCCAGAAAAGTAATTTCGTCGGCACCCTGCTCGCTGTAGACACGCGCCGTATCCACCGGATCTCCAGCGTCACGAAGCGAGACAAAATGGATGCCCTTGACCACCCGGCCATCCGCCACATCCAGACAGGGAATTATTCTTTTTGCCAGCATATATTGCCCACCCCTTTTTCAGCGGACAGCTATAGCATGCCGCCGAAAAAAGAATCAATCATCTTCCCGGAATTCCTCGCCGTCCAACCTCTATGCGCAGTGTTTCACCGAAAGCGCCCACGCCGGCAATCGTTGGGCGAAACGTCCAGGGGCCGGTCTCCGAAGCCGTCCATTCCACATACTCTTCGCCTCCCGGAACAACCATCGGCAGCGCCATCCGACGTTCACGCCCGGCAGGCATACCGATGTGCACCCATACGGTCCCCTGCTGATCGGGCCGTGCAGCCGCCCAGGCCGTAACCCCGCTGTTCACCAGAGCCAGACGAACCGTATCGCCCCACTCCACGTCAAGTGCTTCTCCTGGTTCGCGCAACACGGGCCGTCCGTTCACCCAGACCTCCCCCCATTCAGCATTTGCACATTCCAGCGGAGCCGGATCGACATATGGGAGTCCTCCAACCGCGAGCAGCGGCATATCCGTGGTATTTCTGCCGAAACCAAACGGGCGCAACTCCTGCCCGGCATTCTCCGCCAATTCATCCGCATAGACTCCTCGCCATTCTTGCAGCAACCCAGCCAAACCTTCCGGTCCGGCAGAGCGGGAAAACACCCGGCCCTTCCAAGTCGCCGGGTAGATCATGCTGGTCCGCAAACGCCGCATATGACGTGAAAAGGTCATGCACACCGGACGTTTTTTTCCAAGTGATGAAACGATCCCCCGGTCATTCTGCTTATATCCCCGCGCACTGGAATAGGCTGCGGCAAACGTGCCTGCGGCGGAACTTCGGTTGACCATCTCAAATACCGCGTCGAAAATACGCTCCTGATTGGCCAGATCCGCCCCTTGCGGCGTGCCCCCCATCGGCGGTCCGAAGTTCATCCAAACGACCGGCTTAATGAATCCATGCCCACCCCGACCATAAGCCGTCAGAAAACCGAGCCCCATAAAGGATTCATCCGACCCGTTGCATCCCTCTGCACTGGGGGACAGAAAATCCAGATGCAGGCTGCCCGCCGAAAAGTCCCCGGGATAACGGGCGTAATCGTTCACAGGGCAGGCCGTCGAACTCAACAATTGACGACAGCCCTGGCTCCGAATGAATCGTTTTAAATAGCCATATCTCCTGCTGAGATAATCCTCCACGAAACGCCGGTATACAATGGTCGCCACGGGATGCAATCCGCGACCCGCCAATTCCTCGTTGGAAGGTCCTCCGAGCAAACCATCCCGATACCACGCAGGTTTTCCCAGCATTCTTTCCGCGCGCGAAAGACTGCCGTATTGCTCCATCAACCAGTCCCGCCAGGACGGATCAAGGCGCGAACGTTCTTTCTCCGTTCCCAAAAACGTTTCCGGTGCAAAAAAGAGGGCAAAAACCCCCGGCTGCTCTTCCAGATTGAGGGCCTCAATCAGCTCCCCGACCTGTTCCGTATCACCATGAACGGGCGACAGTCCTCCCAGTTCGAGCGCCACCCGTATCCCACGCTGACCCGCTTCGTGAATCAGGTAGCGCAGCCCCTCCACCTGAGCGGGGTCGCTACAGGGAACCAAAACGGCATTGATATTCAAGTCTGCCAGCTTTTCCAT
>JAQVYB010000164.1 GCA_028708815.1 Kiritimatiellia bacterium | reverse complement strand
CCGAAGGAGGGCGAAAGCGCCTGGACATGGTGCTGATGGAACGCCTTCAGCTCGTGGAGCGTCTGCCTCACCGTCCGGATGCCCTCAGCGGGGGTGAGCGGCAGCGTGTGGCCATTGCACGCGCGCTGAGCATGAATCCGGAAGTGATTCTGGCCGATGAACCCACAGGCAATCTTGATTCCATCACCGCGCGCGGGGTGTGCGCTTTGCTCAGGGAATTGAACCGTACGGAGCAACGGACCATTCTGATGGTTACGCATGATCCGCTGACCGCCGCCTGGGCGGATCGCGTATTGCTTCTGCGCGACGGCTGTCTGGTGGATGAATTCACCGTAGAGGGCGAAGAGGATGCCGCGCGGATCAGTGAGCACTATTTCAGACGCATGACCGAATCGGTTGTACGTCGGGAGGCGTCGGCATGCTGATTCCGCGTTTGTTGTTGTCCGAGGTGCGGCATCACGCCGTACGTCTTTTTCTGGCCGCATTGGCAGTGGCCGCCGCCGCGGCACTGATTGTGTGGAGTACCGGCACGGTGACTACCGCGCTGGCGCAGCATGAACGATACATTGAGCATATGGGTGGGCCCTATGCGCTTTGGGTGGTGCCGGATCAGCCGAAGCCCTCGAAGAAAAAAGGGTTTGGAATGCAGCAGTCTGTCACCGAGGAGGAGTTTGTTTGGCGGATACCGGAAACGGTCCTCGACGCGTTGCGCGGGGATGAACGGATTCGTCGCGTGGATGCCTTGGCGACCGTGACCGTGCAGGTGGAGGTGCCCGTGCGTGGGCGCCGTGCAGGTGGGCCGAGACCACGTCTGATTGCCGTGGGAACGGACGCGCAGGAGTGTCCTTTCGGTTTATCGGCATTGGAAGGAAACTGGCTGAGCGAAGGCGGGAATGACCTGCCCGAGGTCGTGATCAGTACGGGGGCCTTTTTGAGAAGAGCGCCCCCTGAAATCGGCGAGGTGATTACCCTTTTCCCGGAGCATGGTCCGGTACAGGTGCGTGTGGCGGGACGAATCCGTCAGCCGCGCGTGGTGAGAGGGTTTCCCACGCTCTATGTGCGTAAAGAGGTGTTTAATCAATCCCTCTGCGGTCGGCTTACACCGGAGTGTAATCTGGCGCTGATTGAACTGAAGCACCTGGAGGATGCGCCGCATGTGGCTGCCACGCTGGCTGAAGTACTTCGGTCGGCGGATCCACCGTGCCGGATGGAAGATCGGAGCGTGGTGCTGGATGAATTGCAGGCAGGCGTCATGGCACAGTTTTCCCGCAGCGCGCCGCTGGTGTTGAGTCTGGCGGTTATAGCGACCGCCTGCATTTTGATCACCACGCTTTCCATGGGTGTTTACCAGCGGGTGAAGTCGTTCGCCATGCTGCGTGCGGTGGGCTTGTCGCGGTTTGGTGTGTTTCGTCTGGTGTTGATGGAGGGCGGATTGATTCTTGCGTGCGGGCTGGTGCTGGGGTGGGGAGCGGGGTATCTGCTGTTGGATGCCATGGTTCGTCGTATGCCGGAGCTGTTTCCCAATGGCGTAGTACTCGGTTCGATGGTGTTCCGCGTGTCGGCGCTGTGCGCGGGAATCGGTGTTGCGGGAGCGGCGCTTTTTCCGGCGCGTCGTGCGGCGCGCATGCGTCCGCTGGATGTCTTGCAGCCCGGCCCGCCGAAAGCCGGACGTTGGCCCCGGTTTTTGCTTTATATGGGGCCGTTCTTTCTGCTTCCGGCACCGATTTTGGCGCTTCGTTTGCCGTTGCCGGTGGAGAGGCGCTGTATGCTGCTGATTGCCGTGGCGTTACCCGCTCTGACGGTCGGCTGCATACTGGCTGCGCCGCTTGCGCTGAAGTTGGCGGAGCGCAGCTTCAGCCGGTTGCTTGGATTCCTTTTCATGGTGCCTGTGCCGTTTTTGCGCGGGCAGCTCTCGCGCGATCCGGTGCGCTACGCGGGTACGGCAATCACCCTGAGTCTTGGTCTTGGGCTTTATATTTCCATTCAGACGTGGGGTGCTTCCATGCTGGCACCGTTTGTGCCCAGTCCGGAATTCCCGGATCTGATCGGATCTTTCCTGTCCGCAGGCCTCACGGCGGAGGAATGGGAAAAAGTGGAGGAAGCGCCCGGTGTTGAGCCGGGCCGCTGCATCCCTCTGGAAGCGCGGCAATACGTGCTGGCCGATTCCACGCTGGAACATATTGCATCCAATCCGGAATACACCATGAATCAAAACAATGTTCTTTTGCTTGGGGTGAATCCTGAAAGGGCCTTTGGCGGGGCGCATCCGCTCTTCCGTTTTCGCTTCACGGAAGGGAATGCGAAGGAAGCCGCCCGGGCACTTGCCGAATCCTCCACCTGCGTGGTGCCGAAGATGTTTGCCGATCAGGCGCGGCTGCACCGGGGGGATGCCGTGCAGATCCGCGTGCCTGTTTATGAAGCGGGCCGGTCGGTTGGTGAAAGGATCGAGCAACTCCGGATTGTCGGGGTGGTGGATCTGAATTGGCATTTGATCACGGCCCGTTCCGGATTGCGCGGCCGCAATGGAAGCCCCTTTGCCACCATGTCACCGGTGTTTGTGAGTTACGACCGCGCCTGTGCGTGGGCGGGTGCGGAAAATGAGTCGATACGCTTTGTCTGGCTGAATCTGAACGACGAGTGGCGGGCCCGCCCGCCGGATGAGGCGGCGGACGATCTGGCGGCGTATTGGCGGAAGACACTTCAGAATCCTTTGCTGGAAATCCGCGCGAGCCATCGGGATGCCGTGACGGCAGGCACCGTGCGCCACGCGGCGGATATCCTGGAACAAATGGCCCGTATACCGCGTTGGTCGTTGGCCGTGCTTGCGTTGAGTATTCTGAATACGATGCTGGTCGGCATTCAGACGCGTCGTTTCGAACTGGGTGTCCTGCGTGCTGCGGGACTGACGCGCTTTCAACTGGCCCGGCTGATCGCGGCGGAGACCCTGCTGATTGGTTTGAGCGCCTGTGTGCTGAGTCTGGTGTTTGGTCTTGAATCCGGCTGGTGTTTCACGGGCTATACGCGCGGCATGATGGCCTTCGGTGGGCTGCCGGTGACCTTTCGCATTCCGTGGAGGCTTCTTGGTACCGGCATCGGGCTGACCCTTCTGCTTTCCATGGCAGCGGCTTTGCTACCCGCAATTCTCGCAGGCCGAAAACCCGTGACCGACCTTCTTCGCCCGTAGTAGCACTCCATCGGATGTTGGATTTAGAGCGCCCGGATAGATCCAGTCCGTGATGATGAACGTGACAGAGCGGAGGGGTTTATCCCAACATCCGTTTGCAATACTCCGTACGGAACGAATGGACGTCCGTTTTACTGTTCCGGGAGGGCGTATTCCAGCGCGAGGAGGGAATAGGCGGTGACAAGGGTCGGATCGCTTTCAAAGTAACGTCCGACATCATTGACCCAGTAGCCTGTTCCATCGGGTTCCGTTTTCTGCAGGGAAAGCAGTTTTTCAATCAGGGCGACGCGCCAGTTGAAGCGCGGTTTTTCGTCGGGGGTCAGTACGTCCACCCCACAGGCGTTCATGCCCTTGCTCATCACGTTGTACAGATAGAAGAGTCCCTCGCGTTCCTCCGGGGTACCGGCTTTTTCCGGATCGCGTGTGGCGGTGTCGGTGCTCCAGTTGTTCTGTATCCAGTTGAGAGTGGCTTTAACGCGCGGATCATTGCGGTCCACCTCGGCATAGATGTAACTGAGGAGTCCGGCATAGGTCATGCCGGGCATGGAGCGGAAGCGTACGGCGCCGTTTTCGGCGGAGGTGGTTCCGGCGCGTGTCTGTTCGGGGTGATAAACAAATCCGCCGAGTTCTTCGGGGGAATCGTTGACCCAGGCATTGCTGTTCACGGCGGGCAGGTTTTGGCAGTTTTGAAGAAAGACGCGTGCGGCTTCCCAGTCCATATCCGTTTTGGGTTCGCCGTCGGGGCGGAGATCTTCGACATCTTCGGTGAGTTTCATGGCCTCGAAGGCCAGATAGGAGTTGGAGAGGTCGGTATAGGGGCGTTTGGTGGCCGGGTCGTAGCCAAACCCGCCGTAATACGAATCGTGTCCGGTAAGGTGTTGATTCTTGGCCATGTAGTCGCGTGCCTTGAGAATGACGGGCGCGAGTTCGGGGCGATGAAGCATGCGCAGGGCCACCATGCAGATGGCGGTATTGTAATTGGGCAGGCCGCCTCCCTTACGTCCGTCTGTCACCTTGCGCCAGATGGAGCCGTCCTCCTGCACATAGGAGAGAATGCACTGCGTGGCTTTATCTATGGCCTGAGTATCGGTGCATCCGCCTCGGGCGAGCGCCCAGAGGGGCAGGGCGGTGAGGGCGGGAAACTCGGGATTCGACCAGTGTCCGTCCGGCTGTTGTTTGGTCAGAAGCCAGTCCATGCCGCGTTGTATGGCATTGGAGGCTTCGCGGGTGAGAGATTCGCTCACCCCGGGTGTGATGGATGTCGTTTTGAGCGTGATGTTGGTTTCGGCAAGCGTCAGCGAAACGGTCAGCAGGCTCAGCGGGCAGATCAGGCGCAGTTTCGTGTGCATAAATGATTCCTCCAAGGCCATGAACGATAGGGGGGCGACGGCTGCCAGGTCAAGATCAACCGGTAATCCGTCTGATTTGGGCGTATGCCTTAACGCAACAGCGTAGCCGCTGTGGTGCTCGAAGAGAGTGTCGGGCCTTAGGCAGCCATCCGGTTAGGCGGAGAGCGATGCGTCGCCGGCGTTGTAGACCAGGATGACGTCGCCGGGAAGTTCGGCGATGGAGCGTAGATCGGCGACGGCGTCTTCCTCGGGATCGAATCCGGCGAAGAGGACGGCGGAGGGCTGCATCGCTGTTCGGACGGCCTCGAACGGGGTGTCGGTGGGGATGATAATCAGCTCGGAATCAATCCGGGCCTGCACGAGCATCTCGCGCATTTGGCGTTCGATGTTTTCGGTGTCGGCATTGGGGGGGACAGGCTGAATGATGCGCAGCGGGCGGTTGGACCATGCGGGATTTCGGCGTAGCAGGTAGGCGAGCAGGAGCATCAGGGCGCCGTGTTCGGCGGAGTTCCACCAGAGATTGATAGCGCCTTCCGGTATCTGTGTTTTATCCTCTTTCTGTTCGCAGGCCACCACGAGCAGGCTTCGGCGCATCTGTTTGACGGTTATGAGCATGTCGCGGTACATGCCTTCTTTTTCGGGATCTTCGCTCCATCCGAGCAGGAGGGTATTGGGGCGTATGCCGCTGATGCCGTGGCATTGCACCAAGGCCTTGATGGCGGCATGGGTGTTTTCCTCCACGATAACTGCGGGGAAGGCGGAGATGTTTTCGCGAAGCAGAAATTTTCGGAGGATGTCTTCGGCTTCGCGTCGGCGGTCAAAGAGTTCTTCCAGTTTGCCGTGAATAATCTGGGCGATGGTGACGATTCCGCTGTCGGCCGTGAACCAGCAGGCGTAATCGGCGAGATGAAGTCGGTTGTAGGGGCCGCCGCTGAGGGCGAGGATGGAGGGACGCCAGTTTTTTGGATGGTAGCTGCTTCGTTCAAGGCGGAGCAGGGCGGAGCGGGCGCGTTGATAGAGTACGCCGCTGTCCACATCACCCCAGGCTACCCGGATGTCGGCGCGTGAGATGAGATAATACAGCAGAGCACTGAGGGCCAGGGCGATGGATGCCCAGAGCACATTGGTCAAAAACATCACGATGAGACATCCCAGTGCGCCGGTGAGGGCTATCGTCCAGTGATTGAGTCGAAAACTCGGACGGAAACTCGGATTACGGGAACGCCCTTCATAAAAGCAGGCGAGGTTGACGGTGCCGTACGTCATCAGAAAGAACATGGTGATGATCGGAGCGACGGTATCAACGCCGCCGGCCAGGATGCCGCCCTGAGCGATCAGAAACGTCAGGATAATGGCATTGCGGGGCTCGGCGTTGCGTCCGCTGCCGCGTCCGAACCAGGCGAGGCGGCGAAAAATATTGTCGCGTGCGAAGGCTTGCAGGATGCGAGGCGCACCCATCATGCTGCCGAGGGCGGAGGAGAGTGTGGCGCAGATGACGCCGGCATAGATCAGGACCGGGAAGAGGGCGTGATCTTTCATGACGAATCCTGTGCCCTGCAGTTCGGTGCGGGGGACGCCCGCTGCCAGCGCGAACGTTACGGCGGCGTAAATCACGATGGTCACTCCGATGGCGGTCAAGGTGCCGTTGGGAATGGAGCGGGAGGGGTCTTTCAGGTCGCCCGACATATTGACGCCGGCCATGATGCCGGTGACGGCGGGAAAGAGCAGGGCGAAGAGGGTGAAAAACGAATACTCATGCGTCCATTGCGGCTGGATGTTCGAGCGCAGTATGTCGGGAGAGAAGTCAAGCCCCGCACCGATGAAAAAGGAGAGGATGGACAACGCAAGGATGGCGAGAATGCCGTATTGAATGCGGATGGTCCATCCCGCGCCGATGTAGACGCAGAAGAAGACAAGCAGGTTGGTGGCCGTGGCGATTGTGCGATACGAAAACGGCAGAGCCGGAAAGGCGCTGAGGATGCTTTCGGTGAAGCCCGCCACATACAGGGTGACGGCGACCGCCTGAGCCACGTAAAAAAAGATCGCGATGACGCCTCCGAATTTCACGCCGAGGCTGCGGCTGATCAGATAGTAGGCGCCGCCTCCTTTGACCCGCATGTTCGTGGCTACCGAAGAGATGGACAAGCCGGTGATCAGGGTGATCAGATTGGCGGCCGCCAGAATCAGAAGGGCATTCAGCAACCCCGCATATCCCACGACCGTGGAGAAGCGCAGGAACATGATGACGCCGACGATGGTCAGTACGCTCGGCGTAAACACGCCGCCGAAGGTGCCGAATTTTTCCGGTTCTTTTTTTTCGGCTGATTGTTTTTTTTCACTCATAGCCGCATCTCACGGGGTGATTCGATCGTCCGGGCTGGTTTTCTAAGACGGGGGTGAATCTGCGGTTTTCGTGGTTGGAAAAGCAAGTTTTAAAGTACTCCGCAAAAAGATGGAAAAGAAGGCCGCCGCCGAGTGGCGGTGGCCTTCTTGTATGGTTCAATCCGTTCCCGATCGAGAGCGGCTGTCCGGCCTGTTATTTGCCGGATTGTATTTCAATCGTGCGTTTTGCTTCCGGCGTAGGTTCCCTTTTGGGAAGAGTAACCGTCAGCACGCCTTTATCGAACGCCGCCTTGATGTTTTCTTCATCCACCCGATTTTCCGGCAGACGGAATGAGCGGGAGAACTTGCCGTATCGCATTTCGGTGATGTGATACTGCCGATCCTTCTCTTCCGCTTTTTCGTCCTTCTTCTCCGCCTCAATCGTGAGGATTTTCCGATCCACCGTGATCTTGACGTCCTTCTCGTCGATGCCCGGCAGTTCGGTGGAAACCTGGATTTCCTTGTCGGTTTCCGAGACGTCCACCCTTGGCGTGGTGAACCATTCCCGGCGTGCAACCGCCTTTTCCTCCTCGTCGCGATTCCAGGTGCTTTCACCCAGGAATCCATCAAAGAGATCGTTCATCTCTTTGTGCAGGAGGGTGAATGGGTCATTTGCTCTCGGGGAGGCATAGATTCCGCCTCGTCTCCACGGTATAATGTACTTATTCATCATGACTCTCCTTTCTTTACTGTACTCGCCACTTTTGTGGCCTGTTGTTCGCGGTGTTATATTAAGCAAAGCCCGTGCCAACTTTTTGAAATATATATAACATCATGAATACAAGCATATAAGAAAACAGGAGGTTCTTTTAAGGTGAGACACAAAGACACTATGAAGCTATATGGAGGTGTGCCAATTATGCGCAATGTCGTGGTATGAGGTGGGACATACGATAGCGCGGTATTCCGTCGCGCAGGTCCGGGAAGGCAGAAGTGCTGTTTTGAATCGCCAACCCACAACAGTTTGTTTGCTGTTGTTCATCTGTAGAATGTCGGCCCAAAGCCCAACAGGCTGCTAGCAGGCTGTCGGGCTTTGGCCCGCCATCCTGCTAGCTAACAACAGCGAATTCGCTGTTGTGTCAGCGGTCGGTTAAAGTGTACCACCCCGGGTCGAATCAAAGTGTACCACCTTAAGGAATAAATCTGCTTAGATTTTTGCTTTCAATAAAACGAAAGCGAGGATCATGAGCAATACCCTTAAGG
>JAQVYB010000163.1 GCA_028708815.1 Kiritimatiellia bacterium | reverse complement strand
CGGGCTTTTCCGCCGGTTTTTTATCGTTTTTGGCTGATTTTTTAGGTTTGTCGGCCTTTTTTATGATGTTTTTAACACTTTTATCTGTTTTCAGAGCTGTTTTTTTTGTCTTAACGGGGGTACTTTTTTTTGTTTTTTTAACAGTGGTGATCGTCTTTTTTGCCATGATTAGTACCCTGCTTTATAGTTAATGATATTGACTACCGTTTACTCTGATACGCCTCTGTTCAGAAAAAAGGTTGCCGTGTTTATCACATGGCTATGCCGCTGTCAACGTGTTATGCGCATTCAATGAACAGCGTGCAGGGAATGCCATTGATATCCCATTCGATACCCCCGGAAAGAGGCGTTTTTGCTTCGATCCATTCCACGGCCAGGGTTTCATTTTTGAGGTATTCTTCATAGGTTTTCAGGGCCTTGAGCAGGGCTTCTTCCGCATTCACATGAATGACAATACGCTGCACGACGTCGTAATCGGCCTCTTTGCGCATGTTCTGCACTTTATTAATCACCTCGCGGACGAGCCCTTCGGTAACGAGTGCCTCGGTCAGTTCGGTTTCGAGGGCCACCACGAGCTGCCCCTCCGAGGCCACGGCCAGGTGTTCTTTCGGAAGTCGCTCGATGGCCAGATCGCTGTCGGTCAGGGTGAATTCGGCCCCGTCGATTTCAATGGTCACGCCCGCACCATCCATCGCTTGCAGGAGTTCATCCTGCGTAAGCCGGGCAATGGCTGGTCCGGCCTTCTTCACGGCGGGGCCCAGTCGAGGCCCAAGGGTCTTAAAGTTCGGCTTGGCGCGTAAGGTGGCCAGTTCGGTTTCCCGGTCGCTGAAGCGGACGGCCTTCACATTCAGCTCATCGGCTATAATGTGTTTGAGTTCCTCCATATCATTCAGGGTCTGAGCGTCTCGGCTCACGATATGAATGCCCTTGAGGGGCTGGCGTACCTTCAGATTGTGCTCGGCCCGCACCTGGCGTCCGAGGCGCACGGCGGTCATGACCAGATCCATGCGCTGCTCGAGTTCGAAATCGCGATGCGCGGAATCGCCCGCCGGGAAATCGCACAGGTGAATGGATTCGGGCAGGTCTTCCGTACGAAGATTGCGGTAAATGGCCTCGCTGATGAAGGGTACGAAGGGGGCCGCCACCGTACTCAGGCGAAGCAGTACGCGATAAAGTGTTTCATAGGCTTCCGACTTATCGCCATCGTCCGTGGATTTCCAGAAACGCCGTCGGCTGCGCCGGATGTACCAATTGGTGAGGTCTTCGATGAACCGGACGAACGGTTTCACCGATTTCTGTAGGTCATACCCGTCCATGGCCTCCATCACTTCGTGTGTGAGCCGCTCCATGGAGCTGATGATCCAGCGATCGAGCAGATTAGCCGGTGTGCTGACCGTGCCACCCGGCTTCCAGCCATCAATCCGCGCATAGGTGACAAAGAAGGAATAGGCATTCCACCACGGAATCAGGAAATGACGCAGCGCGTGCTTTACACCTTCTTCCGAAAAACACAGATCCTCGGCCCGCACCACCGGCGAGTTGATCATGTAGAGACGCAAGGCATCCGCGCCATACGCTTCCAGCACTTCTTTCGGGTCCGGATAATTCTTCAGGCGTTTGCTCATCTTGCGCCCGTCCTCCGCCAGAATCAGCCCGTTCACCACCACGTTACGAAAGGCGGGCTTGTCGAACAGTGCCGTGGAAAGCACCATCAGCGTGTAGAACCAGCCGCGCGTCTGATCGAGTCCTTCCGCAATGAAATCGGCCGGAAAATGTTCTTCAAACTGTTCCTTGTTTTCAAACGGATAATGATTCTGTGCATAGGGCATGGCTCCGCTCTCGAACCAGCAGTCGAGTACTTCCGGGATGCGTTTCAGCGGTGCGCCGCCCGTAGACGAAGGTATTTCCAGATCATCCACATAATGCTTGTGCAGATCTCCCACTTTTTGGCCCGTGCGTTTTTCGAGTTCCTCCACCGACCCGATGCAGACCACTTCGCTTCCGTCCTCACTCTTCCAGACCGGCAGCGGCGTACCCCAGTAGCGGTTTCGGGAAATCGCCCAATCGCGTGCCCCTTCCAGCCACTTGCCGAAGCGACCTTCCTTCAGGTGTGCGGGAAGCCAGGCCACCTGCTTGTTTGCCTCGATGATCCGATCGCGAAACTGCTCCACGCGCACAAACCAGGTTGAAATGCCCCGGTAAATCAATGGCGCATCGCATCGCCAGCAATGAGGATAACTGTGCACGATCGTACTGCGGTGAACCAGAATGCCTTCCTCTTTCAACCGACGGATAATATCGGCATCGCATTCCTTTACCCCGCGCCCGGCATAATCCGTCACCTCCGGCGTGAAATGCCCCTCATCATCCACGGGACATAACACCGGAAGGCCCATCTCTTTTCCCAGCGCGCAGTCGTCTTCGCCGAATCCCGGCGCGATATGCACAATGCCCGTACCGTCTTCCGTGGATACGAACGGCGCGCATCCCACCGTGAAAGCCCCCTCCTCTGCCAACGGTGCAAAATAGGGAAACAGCGGCTCATATCTCAGGCCCGCCAGCGCCGAGCCCGGGACCTCTTCCAGCAATTCGTATTCTTCCGGGCTCTTGTAATACGCACCAAGACGTGCCTTCGCCAGCACGTACACCGCCTCGCCGTCCCGCACCTTGACATATTCCACCTCCGGCCCGACCGCAAGGGCCAGGTTTGAGGGCAGCGTCCAGGGAGTCGTCGTCCACGCCAGCAGAAAGGTGTTTTCCGCACCCTTTATCCGGAAACGAATGGTGATGGCCGGGTCCTGCACATCTTTGTAGCCCTGATTCGTTTCAAAATTGGAAAGCGGGGTTGAACAGCGCGGGCAATACGGAAGAATCTTCTGCCCTTCGTAAATCAGCCCCTTGTCCCACAACGATTTGAACACCCACCAGATCGACTCCATATACTCCGGTGACATGGTTTTGTAGTCGTGATCAAAATCCACCCAGCGCCCCATCCGCGTAACAATCTGCCGCCATTCCCGGGTATAGCGCAGCACGATACTTCGGCACTTTTCATTGAAGACCCCCACCCCCATCTTTTCAATGTCCTGCTTGCCGCTGATATTCAGTTCCTGCTCCATTTCATACTCCACGGGCAGACCGTGGCAATCCCATCCGAAACGGCGGCGGACATGGCAGCCCCGCATCGTCTGATAACGCGGCACGATATCCTTGATCGTACCTGCAAGCAGGTGGCCGTAATGCGGCAGACCCGTGGCAAACGGAGGGCCGTCATAAAAAAGATACTCCCGGCACCCCTCGCGCTGCTTCAGCGATTTCTCGAAAATACGCCCCTCCTCCCAGAATGTCAGGATGGCTTCTTCCATTTCAGGAAAACTCACTTTATTGGATACCGGTTCCAGCATGATAGGCTCCATGGATTGGGGTTCTGATAATCTGCGGGATCGTATGGCAATACCGCCGCAGTTCAAGTTTTTGATGCACATATTTTAACGGACGGCCACGATGCCGTCTTGAATCGCAAAGGGACATTGACCCGCAGAATGACGCACTCTACGTCCGACTTCCTGCCAGCAGGATAAACAGAAAAAACGGGCCGCCCAGAACCGCCGTCACCACGCCCACCGGCAACTCCAGCGGGGAAAACATGGATCGCGCAAAGGTGTCGCAAAGTGTCAGCAGTACCGCACCGCAGCAAACCGTCGGAATCATGTTGTCCCCATGCCCGAATGAAAAGAGACGCCGACTCAGATGCGGCACAATAATCCCGATAAAGCCGATTGGCCCACAAAAAGCCACCAGAATGCCGGTCAAAACCGATACCGAAAAATACAGCGCTTTCCTCAACCGATGCACCTGGACCCCTCGTGTTTTGGCCAGGTCCTCCCCCGTCAGCAATTGATCGAGTTCATGCCGCCGCCTGTAATAAAACCATAGCGTCGGGAGAAAAAACAGCGCCAGCATCAACGTGCTGCGGTAATCCGATGCGCTCAGCGACCCCATCAGCCAACGGACCATCCGATACGTATCCTGATCATTACTCAGAAATTGTATCAGTAGAATCAGGCTCGCACAAAACAGATTCACCGAGACGCCCGCCAGCAGCAGCGTATGATTTGAAAAGCCTTTACGGGACGAGGCAATGCGGTAGACCAGTGCAATCGTCAGCAGCGCCCCACCCAACGCCATTGGAATCACCGGTGAAAGAAACAGGATGGTTCGGCTCAACCCGAGCGCCAACCCCAGCACCGCCCCCAGCGCCGCACCACTCGATACGCCCAGGGTATACGGCGTGGCCAGCGGATTGCGAAATAGCGTCTGAAAAATCAGACCGCATATTGCCAGCGATGCTCCCGCCAGCATGGCCGTCAACATACGCGGCACCCGAAGCTGCAACAGAATCTGCCGTTCCAGCGCCGCGCCGCCGCCGTCCCCCCAAAGCGCCGCCGGATTCGTCCATTCAACGCCCATCAACGGAGTGATCAGGATCACCATCACAACCAGGAGATAGAGCGCCGTCTTCTTTTGGCTGAATGTCATACGCCTTTCCTGTTCTTTCCGGTCCCGCTCAAAGCACGGCGCCTTTCCCCTCGAGGAGCATCCCGTCCCTACCCGCGCTTAATCTTCAATTCAGGGTGTTCATTGGCCACAAAACTATTCGGAGGAACCGACTCCATCAAAAAAACGTTGCCGCCGATCGTACTGCCCCGCCCGATGACCGTTTCGCCGCCCAGAATCGTGGCATTCGCATAAATCACCACCTCATCCTCCACCGTCGGATGCCGCTGAATATGCTTGATCGGGTTCCCGTTTTCATCCAGCGGAAAACTGCGGGCGCCCAGCGTTACCCCCTGATACACCTTCACATGATTGCCGATATGGCAGGTCTCGCCGATCACCACGCCCGTTGCATGATCAATGAAAAAACCATGCCCGATCCGCGCGCCCGGATGAATGTCCACCCCCGTTTGCGAATGCGTCCACTCGCTCATGATGCGCGGAATGATCGGCACATCCAGCAGATACAGCTCGTGCGCCAGCCGGTGCGAACACATCGCCAACACCCCCGGATACGCCAACTGCACCTCCGCATACGTCAACGCCGCAGGATCCCCCTCATAAGCCGCACGCACATCTTCCAGCAGCAAGCGGCGTACCGCCGACATGCGACGCAAATACGCCTGAATGATCCGGCTCGCCTCCAACGGGTCCGCCGCCTCCGCCGGCGCATCCACTCCACTGCCTGCCGACGCGCCCATCCTCCGAAAACGAAGCGCCTTCGTAATTTCAGGACGCAACAAACGCCACGCATGACTCAACCGGCGCATCAGATAAATCCCAAGCTCATCCGCTTCAATCCCACCGCCCGGCGACATCCTGCCGGGGAAAAGCCCATCAATCAGGATTGTCAGCGCCTCAATCACCTGCACCGGGTTTGGGCAACCGCCCAGCACGCTGTCCGGGCGGTCCTCCTCCGTGGTGCAATACAGCGGCAGCAATTCAGCCACCGTATCGCACAGCGCCCGCTCCTGTTCGCCGCCCGTACACTCCGAAGCACAACGATTCATAATCCGCCCGCCTTCTACATTTATTTACACATTTCACTCAACAAAACACGGCTGATTTGATACACACAACCCCCTGAAAAACCAAGCACAACATAAGGACATTCTCCCATGAAAAAAATACTGATCGTTTTAGTTGCCCTGATTGCCGTGGCCTTTATCGCCCTGTTTGCCCTGAAAGACACCATCGTCAAATCCGTGGCGGAGTCCCTGGTCTACCGCAGCACCGGCTTTCAGCTCACCATGGAATCACTCGAAGTCAGCCCCTTTGCCCAGAGCCTGACCATCAAAGGAGCACGCCTCCTGAATCCGTCCGGCTTTGAAGAAAAAGAAGCCCTCGAAATCAACGAGCTTTCCATTGCCGTCAGCCTCGCGTCCATTTTCAGCAGTCGACTTCACGTCCGGGAAGCCACGGTGGATATTGCCCGCATCACCATCGTTCAAAAACCCGATGGCTCCAGCAACGTGGACCTCCTCACCGAACGCCTCGAAAGCTCCTCTTCCGACGAAAAAACGCCCGCGGAAAAGCCGGCCGAGGAACACGCCAAAACCGAAAAAACCACCCCGCAACCCCCCAAGCCTGAAAAGTCCGCCAAGCCCTTCCTTATTAACCTGCTCACCCTGCGCATGGGCGAGGCCGACTACATCCAGTACACCGACGATCAGCCCACCCCCAAAAAACAAACCATCGTCATAAACAAAGAGCGCACCTACAAAAACATCACCAGCATCGAACAGCTCACCAAAGATATTTTTGCCGATGTCGTCCTGGATCAGGGAGTACGTGCCCTCAACGACTGGGCCAAGGAAAACAGTGATAAACTGGGCGTCAAAAAAGAGGAAATCGACCAGGCCACCCAGGTCATCGGCGGCTTTCTGAACTCTTTGAAGTCTAAATAAGATTAGGACTCGACACGCTCGAAAATTTCTGTAAGTTGTAGCGCCTTATTAGTCGACGGGGCATAGCGCAGCCTGGTAGCGCGTCCCGACGCATGTCGGGAAGGTCGCGAATAGGCCTTCTCGGGAAGAAAACAGGCAGGACAATTTGGTCGACGGGGCGTAGCGCAGCCTGGTAGCGCGTTTGAATGGGGTTCAAAAGGTCGCGAGTTCGATTCTCGCCGCCCCGACCAATTTGTTTTTGCAGCGCGTCCCGACGTATGTCGGGAAGGTCGCGAGTTCGATTCTCGCCGCCCCGACCAACTTGTTTTTGCAGCGCGTCCCGACGCATGTCGGGAAGGTCGCGAGTTCGATTCTCGCCGCCCCGACCAATTTGTTTTTGCAGCGCGTCCCGACGCATGTCGGGAAGGTCGCGAGTTCAATTCACGCCATCCAGCCACATTGATTGAAAAGCGATGTACTTTGTTTACATTCTTCAAAGTCAGACGACAGGTCGTTTTTATATAGGGCAATGTGACCACCTGATTGAGCGTTTTCATGAACATCAATGTGGCTACAACAAATCAACAAAACATCGTGGTCCCTGGTGGATGCCATATTACGAGACCTATGCGACCCGTAGCGAAGCGGTTACGCGTGAATTCGAAATCAAGCGCAAGAAAAGTGCCAATAGTATTCGGGCCATAATCCGGCATACCTATCCGCAGATCGACTTGTTATAGCGCGTCCCGACGCAGGTTTGGAAAGTCGCGCGAGTTCGATATCCGCCGTAGCGCTCCCCCACCTCGCGCCTATGCGCCTGAGCGGCGCACTGTGTGAGCACGGCTGTTCAGTTATCCTCGGTTTTATTCAGCACGGCGGGGTCCCAGGCGTAGTTGCCGACGCGTATACGAAAGAAGAGTGCGTAGAGGACGGGGCAAAGGAGCAGCGTCAGCAGGGTGGAAAAGGCGAGGCCGAACATAATGGTGTTGGCCATGGGACGCCACATTTCGCCGCCTTGCAGGGAGAGTGGGACCAAGCCGATCACCGTGGTGGTGGCGGTAACAATAATGGGGCGAAGGCGTCGCTGGGCGGCGACAATAAGCGCATCGCCGGGGGCTTGTCCGTTGCCGCGTTCAATTTCAATGCGGTCGATCATCATGATGGCGTTGTTCACAATAATGCCCATCAAACTGATCATGCCCAGAAAGGCCATGAAGCCGAACGGGGCGTTGGTGAGCAGCAGGCCGGGGACAATGCCGACAATCATGGGCGGGATGGTCAGAACAATAATGATGGGACGCCGAATGGAGTTGAACTGGCCGATCAGAATGAGCGCCAGCAGACCCATCGCGAGCGGTACACCGGCCATGATGGATTCCTGGGCCTTGGCGCTCTCGGCATCTTCGCCGCCGAATTCAATCGTATACCCGGCGGGCCAGTCGGCCTGCTGTTGCAGTTTTTGTACGGACGGGATGATTTCGGCGAGCACGTCGGAGGCGAAGCGTCCACCGCCGACATCGCTCATGAGGGTCATGGTGCGCGCACGGTTGCGTCGGCGGATATTGCTGGGCTGCCATTCGAGTTCGGTGGAGGCAATCTGTAGCAGTGGAATATTTTCACCGCCGGCGAAGGAGTAGATGGTCATGCTTTCAATCTTGCCGAGGTCTTCCCGGTACG
>JAQVYB010000162.1 GCA_028708815.1 Kiritimatiellia bacterium | reverse complement strand
TATGCCGCTGCGCGTGAATTATTCCGGTGTGATGCCGATTATTTTTGCGCAGGCGATTTTGATGTTTCCGGAAAAAATCATCGGCATGATTCCGGGAGATTTCTTCCAGGGGCTTTCGCGGGCACTTTCGTATGGGAGCTTCTGGTACATGACCCTTTTTGCGCTGATGATTCTTTTCTTCTCGTATTTCTGGGTGGCCACGCAGTTCAATCCGATTCAGATCGCAGATGATTTGAAAAAGAATGGCGGGTATGTTCCGGGGATCCGGCCTGGACGGCCCACGGCGGAATATCTGGACCGGACCATGACGCGCATTACCTTGGCGGGCGCGGTGTTTTTGACCATTATCTCGGTTATTCCTTCGGTCATGTCGCAGCAGTTCGGCATTCCCTGGATTGTATCCTCCTTTTTTGGTGGCACCAGCCTGCTGATTATCGTGGGTGTGATGCTTGACACCATGCGGCAGGTGGAGTCGCATCTGCTGATGCGTCATTATGACGGTTTTTTGAAGAAGGGCAAGCTGAGGTCGCGGAGATAGCCATGAAGGCGATCGTGTTGCTTGGCGTCCCGGGTGCCGGGAAGGGGACGGTGGCCGCCTTTGTTGAGCGGCATACGGCCTACCGGCATATTTCGACGGGAGATATGTTCCGCGAAGTTATGCGGGAGGGCTCGCCACTGGGTCGGAAGGTGGCGTCGTATATAGATGTTGGTCAGTTGGTTCCGGATGACATGGTTTTGAATGTGGTGCATCGTCGCCTTCAGCGTGAATCCGGGAAGATGGATTGCATGTTCGATGGTTTCCCAAGGACGGAGTGCCAGGCCGAGTTGCTTGACGAGCTTCTTTCGAGGGAATACGGCACGGCAATAGAACAGGTGTTCTATTTGGAACTGGATGAGGACCTGGTGGTCCGCCGACTTACGGGCCGGTTGACGTGTGAGGCCTGCGGTGCGGTGTATCACCGGGAGCATAAAAAGACGCTGGTTGAAGGAGTCTGTGACCAGTGCGGCGCTGCGGTGAGCCAACGGGATGACGATACACGGGAAACGATTCAGGCGCGTCTGAAGGTGTTTGATAAGCAGACGCACGGGTTGATTGCGTATTATGAAGCCCGGAAGAAACTGTGCCGGGTGGATGCTTCAGGAACGCCGGAAGCGGTGGCGCAGGCGGTTTTGGAGGAGTTGAAGCGGACGAACGGATAGATGCGGCGCGGACAGTGAACAAAAAAGAGAACATTATACTGGACGCACGAATTGGGAATGTGATAGGACATGCCGCCTTTGATGCGGTTCTGGAGAACGGGCACCGTTTTGTGGCCTTTTTTGCAGGATCGGATAGGCGGGAACCTGCGGACCTGCTCAACGGGACGGAGGTACAGGTGGACTTTTCACCGTATGATATGTCGAAGGGAAGAATTTTATTACAGAATCCGGGGTTGAAAGATGAAAGTTAGAAGTTCAGTAAAGCGTATATGTGAGAGTTGCAAAGTGTTGCGGCGTAAAGGCGTCGTGCGAGTTATCTGTACAAATCCGCGCCACAAGCAGCGGCAGGGTTAAAGGAGAAGAGTATGCCGAGGGTATTGGGCATTGATATACCGGGGAAGAAACGACTGGAATTTGCTCTGCGCTACATTTACGGAATTGGTCCGAAATGTGCGCTGGAGGTGATTGAAAAGGCGCAGTTGGATGCGGCGAAGAAGGCGGATGATCTGACCGACGAAGAGATCACGCGCTTAGCCGGCATTCTGCAGTCACAATATAATATTGAAGGGGACCTGCGCCGCGAGGTTTCACAGAACGTCAGGCGCCTGATGAGCATCAACTGTTACCGGGGTATCCGTCATAAACGCGGATTGCCGGTGCGTGGCCAGCGGACCAGCACGAATGCACGTACCCGTAAGGGTCCGCGCAAAACGGTTGGTGCAGTGCGCGGCAAGGAAGCCCGGTCGGCGGCCAAGACAGGGAAATAATAGCGTCAAAAGGTTGTTGAACGAATAGCCAGGGATATACTTATGTCAGAAGCGGAAGAAAAGGTTGAGGAAGTGAAGCCGCAGGCGGATGCAGAGAGCGCGCCATCGGCTGAGGTCGAAGCAAAAGCCACAGCGGTTGCCAAAGAAAAAAGCGACGCAGCGGCAGAGAGCGGGAAAGAGACATCGGCGACTGCGGAAGCGGAAGGTTCCGCATCGGCTGCGCCGGTTCCGGCCGTCAAGAAAACGCGCGTGAAGGGCGGAAAGTATGTTCCGGTTGGCATCGTGCACATCAAGGCGAGTTTCAACAATACGCAGGTCTCCATTTCGGATCCGCGCGGTGCGGTGATTTCCTGGAGCAATGCGGGGCGTTGCGGTTTCAAGGGTTCGCGCAAGAGCACGGCTTATGCGGCCACGATGGTGGCTCAGGAAGCGGCCCGCGTGGCGGTTTCGCACGGTATGCATGAAGTGGAAGTCAAGGTGCAGGGTCCGGGTGCGGGTCGCGAATCGGCCATTCGTGCGGTTCAGGCCGCCGGGTTGGCGGTGACGTCGATTAAGGATATGACGCCGATCCCGCACAACGGGTGTCGCTCGCCGAAGCGCCGTCGCGTTTAAACAGGAATTTTGATTCAGGAGTATACAGTCATGGGAAGATATGTGGGACCAGCGTGTAAGTTATGCCGTCGCGAAGGGGAAAAGTTGTTTCTGAAGGGCGAGCGTTGCTATATGGCTAAATGCCCGATCGAAACGGGGCGTCCGATTCCCGGGGGTCAGCCCAAGCGGCGTCCGAAGATTTCCGATTACGGGATGCAGCTTCGCGAGAAGCAGAAGATTAAGAGGACGTACGGGTTGCGCGAGGGTCAGTTCCGCTTGTTTTTCGAGCGTTCGGCACAATTGCGCGGCGTCACGGGCGAGAATCTGCTGCAGATGCTTGAAATGCGTCTGGACAATGTGGTCTTTCGGCTTGGTTTTGCCCCCTCACGCGTGGCGGCGCGGCAGATTGTACGGCATGGCCATGTGTTTGTGAACGGGCGAAAGGCCACGGTGCCTTCCATGCTGATGGGCAAGGGGAGTGTTATCGAAGTGCGCGATCGCGAGAAGAGCAAACAGTATGCCTCTGCTTTTGTGGAGAAGAGCGAAGCACGCGGCATTGTTCCGTGGATGAGCCTGGATAAGGAAAAATTGAAAGGCGAAGTACTGCACATCCCCTCGAAAGAGGAGATCGGGTCGCCGTTCAATGAGCAGTTGGTCGTGGAATTGTATTCAAAATAAGAGCCAGAGAGAAACACCATACGGGTCGGTTAATGCCCGACCCTGGGAGAGATAAAGATGCCGATTAGACTGGGACGATTTGAAATGCCGAAGCGCATCGAGAAGGATGAAGCCTCGGTGGGTGAGAATTACGGAAAGTTTTTTGCCGAACCGTTTGAAGCGGGATACGGGCGCACCATCGGGAATTCCCTGCGGCGCGTACTGCTTTCCTCACTGGAAGGCGCGGCCATTTATGCGGTTCGTATCGATGGCGCCATGCACGAGTTTTGCACGCTTCCGGGTGTAACGGAAGACGTAACGGACATCGTGCTGAACCTGAAGAAGGTGCTGTTGAAGATGTATACCCGGGAGCTTCGGAAGGTTACGATTAAGGCTTCCGGAGAAGGCGCGGTTACGGCAGCGGACATTGTGACGGATGGCAGCGTGGAAGTGCTCAACCCGGAGCAGCATATCGCCACATTGGATGCGGATGGCAAACTGAACATGGAAATCTATGTCCGGGTTGGTCGCGGCTATTGCCAAGCGGAACTCAACAAATCGAATGAACAGATCATCGGGCTGATTCCGATTGATTCCCTCTTTTCGCCGGTTCGGCGCGTGAAATACACGGTGGAAAATACGCGCGTGGGCCAGCGAACGGACTATGACCGATTGATCATGGATATCTGGACGGACGGACGGGTCTCCCCGGATGAGGCGTTGACAATGTCGTCGGCGATTCTTCGGCATCACCTGGATGTCTTTGTGAGTTACGACAAGGATCTAATTGAATTTGAGAAGCAGGAGCAGGAGACGAACACGGAGCGCGAGGAGTTGCGCAAGAAGCTGAATATCAGCGTGAATGAGATCGAGCTGAGTGTTCGTGCTGCGAACTGTTTGAACAACGCCAATATTACGACCGTAGGCGAGCTGGCCCAGAAGACGGAGGCCGAGATGCTTAAGTACCGTAACTTTGGAAAGAAATCGCTCAACGAGATTAAGCAGAAACTGGAAGAGTTGGGCTTGTCGTTGGGTATGACCTTTGATCAGGATCTGCTTACTTCCACCGGTGGATTGGGCGAAGACTAGATCAATAACTTTAGTGAGAGTAATCACCATGCGACATCGTAAAAAAACAGTGAAATTGGGCAGGACATCGGCGCATCGCGATGCTTTGCTGTCGGGTTTGGTATGCAATCTGATTGCGGAAAAGCGGATCACCACCACGCTGGCCAAGGCCAGAGCGGCGCGCAGTATGGCAGAAAAAATGGTGACGCTCGGTAAGCGGGGAACGTTGGCGGATCGGCGGCGCGCCATTTCGCTGCTTCGTCGTAAAGATCGGGTTGCCGAATTGTTTAATGACATCGCGCCCGGCTATGCCGGACGCGCCGGAGGCTACACGCGGATTATCAAGGTGGGCCGTCGGATGGGCGACAACGCGGAACAGGCCATTCTGGAATGGGTGGACCGTGCCGCCGTGGCTCCGAAAAAAAGCACAGAGGAAAACGAGTCCGCGACAACAGCAGAATAGGCGTTGGAACGGGCGGAGTTGAGGGTTTAATCAGATGTTAAGTCGCTTATTCGGTTCTTTTTCGAACGACATTGGCATCGACTTGGGTACGGCGAATACGCTGGTCTATGTGAAGGACCGCGGGGTCGTCCTGCGTGAGCCCTCGGTGGTCGCCATCCAGGCGGGCACCAACAAAGTGCTGGCTGTGGGAGAAGAGGCCAAACGGATGCTGGGCCGTACGCCGGGCAGTATCGTGGCGATTCGCCCGTTGAAAGCCGGCGTGATCGCAGATTTTGAAATTACAGAGGCGATGCTGCGGTATTTTATCCGTAAGGTGCACAATCGGCGCAAAATGGTACGGCCGCGGGTGATCGTGGCGGTGCCGAGCGGGATTACGGAAGTAGAGAAACGTGCCGTAAAAGATTCTGCTACACACGCAGGTGCGCGTGAAGTGTATTTGATTGAAGAACCCATGGCAGCCGCCATCGGGGTCGGTCTTCCGGTACAGGAGCCGGCGGGAAACATGATTGTGGATATCGGCGGCGGGACAACCGAAGTGGCGTTGATTTCGCTTGCCGGCATTGTGTTCAGCAAGAGTGTTCGGGTGGGCGGCGATGAATTGGATGAATCTATCACGCAATACATGAAGCGCGTATACAACCTGATGATTGGTGAAAGAACAGCGGAAGAGATAAAAATCACTTTAGGGTCCGCTTATCCGTTGAATGAAGAGAACAGCATGGAAGTGAAGGGGCGCGACCTGGTTGCCGGGCTGCCGAAAACACTGACCATCAATTCCGCAGAAATCAGAGAATCCCTGCAGGAGCCTGTTTCGCAGATCGTAGATGCCGTGCGCGTGACGCTGGAGCGCTGCCCGCCGGAACTGTCTGCCGATTTGGTGGACCGGGGATTGATTCTGGCCGGGGGTGGATCGCTGTTGCGCGGACTGGATAAGTTGATTGCGGAGCAGACGGGCCTCCCCGTGCATGTAGCGGATGATCCGCTGAGTGCGGTGGCGGAAGGTACGGGTGTTGTTTTGCATGAGCTGAATTTCCTTCGTAAAATGGGCGGGTTTTGATCTACGTCTGCTGAGTGTCTGAGCTATTGAGCGTGTGTGTGTGCAGCTGTCTGATACGGCATCGATTCAGGAATAATGAACTGGATGGGATGCGGTGCAGAATAAAGGGTTAGTCACTTGGCTTTTGATATTGGCGTTTGTCTTGCTGTTGCTGAATATGCCGGCAATGGTGAGTGATTGGACCAAATCCACGGTGCGCGGAAGCGTAGCCCCTCTTCAGCATATCCTGGGCTCTGCCTCCCTTCGTCTCGATGAATCCATTACGGTGTTCCGCGGTCTGGGCGGCATGATCCGCAAGAACCGCGAAATGTCGGAGGAATTGATTCAGCTTCGCACGCGAGTGCGTGCATTGGAAGCGGCCGAGGGCGAGAATCTCCAGTTGCGTGCGCAACTTCATTTTGCCCAACGCTCCTCGCGGCATTTGATTCCCTGTGAGGTGATTGGGCGGGATACGAGCGGTTGGTGGCATTCGATCCGTTTGGGTGCGGGGGGAAGAGACGGTATCTTTCCGGACACCGCCGTGATCACCTCGGATGGGCTGGTAGGCCGAACCACCGAAGTCTCGGCCCGGGTGACGGATGTGCTTTTGCTTTCGGATCCTGGTTGCCGGGTCTCGGCGCAGATTTCGCGTACCGGCGCGCACGGCATTCTGGAGGGCGGAGGAGAACCGCTGGACGGGTTGGTGCGGTGCCGGCTTCGCTTCATCAATAAAAGCATCCCGGCGCGTGCCGGGGATGAAGTGGTGACGTCCGGCTTGGGGGGTGTTTATCCTCAGGGGCTGTTGATTGGTTATGTGGAGAAGGTGTATCTGGATAAGGGGGGGCTTTATCAATATGCGGATGTGATTCCAAAAGCGGATCTCGGGATGTTGAATTATGTTTTTGTGGTCACGGAGGAGGAGGATATTCTGGCGGATCTTCTGCGCGAGACGGGCCCGGTGCGGGGGGCGCACGAATGAACGGGCTGGTGATGATCGCGGTTTTGTTTTTCGGTGCCTTGGTGCAGTCTGTGCTGCCACCGTTGCGCATCCTGGGTTTTGCTTCCTGGCCGGTCCTGTTTTCGCTGGCGGTGTATTTCGGTTTGGCGCGGCAGAGAGTGGAGGCGTTGTGCGCCGCATTTCTGGCCGGGTTACTGCAGGACTCCCTGAGTTTTATTCCGCTTGGTTTTTCCTCGCTGAGTTACTGCGTGGCGGTCTGGATCGTTTTTCGGTTTCGCAACGAGGTGTTCATACGGGCCTGGGTCACGCATCTGATTTTTGGCGCGCTGGCGAATTTCGGTGTGATTTTGGCGTTGGCGATTATGCTGATCGGGATGGGTTTTGTTCGTCTGCCGTGGACTCTGCTGGTGTGGAAACTGGCGGGAGGTCTGGTGCTGGGCGCGGTGACGGTATCGGTGGTGTATCCTATGGCAGATCATTTATATAGTTTTTTAGGGTTGGAATATCAGGATCAGAAGGCGTAATGGCGGGAAACAATACAGACCGGGAAATAATCAGAGTGCGCGTGCTGCTGGCGTTTATGCTGCTGGCGTTTGCGGGGCTTTCGTTGTTTCTGTGGAAGATTCAGGTGGCGCAGGGGGGGACGTACGAGGATGACATCAGTCGGCAGAGTATCCGGCGTGTTCGCATCCCCGGCATGCGTGGGCGGATCTATGACCGCTCCATGAACTGCCTGGCCGACAATGTACCCTCTTACTGTCTGGCCATGTATCTGGAGGAGCTGCGCCGTCCCGGGCCTCTCTCGAATACGGTCAACCGGGTGATGGGATTGGTTCGTGAGATTTCGCTGAAGACGGGCCTTCCGGTGACGCTCACGGAGCAGGACGTGCGCATGCACATGCGCCGACGGCTTCCTCTTCCGTTGATCGTTTGGAAAAACCTGGATGATGAGCAGATGGCTCGCTGGGCGGAGTCGGCCTCGGATATGGCTGGGGTGGATTTGTATGTTGAGACCACGCGGGTCTATCCGGAGGGAGAAGCGGCGGCTCATGTGCTTGGGTATGTCGGACGCGCTTCGGCTGCTGCGGCGGAGGATGAGGAGGAGACGTATCATTATTATCTGCCGGAGATGGCGGGACGCGCCGGCTTGGAAAAGTATTATGATGATATTCTGCGCGGGACATCGGGTGGGCGTTTGGTCCGTGTGGATGTGTCGGGTTACAAGTTCGGCGAGGTGAGTGCCAGGGAGCCAGATAATGGCTCGGATATTCAATTGACGCTGGAGTTGCGGATACAGAAGCTGGCGGAGCGTGTCTTAACGGGGCGCCGGGGCGCGGTGGTGGTGATGGACCCGAATTCGGGAGAGATTTTGGCTCTGGCCAGCGTGACGGGGTTTGATCCGAAC
>JAQVYB010000161.1 GCA_028708815.1 Kiritimatiellia bacterium | reverse complement strand
TTCGGCAAAACTCCAGATCAAACAGGCACTCGCCGATGTTTTGACTTTTCGTGAAGTGCTTGATCCTGAAGGCGATGCCGGTTCGTTTCTGATGACGGTCTTCCCCACGCGTGAGCAGTCGCTGAAATTCACGGCCGCATTGCGGGCGGAGGGGATCGTGGCGGACAAAGGCGGCATGTACCCGATCCACATGGATGACTGGGGACTGCATATTTATTATAATGTGGCCAGCTTGGTCAACAAGCGCGGGATTTCGGGCGTTTCGCCCTGGCAGTTGGCGGAGAATCAGGCATCTTCCAGTGTCTCGTATGCGAAGGGTACCTGTCCGTATCTTGATGATCTGGTCAGCCGCACGATGATCTTTTGTGTGGCATCTTTTCTGACCGAGGCGGATGTGCGGGACATCGTCGCGGCATACCGGAAGGTGGCGGAGGCGGTCTGCAGGTAAACCCGCTGCCCGAGGAACGGAACAAACAATGGGATAACCTCATCCACAGATGACACAGATTATACAGATTGAATCCACATCTGCGGAAATCTGTGTAATCCGTGGATAAGCCATAAAGGGGCGTACCGGATGGGATTGACTCTGGATTACGTGACGATCGCGGTTTATTTCGTCGCGCTACTAGGCGTAGGCTTTCTCACCGGACGCGGTAAACGCGCGAGTTCCGACAGCTACTTCCTTTCGAAAGGAACGCTGCCGTGGTGGGCGATCGGTGCCGCGTTCGTGGCCACGGGCATGAACACCGAGCAGCTCATCGGTCAGAACGGCGTCGGTTATCAGAGCGGCCTGGTAATGGCGAACTGGTATCTGATTGTGCCGGTCGTTTACGGCGCGCTGATCTATTTCTTCTATCCGGTCTATTTCCGCAACAACATCCGCACCATGCCGGAATATCTGGGTCGGCGGTTCAACGGGGCGTGCCAGAATGTCTTCGCCGTGTTCTTGATCGTCAGCTACGTGCTGATGAATCTGGCGGTGGTTTTCTACGGCGGTGCGGTATTGTTGTCCGAGGTCTTCCCGCTCGTCGCCGGAAACCCGGTCGCCAGTCTTTGGATGTGGTTGACCGTGCTTGCAGTGGTCGCGGGACTGTACACCATGTACGGGGGCGAGACCTCCATGGTCTACGGCGCGTTCATCCAGTTCCTGCTGATTTTCGCGGCGGGCGCTGCACTGCTCGCGCTCGCCTACCGCGCGATGCCTGGCGGGCTGGGCGACCTCTGCAAAGTTCCGGATGCGAATTATTTGAAGCTGATTCAGCCGCTGTGCGCCAACCCGATCCCGTGGCACGCGATCCTGCTCTCGGTTTTCGGTCTGCACCTGTACTACTCGTGTATCAACCAGTCGTTGGTGCAGCGCGGCTTCGGGGCCAAGAGCGAATGGGACGCACGTATGGCGATCGTGTTCGCGGGCGCGTTCGTGCTGCTGCGGCCGTTCGTCGAGATCATTCCGGGGATGATGGCCCGCGCGATCCACGAGGTCAATCCTCTCAGCGTGGCGGGGCAAGCCTTTGATTTCGGCTTAAACGCCGGCCCGGGCATTTACGCGCCCGACCGGGTTTTGCCGAAAATGATCAGCGTCTTGGTGCCGACCGGCCTGCGCGGGTTGATGGTGGCCGGCATTCTGGCCGGCGTGATGTCGACGATTTCGGCGCTGCTGAATTCGATCTCGACGCTGTTCACCTATGACGTTTACAAGAAGTGGATCAATTCGCGAGCCGATGACAAGCGGCTGGTCATGATCGGTTCGCTCACTACGCTAACGCTGATGGTGTTCAGCATCGGGTACGCGCCGCAGATCCAGCGCATGGGCGGCATCTTCGTCTATTTCCAGACTGCGGCGAGTTACTTCGCCGTGCCGATCGCGTCGGTGTTCCTGATGGGCATGTTCTGGAAACGGACAACACCGGCGGCCGCACTGACGGTGATTCTGTGCGGCATTCCCTGCGGCATGCTGATGGACTGGTACATTCTTGAAAGGCAGCCGCTCGAGGTCGGAGGGGTCACCCTGATTCCGCAAATCATACCGACAAGTTTTGTTGAGGCCTGGAACACGAAAAACATCTTTGTCTGCTCGGGCATTAATCAGTTGTTGCTGATGCTTCTGATGGTTGTTGTCAGTCTTTTCACCCAGCCGCGTATCGAGTCCGAGATCCGTCCCCTGCTGTGGAGCGTGAGCAAATTCTTCCTGCCACCCGGCGAGCCGAAGCAAAGCCTGTTCCAGCGTGCGGGGCTCTGGTTCGCGCTGCTCTCGTTGGTCTACTTCGTGATCTATGCGGTTTGGCATTAATAGCCGCCAGGCACCTGCGGAAGACGATTCGATGATTGGCAAAATCAACAGAACTGAGACAGTATGAATGTTTATAATTAGAGGAAAGAGATCCTATGAACAGCAGGCTTTGTTTTATGTTTTTCGTCGCGGCCGCCTTTCCCGCGTTCGCGGGTTCATTCCTGGCCCGAAACGGCGCGACAGGGTATTCGATCGTGCGGCCAGACGCGGAGCCGGACGAAACGCAATACGCCTTGCGGCCGTCTCACGAGTTGAAGATCCACTTGGACCGAATGACCGGCGCTGAGTTCCCCATTATCAAAGAATCCGAATTTGTCGGCGCAACGCCCGCAATCTACGTAGGGAATACGGAATTCGCTCGATCGCATGGCTTCGACTTTACGAACATGGCCGCGGAAGCCTGGGCGTATGAGACCATCGGCGACAACATGGTTCTCGCCGGCGGCACCTGCAACGGCACACAATACGCCGTCAGTGAATTCCTGGAGCGCGAGCTGGGCTGCCACTGGTTCACGTTTGAGTCGGCATATATTCCCCAAACGGCGAATCTGAAGTTGAAGAAATGGAAAAGATCCGGCAAACCTGCGTTTGACTTTCGGGGGATTCGCACCAACTTGGACTGGTTGAACCGGCAGCTCAGCGGCGATTTCGACCGGGAAGCGCACGCGTTTGTGAAACGCAACCGGGGGAATCACAATGATCCGCCCCAGAGAATATCTTCTCGGATGGGCTTCGGCCACACGTTCTATCGCTATGTCTCTTGGGAAAAGTATTTTTCTTCCCATCCGGAATATTTCACCATGAACGAGAAGGGCGAGCGAATCCACGGCCCGACGATGCAATCAGGCGGACAACTGTGTATGAGCAACCCTGAGGTAGGGAGGGTGATTCTCGAACAGTTGCTGGCGACGATCCAAGCTGACCGGCGCGAGTACCCTAAGAAAGACTGGCCGGTCGTTTACGATATTGGCCAGAACGACGCCACGCTCTACTTGTGCAAATGCCCTTCCTGCATGGAGATTTCGACGCGGGAAGGCTCTGACGCGGCGGTTCAACTGCTGTGCCTGAATGGGGTCGCGCGGGAAATCGCGAAGGAATATCCAGATATTATCATTCAAACTTTCGCCTATTGTTCGACTGAAATAGCGCCGAAAACGGTTCGCCCTGAGCCGAATATCCTTATCCGCTGGTGTGACCTGTATACGTATTCGGACTGTTATCGGCCGCTCACGAGCGAGTTCAATAAGGCGCGCAGAGAGCAGGTGCAGGGCTGGCAAGCGACTCAAGCGAAGCTGGCCATTTATGATTATTCCAACATGGGCATCCTCAACGCCCCGTATTTCCGTCCGCCCCGGATTGAAACGACGGTGAACGCAATCGCGCCCGACATGCGTTTCTATCGGGATTCCGGCGCGACATCTTATTATACGGAAATGCAGACTTATCTGCACCTGCACCCGCAGAATTTCGTCGATCTTCAGATTTGGCTGTCCTACCAACTCGCCAATGATCCCGACCTGGATGAAGACGCGCTCATCGAAACGTATATGACGCATCATTACGGCCCTGCGACGAAGCCCATGAAGCGCCTGCTCAAAGAGATCCGCGACGCGATCGCGCATTGCAGACAGCCGCTGTTTTATATTACCAATCCCGTGCGCCCGTACCAAACGCCGGCGTTTATCAAGCGGGTTCTGGGATTCTTGCGCGAGGCTCAAAAGATGGCGCCGGAGGGAACAGCTTGGCGCCGTCGCATCGACAAGGAACTGGTGACGCCGCTCGCGGTTATTCTAAACAGTCCGACGTTGAAAACGGACGCGGATTCTCCGCTGAACCGCGAAGCCGCCGCACGGGAATACGAGGCGCTCCGTAAAAACCTGATCGAGACGTACAGCCCGCCGGAAAAGCGCGAGGAGTTTCTCAAACAACTGGCCGAGACGATGTCCGGTTTCAACTTTCAGGCTCCCATACCGGAACCGTTCAAAGGGGTTCCGGCGGAGCGGATTCGGATTTTCGCCAATCCTCCGCTGAGCCAGATCGAAGGGGATGCGGATTCCGAATTGTCCCGCTCGCAGGCGTCGCCCCGCGACATCCCGGAATTCCATACGTTGCTCAAGCCGGGTCCGGAAGGACTGATGGCGTCCTGGTTCGGCGTATACGATTTCGTTACGCGAAAGTCCCTGATTTTCAAGCCCGCCGTGATTCCCCAAGACGAAAAGTTCCACTGGTACAATCTTGGACGGTTTGAATTCGGCCCCAACAGCATGGTTTGGGGCTGGCTGAAAACGATCAACTGGACCTTTCTCGATGACGCGGCGTCTGAGGCAAACGGAGAAAACCGGACGTGGGAGGTCTGGGTTTCCGCGAAATTCGACGGCCCGGCTTATGTTGATGGCTCAAAGAAGGAGAACCGGGTGCGGATGGATCGGCTCGTCCTGATTAAGCCGCTCGAATAAAATCGGAAGAGAAGCGGCAGTTTAAGTATGGAGGAGATGATGACGAATCGGAGCATCACGACTTTGGCGGATCGACTCGGACCGGTTCGTGCGGTGAGAAAACTTGTATTCTTGGTGCCGATTCAACAAGTGCCGTTCGTAAAATAACATGGCAAAGTTCGGATTTAAGCAGGTTGTTGAGAAAGTCTGAATGGACTATCCTTTTGTTACTTATTGATGGGTTACCGTGTACGAAGGTTGATGCAATTAATGGGGGAAAATGATGACAAAGAGAACAATTCTGGTTGGGATGATCGCGTCACTGAGGGCTGTGTTTTGCGCGTTCGCCGAAGATGTCGTGCTCTCCGGCGTGGACACGTGGGGCTATCGTAGGGCTCTGCCGGCGGTGGTGAACCCCGTCGTGAGTTCACCATTGCAGGAGAAGGTGTCTCTGCGCGGCGAGTGGGAGTTCGTCACGCAGGTCGCCAATATTCGTCCGCGGCGTCATCCAGGTTGGGATCAGTTTTTCAAAAAACCGTGGAAGGATACAAGACTGATTCAAGTGCCGGGGTGCTGGGAGGCTCAGGGCGTGGGCGAGCCGGGCATGGGCAACTCGTGGGACTGCAAGTGGGACCATAGCCCGAAACCTTTGCGCCACCTTTTCGAAGGTGAGGGGTGGCACCGTAAGACGGTCGACATCTCGTCGGCATGGCAAGGGAAGAGGGTCTGGCTCAAAGTCGGCGGCGTACGTTCGCAGGGTTGGTTTTGGGTCAACAACACGCCTGTCGCCTGGGTGGACAACTATTGCGGCACCTATAAGTACGACATCACGGATCTCGTCCACCCCGGCACACAGGCGGTGGTGGTCGCGGCGGTCAACAACGTGTTGCCGAGTCGCAAGGGATTGTTTAGTTTGACGCACCGGTTCGGCGGGCTCTATCGCGACGTGGAAATCGAGGCCACGCCCGACACGCGCATTGACGACGCCTGGGTACGCGGCGATTTCGACCAGCAAACTGCCGAGGTGCATGCGACCATCGCGACTGCGACAGAGGCGGGCAGGCTGAAGAATCCGGTGTTGCGCGTGAAGATTCAGCCGGCAGTCGGCCATGGGCAGTCGGCAGTTGGCGAGGCGGCGATCACGTTTGTTGAAGGTAAAACGAGCGCGGAAGTCCGTTGCCGGGTGAAACTTGACCCCTTCCATCCGTGGTCGCCGGAACAGCCGAACCTTTATGTGGCGGAGATCGAGTTGTGTGACGGCGAGACGCCGGTACACGGGTGGACGGAGCGTTTCGGCGTACGCAAGATCGAAGTCCGGGGTGACCGTTTCTTCCTGAACAACAAGCCGTTTTTCGTGCGCGGGTTCGGCGATGATTTTGTTTATCCGCTCACGCTGGTCTCGCCAGCCTCGAAAGAGGAGCACCTCAGGCATCTCAAGATCGCGCGGGCCGCCGGATTCAACTACGTGCGCCTGCACACGCATTGCGAACTGCCGGAGTATTTCGAGGCCGCCGACGAGGCGGGGATCATGGTCCAGCCCGAACTGCCCTATTACGGCGACTATCCGACCGAGGCTTTCACCTTTGATCCGATGCGGGACCTTAAGGAGCTTTACACGCATTATCGGCGTTACGTGTCATTCACCACCTATTGCACGGGTAACGAGGGATTGCTGGGTAGCCCACTGGACAAGGCGATCTATCAACTGGCCAAACGGCTCGATCCCGACCGGCTGATGCTGCATCAAGACGGCGTGTTCAATAATGACGAAAACGCAGACTTTCATAATGGGCCGCCTAGAGTTTGGGTTCCGGGGAGTTTTGCATGCAAGGCGCCCTTTGTTGCTCACGAGTATCTGAATTTGTGCGTCAAGCAGGATCCGCGTCTGGAGCCGCGTTTCTCGGGGGTGATGCTGCCTCCGGTCACGCTGGCCATGCGCGATGAGTGGCTGAAAGAGGCCGGACTGGACCGGCGTTGGGGCGACGCGCTACAGGACGCGCAGCACGCGCTGCAGGCGGTTTATCAGAAGCGCGGCATCGAGAATGCGCGACTTGATCCGGCCTGCGACGGCTACAGTTTCTGGACGATCGTCGATGTCATCGTGCAGCAGGGCAAGACCTACAGCGCCCAGGGTCTGTTCAACGGGTTTTGGGAACCCAAGAGCAACGGGGCGACCGCCGCGTCATTCCGGCTGTTCAACGGTCCGACCGCGCTGCTGCTCAAGACCGAGCCCGAGGAGCGGATCGCGGTCGCGGGTGAGGCGGTGAAGGCGGGTTTCTGGATCACGCATTACGGTGCGGAGCCGTTAGAAAAGGCGCGTGTCCGGTGGACCTTGCGTGCAGGGGAAGCCGTACTCGCGCAGGGCGAATGCGACGGCGGCGATGTTGAGTTGGGCAGCACGCGGCTTCTGGCAGAGGCGGCGCTTGTGATGCCCTTGGTGGAAAAGCCCGTCCACGCCGTGCTGGAGGCAGAGGTCAGAGGTCAGCGGTCAGCGGAGAGCGTCTCGAACGCCTGGGATTTCTGGGTGTTTCCCAAGCGTGAGAGGCTGGACGGCGCGGGCATTGCCGTGACGAGAGAGATTCTGCCGAAACTTGAGAAGCTCTACGCGAATCTCGCGGTTGTCGGAACCAAAGAGGCGGAACAGGCAGAGCTGCTGATCGCCGGCAGAAGAACGCCGGAAATTGCGGCTGCGCTCGCGGCAGGCCGGCGCGTGATGCTGGTGAGCGCAGCGGACGGCAAACCGAACGTGAGTCTGGGATGGTGGGGTATGGGCAATCAAGTGGGAACCGTGTTCGCCAAGCATTTCGCCCTCGGCGATTTCCCGCACGACGGGACGCTCTCGCCGCTCTCCTTCCGGATCGTCAAGACTGGCTGGCCGCTGCCGTTCGCCGGGATTCTGCCGGATGAGATGATCGTGGTCGGCGAAGGGGGACAGAACTACTTCCTGTACGCCGCCGAAGCGCGCATGGGCGCGGGGCGCGCGCTGATGACCTTCGGGCTCGACGTGTTTTCGGGGACGCCGGAGGGCACCTGCCTGCTGGACGGGATGATCCGCTATGCGCGTTCGGATGCGTTCAATCCCAAAGGCATCGTGAAGGCGGCGACCGGGAATCAGAACGGCTGGCAGGTGACGGTCAGGGCGGGCGACAGCGGGCATGACAATATGCCGGTGGGCGTCAATCAGATCGATGTGGCACGGGCCATGTCCGGCAAGAACGAACTGGTCTGGAAGACACGGCCGATGCCCGCCGACGCGCGGGCAAAACCGCAGACGGCTGTGACTTGGCTGGGCGGCATGGGTTACTTCGCGGAGCCGCAGGCGAGTTTCGCGCTCTTTGTGAACGACGAGAAGGTGATCGACATTCCGGCCATCAGCGAGAGCGACGCCGAGTGGGCCAGCGCCGACAAATCCGTGACGCTCAAATATGTGCGCGACACCGCGACCGCCGAATACGGCACGTTCACGTTGACACTGCCGTCCGCGCGGGTGACGCCGGGTGAGCCGCTGCTGCTGAAAGTGGTCGGCAGCGACT
>JAQVYB010000160.1 GCA_028708815.1 Kiritimatiellia bacterium | reverse complement strand
GAGCAAAACACCACAGGGGACCAGACTCATGCTGAACATACTCCGCCAACTCCGTTTGGCTCTACTTCTGATTGCCGGAGCGTCTGCCATCCTGCTGGCTTCCGATTGGGAACGCCGGCAAACCGCCAAACCCGCCCCCACCGAAAAGCTGCCACGCATCGCCCTCATGCAGTTTACCTCCACCCCCCTCCTCGATGCCCATGTCGCCGGCATCCTGGACGGCTTGAAACAGGCCGGGCTCCTCGCCCCCGACAACGCCAACGTGCATCTCTACAATCCACAAGGCGACTACACCACCGCCAACGCCGCAGCCACTGAAATGGCCAAAGGCGATTTCGACCTGCTCATCACCTCCAGCACCGTGGCCCTGCAGATTGTGGCAAAAGCCAATCAGATTACCCGCCGAAATCACGTCTTCGGAGGTGTCACCTTTCCCCAGGGCGCAGGCGTCGGCATCACCGGCCCAAACAAAGAGGACCACCCCCCCTGGTTAGCCGGCATCGGCACCTTTCAACCCGTCCGCCGTGCATTTGAAATCATGCACACCATGAATCCGATGATACGCCGGGTGGGCGTGGTCTGGAATCCCGGCGAACAGTGCTCCGAAGCCTGCCTCAACGAAGCCCGCGCCATATGCCGCGAACGGAACATCGAACTCATCGAGGCCAACGCCGGAAACACCTCGGAAGTGAGCGACGCCGTCCGCTCCCTGCTCGCACGATCCGTCGAAGCCCTCTGGATCGGCGGCGACACCGTCGCCAATGCTTCCGCGCCCCTCATCATTCACCTGGCCGAACAGGCCCATGTGCCCGTATTCACCAACGACCCCGCCGATGCCGAAAAAGGCGCCCTCTTCGGAATCGGCGCAAATTACCACACCATCGGACGCTATACGGCGGACATCGCCGCCGCCATCCTCCGCGGACGCTCCCCCGCCTCCTACCGCATCGAAAATGTCATCCCCGAAAAATTCAATGTCAACCGCTCCGTCCTCTCCGGGCTCACCGGCTGGCACATGACGGATGACCTCCTGACCCTGGAACAAAAGGAGGGTGGAACAAAACCGCTCGCCCCATCCCCAAAGCCGAAAGACCAGACCCGTATCGCCCTGAGTTACTACGTCCCCGCACCGATTTTTGAACAGGCCCTTTCCGGCTTTCGCGACCGACTCGCCGAGGGAGGCTACCACGAGGGAAAAAACCTGACGCTGATCATCCAGCATGCCAACGGAGAAATGGCCCTGCTGCCGCAGGTCACCGCCAATCTGCTCGCCACCCAACCGGATGTGATGGTGCCCTTCTCCACGCCCTGTCTGGGCTCTGCCATCGCCCTCGGCGGACAGCAGAGCATCGTCTTCGGCGTGGTCTCCGCCCCCATCGAAGCAGGGGCGGGAAGAGACTTCACCAATCATCTGCCCAATGTGACCGGCGCCCTGCAAAAACTCCCGACGGAAGAACTCTTCGACCGCACACGCGCACTCTTTCCCACCGTGAAACGCATCGGCGTCCTGTATAATCCCGCCGAAGCCAACTCCGTCAAAGAAGTGAACGACCTCAAACACATCTTTTCCACGCGCGGGTTCGAGCTGGAGGAGGTCACCGTCAACAATACGTCCGAAGTCTCGGAGGGTATTCTGGCCCTGCTTTCGCACAAGGTCAACATGGTCTTTCTCATTGCCGACAACACCGTGGTCAGCGCCATGCCGGCCATAGTCAACGCCTGCCGAAATCAACACATCCCGGTCATTGCCGATGATAGTTCGCTGATGGGCGGGGGCGCTGTCATGTCGTGTGCACCCGCACCCTATGCCTGCGGCGCGGAAACCGCCGATCTGGTCATACGCGTGCTGGAAGGCGAATCACCCGCCGACATACCCATTACGCCCGTCATGAAAAATGAACTCGCACTCGATCTCGCCGCCGCACGCCTGCTGGACCTGACCCTCCCCCCGGATCTGCTCCAACGCGCCGATCTCTATTACCACCTCAGCGCCCGCTTCAACCGCCCCGCACAAATCGCCCTGATCAACCTCGTGGAAAACCCCTCCCTCGAACAAGCCGAAACAGGCTTCGAAAACGGACTGAACCAATGCGGCCTGCAACCGGGCGCGGATTATGTGCTGAAAAAATACAACGCCCAGGGCGACATGACCATACTTTCTCAGCTTCTCGATGCCGCCGCAACAGACCAACCCGACCTGATCGCCACCATAACCACGCCTGCCCTCATGGCGGCCGTCGGGAAAAATCTCGACATCCCGCTGGTCTTCACCGTGGCGAGCGATCCCGCCCGGCTGAATCTCTTCACCAACGGACGCCCGGATCATATCTGCGGCGTACACGACGACCCGCCCGTCGGGGCCTTGCTGGAGATGGCCCTTCTCCATGATCCTACACTCCAAACCATCGGCACCGTCTATGACCCCTCACAGATGAATGCGCTGATTTCAGTGCAGAAGCTGCGTGCCGTCACGGCGGCCAGGGGCATGCGCCTGATCGAGGTCACCGCCGCATCCGTCTCGGATCTGCCGTTGGCGGCGCAATCACTGATCCAGCAGGGCGCGCAGGCCCTGTTGGTTTCCGCCGACAACCTGATTACCACCGGATTCCCCGCCGTATCCCGAACGGCGGAAGCGGCGGGCGTACCGGTCTTCACCACGGAACCACGCCTCATGGAACAGGGCGCCACTGGATGCATCGGCGATGATTACAAAGCCTGGGGAGAACAGGCCGGACGTCTCGCCGCCGCCATACTCGCCGGCGTACCGCCCTCCAGCCTCCCCATTGAACCAACCGCCAAAACCATCGTGATCGAGCCGGACAGAAAGCCCCGCCGGGCACCACAACAGAATACGGAATAAATCATGCAATTGAGCCAAACGAAAATCAAGGAAGGCCTCGTGGTGAAGGCCGTCGGACGACTCGATGCCTCCTGGGCGGATTTATTTATGGAGGGAATGCTGCAGGAAGTGCGGGCCGGCGAACACCATCTCTTCATCGACGCCTCCGAACTGACCTATGTGAGTTCCGCCGGCATACGGTCGCTGATCCTGCTTCAGAAGGAACTCTTCACCGTACAAGGCTGGTTCAGAATCATCCACGCCGTCGGCATGGTCCGCCAGACCCTCGCCCTGGCCGGCTTTGAACAGTGGCTCCTCGAAAAGGCGCCCGGCAAGGAAGAGCCGTGCGTACGAGAGGCCGTCACCGACAAACCCGCCTGCTTCAACCTGCAATGGGACGCCGCTCTTTCCGCGCGCGCCATCTCCGCCTGGAACCCCTGGAATCCCGTGCGGATGGATCAGTGCCGAAAACTCGTCGTAGATGAACAAAGCTTTGCGCTCGGGATCGGCAGCGCGGCAGATACCCTCGACCAATCACGGGAACTCTTCGGTGAATTCATGGCCATTCAGGGATGCGTCGCCATGCAACCACCCGATGAACACAGCCGACCGGATTACCTCGTCCCCGAAAAATCCTTTCTCCCGGAACTCCACTCGATTCAGGCCATTCTCTGCCGGGGCGCCATGTCGCACCTTCTTCGCTTCAGCCCGCGAACGGAACAACCCGTTCATTCCCTCTCCACGCTCATCACCGAAGCCATGCGCGTAACGGAAGCCTCCGCCATCGGCTTTGTGATCGCCGGCGAAATCGAAGGCCTCGTCGGCGCATCCCTCCTCCGCTCGCCGGGACGCATCACCCCGGAAACATCCACAGATTTTCCGGCCATGCGGGACTGGATAAACTTCTGCGGCGAGCGCATGTTTTCCGGAGAACAGGCCCTGATCTGCGGCACGGCCCTGCGCAATGAACAATACCATCCCCAACAGGGGGCCCTCCTGCCCCTGGCCGAACCCGGACTCTTTGCCCACCTGCACGCCGCCGTATTCCCCTATCAACCGCTGCCCAACGGACGCATCGAACTGGCCGCAACCGTCCGCCGCTTTTTCAACGGACCACCCCCGCGTGCCGTACTGCACCTCCTAAACGATTCCCGCCCCGGAGTCGGGCTGGGGGAAAGCGCCCTGCTGCGGGGGGCCTGCTGGTGCGCAACGCTGAGCAATCCGGAGGTGCTGTAATGAGTCTGGTTCTAGGTGCATTTACCATGGGTCTGATCCTGTCGCTGCTCTCTCTGGGCACCCTGATCAGCTTTCGCATGATCCGCTTTACCGACATCACGGTGGACGGCTCCATCACCCTCGGCGCCTCCGTAGCCGCCGTCTGCATCATGCGGGGATGGAATCCCTGGGCCGCCACCGGACTGGCCATGCTTGCAGGCGCCTGTGCCGGCGCCGTTACCGGACTGCTGCACACCCGATTCCGAATCCAGGAACTCCTCTCCGGCATCCTCGTCATGACCGCCCTCTACTCGATCAACCTGCGCATCATGGGACGCAGCAACATCCCGCTCATGAATTCCGCCTCCATATCCTCCGGCACAGAGAAACTCCTGAACCGCAGCGGAAATCCCTTTGAGAAGTGGAACCTGGCCGGATGGGAAGTCCCCCTCCCCGACATCGCCAACCTCGCCTGCGCCGCCGTCGTTTGTTTGATCGTCGCCTTCCTGCTCACCCGGTTTTTGCGCACGCATTTCGGCACCGGGCTGCGGGCCGCCGGCAACAACCCCCAAATGGCGCGCGCTCAGGGAATCAATCCCGAAACCATGATTATCCTCAGCCTGGCCCTGGCCAACGGGCTCGTGGCCCTTTCCGGCGCCTTGCTGGCGCAATATCAGGGATTCGCCGACGTACAGATGGGCATCGGCATGATGGTATGGGGACTGGCCAGCATTATTATCGGCGAGGCGCTCATAAGCCGGGTCGGCATCGGTCTGACCATCTGCGGAACCATACTCGGAACCATTCTCTTCCGCCTCCTGATTGCCATTGCCCTGCGCTGGGGCCTTCAACCCAACGACCTCAAACTGGTCACCGCTTTTTTCGTCTTCGCGGCACTCGTCCTGCCGCACGGACTCGCCGCGCTGAAAAAGCGCACCCATCGGGGAGAACGTCATGCTTGAACTGGTGAATCTGCATAAAACCTTCATGCCCGGAACCGCCAACGAAGTACGCGCCCTCCAGGGCGTCAGCCTGACCATCCAACCAGGCACATTCGCCGTCCTCATCGGCAGCAACGGCTCCGGGAAAAGCACCCTGCTCAACGCCGTGGCCGGCAGCTTCGCGCCGGATGCCGGAACCATCCGGCTGAATGGATGCGACCTCACCCGCCTGCCCGAACACCGGCGTGCCGCCCGAATCGGGCGCGTCTTTCAGAATCCCTTCGCGGGTACCGCCGCCGAAATGAGCATCGCCGAAAATCTCGCCCTGGCCATGCACCGGGGAAAGCACCGCTCCCTGCGACCCGCACTCACCCGAAATGCGCGCACCCAAATGGCCGACCGAATACGGGAACTCAAAATGGATCTCGAGAACCGACTGGATAATCCGATCGGCACCCTTTCCGGCGGGCAACGCCAGGCCCTCACCCTCCTCATGGCCACCTGGACCCGACCCGACCTCCTGCTACTCGATGAACACACCGCCGCCCTCGACCCCAAAAGCGCCGCCAAAGTCACCGCACTCACGCAGTCCATTGTCCAACGCGAAAAACTGACCACCCTCATGGTCACCCATTCCATGCAGCAGGCCGTAGACATGTCCGACCGCATCATTATGATGCACCGAGGCGCCATTGTGCAGGACTACCGCGACGAACACAAACAGCGCATCCGCATCCCCGACCTCATGGCCGCCTTCGATCGTCTCGCCCGCCGCGAACTCTTTGACGAATCCGTCGCCGACCTGCTGAAATCACAATACGCCTGACCCGGAGAAACCCCACTCAACCGAGCCTTTTCCTTCGTTTACCTTTGCTAACCTGAGCAAAGCCGGCGGGAACGATGCAAACCACCAATCCACACGAAGGCTCATTACTCTTTTTGAGTGTTTCCTGGAGCGAAAAACCCTCCCCTTCCTCCGACCCCGGGTCTCCATGAATTATTCATTCATCACACTCGATATTGGATTCGGCGGGAATTAGCACTTGCTTTCCATAACCACCCTTCTACTATCTCAATAAACAGTGTATATTAGGCGTTCATCAATACATGGAATCAAAAACAAGCGATATTCCAGATTAATTAATTAATAACGCAATAGATGGAATGTTTTTCCAGCCCATGGAGGGATATCATGGAAATATTTCCACTGCTGCTACTGTTAAGTGGGACCGCCTGGGTAGCCGAACTTTGTGAACCAGCCTTGATATTTTGGTTGGAAAGGGTTTGCAAAAAATTCGCGCTCAGGTAATCCTAAAGCGCCGCTGGATAACAGCACGTTAATACAGCGGCGCTTTAGGATTATCTCAACGTTTTGTGTTCAGTTCTCGTTTTTTTAGGTTCACTGTAGAGCGACGTTGAATGGGCGAATGCGTCGTTTTATCGTGATATACGGTTCATTGTTGGTTGAGAAACGTTTTGTGAACCCAGTCGCTCCACCTAACCGCCCCGTGGAGCTGGCCGGGGCCAAAGTCGTAAAAGAGCCGCTGCCCATCGCCCGGCAGCTCACTCTGGTATGTTCGCAAAGGAGGAATTAATGAAAGAGGAGGCACAAGCCATTGAAGCAATAGCCAAAGCAACGGGGCAAGCAATATCTACCGTTGAGCGGCTAGGCCAGTTTCTTGCTCGCATCATGGGAGAACCTATTGATTCCACCTGTGGAATGATTGGAGATGCCCTCAAATTCAAGCGATGGGAACGACAATTAGCACTCATTGACAAAGCTGAACGGATAGCTAATGCACGATTAGCAGGCAGACCCCCCATTCTAGTTCCTCCAAAGTTGGTATTACCGATCTTCATGCAGGCCTCTATCGAAGATGAGGAAGAGATACACACGCTATACGCCTCTCTTTTAGCCTCTGCCATGGACCCGGCGTCCGACAAGGTTCGCAGTGCATATGTTGCGATTCTTCAGCAAGTCGAGCCTATCGACATTCACATTCTGAATTGCATGTATTGCCAATACTCGGAAATACATGAAGCAACTGTATCAAAATACAAAGGGAAGTCCTGGTTTGACCCTGACCTTCCGCCTACTATTGAACCTATATCATCAAGGAAGATTTATGGGGAACTTGGTATCGACAAAATTTCTTTCAGGATCGCATTTGACAATCTTTGTCGCCTTGGCCTGGCTGATTCATACTTTGAAGAAGGCAATGTCGAGGTTGAAGATGACTCCAACATATTAGACTCCAAGTTGATGTCTTCTGTGGATACCGTCATTGTACGACACGGTGGGTATGATGATATTTGCATTACCTCCTTGGGGTGTGCCTTCGTAAAATCTTGCTCTGTGGAAAAGAGTGAACCACCAGCTGAGACTTAGTATTCCCCAACAGCACGGATGAAGAAGCCCTCTCTTGAACGAAGTGAATTCTGCGAACCAGCAAATCCAGAGTATTCTGGTTCCGTCCGCGGCAGAAAGACATTTACAGGTAAATCAACATCAACAAACAAATCAAGTCAGGGGTGAATGAACCAGAATCCTCTGATTTCGACGTTAGAAGATGGAAAAGGCATGTAAATATCTAGTATCCGCAGGGATTATTCTTCCGATCCTTTGCTTTGCTTTTTCTTTCAGGCCTGACCCTTGGAAAGATCAAGAGCGCTTTTTCAACAGCCAAACGAAAACTGACTTCCTAGATATGGCCAACCTTCTCTTGAAACAAAACAGGAAGCTGGATATCAGATGTCACAGCATAGCCATCTTCAGGGTCCTCAACATTAATCCCGAACCAAGCGCGAACCTCAGAAAGAGGGTAAAATCATTTTGCAGGACATACGGCGTAGAGAGCATCCGCGTTTCGCCAGATGATAAAAGAGTCAGATTCTCAAGCTACTCCATGCGCGTCTGGCACCACTACAGCCACAGTCCAACAGTCCCGCCTACCAGCCATACATTGAAGAATGTAACAGACCTAGGCGATGGCTGGTATTATGCTGTCTTCTAACCATGGAATCCAGAGTATTTTGGTTCCGTGCCGGCTCCAAAATACAACCACAGATGAATCAACATCAACAAGGAAACGGAATCACGGATTGGGGAACCAAAATCCTCTGATTCAGACGTTCGCGAATAATGAAGATGATCAGATACCTACATATTCTGGGCGTTGCGTTAACTCTCACATTGCTCTGCTCGGGTCCCTGGGGTCAGCCCTTAAATATTAAGTGAAGAGATGGTCTCGGGAGATCAGGCCCCTTGATATTTGGGTCCCTGGGGTCAGCCCTTAAATATTAAGTGAAGAGATGGTCTCGGGAGATCAGGCCCCTTGATATTTGAGTATTGAATTCTCTTTGGGGAATTAAAGGGTTAACCATTTAAAACGAAGTGGAGCCGGGCTTTTGTTT
>JAQVYB010000159.1 GCA_028708815.1 Kiritimatiellia bacterium | reverse complement strand
GTGGTTTGTTACCGGAAAAAACTATCCGGAAAACCGCAATTTTTTCCATGGTGGGGACTGGGTGGGCTTGCGTCAAAAACTGGATTACCTGGAAAACATGGGAGTAAACGGGCTCTGGATTTCGGGTGTACAGATGAATACACAGGGACGGGATACTCGGTATACGCCCTATCACATGTATCATCCAACCGATTTCTGGCGTTGTGATCCCACCGCAGGCACCTTCCAGGAACTCAAGGACCTGATCGACGACTGCCACAGCCGCGGAATTTATGTGATTCTTGACGTGGTGGTTAATCATATGGCTGACTTGGGCGGATTGCCCAACGGCGATGACGACAAGTGGTACTGGTCCGGCGGCAATGATTCCTACACCTGGTGGGACAGCAATCGCCGTCATCGCGGTGCATTTGACCGGTTGGACTGGTTTCATCACAACGGAACCATCAACAACTGGGACGCCTCTCCGGAGAATCTACTGGGTCAATTCAAAGGTACGGACGATTTGGCAACGGATCGTGCCGATGTGCAGGCGGAACTGGACCGGGCCTTTAAAAACCTTATTTCAGCGACAGACTGTGACGGATTCCGCGTGGATGCCATCAAGCATGTGGAATATAATTGGTGCAAAAAATGGGCCGACGACATGCGCAAACACGCCGCTTCGCTGGGCAAAAGTGATTTCCTGCTCTTCGGCGAACTGTTCAGCTATGATAACGGCGCACTGGCCAGTTGGTGTAACGACGAAGGCTATTCCTTCAACTCGGCCCTGTTTTTCCCCATGGCCAATACCATTAAGAGTGTTTTCAAGGATAGTGGCGGGACGGGACAACTCACCGATCAGCGCGACAACATCAGTATGTATGGAGAGGGGGCCAACCGGCTGGTGGCTTTCATTGACAATCACGACGTGAACCGCATTTCGCTGGAAATGGGCGGTGGCTACGATGACGATGTGGCCAAACTAAAGCCGGCGATGACTTTCCTGTACACCGCGATGCCTGTGCCACTGCTTTATTATGGTACCGAGCACTGCTTCGATCAGGGCGGACACTACAACGGCAGCAGCAAAACAACGGATAACCCGGACGACGGCGACCATCAGCGTGAATGCATGTTCGACCGTGGTTTTCAGCCCGGCCCGGCCTCCGGAAATAAATTTGACCAGGCGGCCTCACCCCTTTACAGCCACATTGCGGCGATCAATAACGCACGCAAAAACTACAAAAGCCTGACACGCGGCAGTTTCTCCGAGCGCTGGGAGGAAGGTTCCGCCGGGGCCTATGCCTACAGCCGCAGTTATGGCGATGAAGAATCGCTGGTGGCCCTCAACACCTCGGATGGCAGCCGTTCAATAAGTCCAAACGTGGATTCGCCGGATGGAACCGAATTTGAAAACGTACTGAATCCCGGTGAAAAGGTAACCTCCAGTGGCGGCAGTATTTCGTTTTCGCTGAGCGGGAAGGAATCCAAAATTTTTGTGGCGGGAGCATCAAGCCAGATCACCATAAACCGTGCCTACCACTGGCCCTTTGACGGCGAAGTGGACCCCGGTGATGACCTGTGGATCAATGTGGAATCCTCGCCCGTCGGCGGAAGCACCAATGCGTATGTGGTCTATACGACCGACGGCGGAACCACATGGGATACTGCCGTGATGTCGGTGGACAGCAGCATCACGTCCTTCGACGGCTGGCATGTCAACATGGGCAGTTTTCCCAGTGAAACCGTCATCAGTTATGCGGCTTGCGTACAGGGCGAAGGCGGCGAAGCGTGGGCAAACAACGGCGGGGAAAACTACACGGTGAATGTGAACGCCGGCGGTACGCCTGCCGAGGTGGCCTGGACGCCGGTTAACCCGGACAACTGCTTCGGAAGTACCGTGGAAATCAGCTACACGCCCAATGACGGCGTGCTCAGCGGAGCCGCGCAGGTTGAACTGGTGTACGGATTCTTTTTTGTCGATTCGACCAACTGGGCGGGTGTGGCAATGACGGAATCCGCCGGGGTATGGTCCAGGGAAATCAGCGTGCCGGTGGACTGCCTGCGGCTGGAGTTTGTTTTCAACGACGGAACAGACTGGGATAACAACAACAATAATAATTGGGGCGTCGACATCGAGCCGTGCGATACAGAAGACAGCAACGGCGACGGCATTCCCGATGAGTGGGCAAGTAAGTACGGCTTCAATCCGACCGGCGCGTCGGTTGCCAACCTGGACAGCGATGGCGACGGTGTGAACAACCTGTCCGAGTATGTTGCCGGAACGGACCCGACGAGTGCGGCCTCTCAGTTGGCGCTTTCGCCCACGATGCGTTCGGGCGGCGGGGTCACGATTGCCTGGCCGGTGGCGGATACAGGGCGTCGGTATACCCTGCTGCGCAGCACGAATCTGGTCAGCGGCTTCCAGGTGGTGCAGAGTAATGTCGTCGGAGTGGTTCCGTTAACGCAATACATTGACGGTTCGGTCTCCAACAAAATGACGTGCTTCTACAAAGTGCGCGCCGAGGTGCCGCAGGGCATGGTGAACGAGAGTGTGAGCGTCAGCGCGTCTCCCGCCGGGGGCGGCTTCAGCACGGCGGGCATCCTGGTGACGCTTAATGTGTCCGGCGTGAATGTCGTCTCCTCGACCTATACGGTCCAGGGCGGTTCGACCATCAACTACAACAACGGCGCGACCATTACGTTTGGTGCGGATATGGAAGTCGGTGAATATCGCACCCTGACGCTACGTGGCGCCACCCTGGGCGGGCTGACCGATGAAGAGGTTTATATCTTCAACAAAATCAGTGCCCCGCAGAATGTAACCTGGGTGGGCCGGGTTGTGACCGATCCGGCTTCCGGACAGTGGGACACCAATGAAACGCTGAGCATCAGCTTCGAAACAGCCCCCATCGGCGCTGCGGCATCAGCGGGTATCGTTTATTCATTGGATGGCGGCAACAATTGGAGCGGCGGCGGACTGACCAAAACCGGCTCTAACAGCAGTAACGACATCTGGTCGATTACGATGCCCGCACAGACCGCAGGAAGCTCGTTGGAGTTTGCCCTGGTCGCTACGGATAACGGCGATACGGAAACCTGGGACAGCAACGGTGGAGCCAATTACCGAATCACCGTCAACAGCGACTTCACACCGGGTTCCACCAAACCCTATTCCACCAATCCAACCCTCGGAAAATACCGCTCCGCAGGAATCACCATTGACGGAGCCAACACCTCCGGAGAGTGGACCGACGACATGCTCATCGCCCTCGATGTCGCCAACGATGATCCGCGCACCCTCGGCGATAACTGGACCACCCACGAAGCACCTATTGATTTCACACATCTCTGGGCCTGCTGGGACAACAACAACCTCTACGTGGCCTGGCAAATGGTGGATGTCACGGATGTCATCGACGGCGCCAATGCCGGAAGCGGCGACCCCATCAACCGGAACGACGGCATTCTCGTATGGATGATGTTGGATACGGAAACCGGCGGATGCACCAACGACATGTGGGGCAAAACACAAACCTGGGGCGGACCCGATCAACCCGACTACATGATGTACATGGCCGGCAGCCTATGGCAGGGATACATCTCTCATCAAAGCGACGGAGTATTCCCCGTGGACGAAGGCGAATATTATGCCTGCTCCGCACGCAGCATCACCTATGACAACGGCGCCTTGCTGGCGGCTCCTTCCCTTTGGGGCGTCCGCGATTGCGACAACCGAAACGACGGTGAAAGCGCATTGGAAAACTTCAAAGACAGCGCCCACACGCGAACCGATCGCGACAGCTTCTATGAGGTTAAAATTCCGTTGGCGGCCCTGGGGCTGACCAAAGCGGACCTCGAAGCCAACGGCATCGGCGTCATGGTCGGCGCCGGCGGCAATTCCGCCATGGATACCATCCCGAACGATCCCGCCACCACCGATACCCCGGGCGTGGAAGTGTATAACAGCTCCTTTGAATGGGCCGATACAGACCACTTCACCGCCCCCTTCGCCCGCATTGCAGCACCCTGAGCACCGGGTGTGAAATGACAGGAGGCCCATGCCGGGAGCGGCATGGGCCTCCATGCCATGCAGAGAGCAAGTGGGAGCGCCCACGGCCCGCGGGCATCCCGCATGTAGAGAAATTCTGGAGTGCGTGCGGCAAATGGTATTCCATGCGACGCCGCTTTGTTATAAGCCGACAAGCGAAGCGCGGCGGCTATATCGCTTTGCAAACAGTACCGCCTGCGCTACGAGCCGGCGGATGCACAGTCTAAGCAAAAAAGAACGTAACCACCCGTTCCTTTCAGTCACTCGAGCTCACAGAGAGCACGGAGCAAAAGCAACCCGGGAGCGCCCGCGGCCCGCGGGCATCCCGCATGTAAAGAGAAAAGATCCCATCGAGCCGATGCCGCTTTCGTCTTCCTCGAAAGGTCTATCGTCTGATGGGCCGTTTGCATGATGCCATGAGGGCACCCTTTCATTTTTCCAACCATTGGAAACTTTTCAGCGTTTTTTCCAACCATTGGAAACTTTTCAGACGTTTTTTCCAACCATTGGAAACTTTTCAGACGTTTTTTCCAATCATTGGAAACTTTTTCGGACACTCTTTCCATCGCGGATTTTACGAAGGCGGCGAGACAAGAGCCTTTCCTGATGAGGTGAAAAGCCTTTTCTTTTTGCATGTGATGAGGTTTTCAGGTATTAACAGCATTCAACATCAAACACTGGAGTGGATACCATGAGTCGCTGTCTGGTCACCGGAGCCGCCGGGTTTATCGGATCACATCTTTGCGAAACCTTGCTGGCAGAAGGTCATGAGGTGATCGGCGTGGATGCCTTTATCCCCTACTACCCCCGTCCCCTCAAAGAAAATAATCTCGCCGCTCTCAAAACGAACGCCCGGTTCTTCTTTCATGAGGAAGACCTGCGCAACCCCGTGCGCGATGAACTCATCGAAGGGGCTGATGTGATCTTCCACCTCGCCGCCATGGCCGGCCTCATGCTGAGCTGGAGCGACCTGGAACTCTATGCCTCTTGCAACCTCATTGCCACCCAGCGCATGCTGGACGCCGCCCGTAAGCACCACATCCCCCAGTTCATCCATGTCTCCACCTCCAGCGTCTACGGAAAAGAAGCCACCGGCCCCGAAAACACCCCTCTGAACCCCTTTTCCCCCTACGGTATCACCAAACTTGCCGCCGAAAACCTCTGCCGCGCCTACGAAACCAATTTCAACCTCCCCATCACCATCCTGCGCTACTTCTCCGTCTACGGGCCCCGCCAGCGACCCGACATGGCCTACAACATCCTCATTCGCGCCCTGGCGGAACATACCCCGTTCAAGATGTTCGGCGATGGCGGGCAAACCCGAAGCAACACCTACGTTGCCGACTGCGTGCAGGCCACCATCCTTTCCTGGAAGCAGCGTGACAAGGCGCTCGGCCAGGCCTTCAATGTCGGAGGAGGAGAAATCATTTCCCTGAACCAAGTCATTGAACTCCTTCAGGAATTAACCGGCGAAAAAGCCGTCATTGAGCACTTGCCCGTGCGCCCCGGCGACCAGAAGCACACTTCCGCCTGTATTGATAAGGCACGCGAATTGCTTGGCTACTGCCCTGCCACCTCCGTACGCGAAGGCCTCGCCGCACAGGTCGCCTGGCAAAAAAAGAGGAATTGAACACCCGGCATCGGCTCGCGGGACGTTCGGCTCACCACCGATTACGGTGCACGCGCTCGGGGATATACCGTTCCATCAGATTGCCCGTCTCATCGGGAACACCCACGGCAATTAAGGTAAAAGGAATGATCGGTTCCGGAACCCCGAGAAGCTGACGACATGCCTGAATGCGTTCCTCCACCATATACATCGCCAGCCAAACCGCACCCAGTCCCTGCGCATGCGCGGCCAGTTGAATGTTCTGCGCGCACGCCGAACAATCCTGCACCCAGATGCCCGGCAGTTTCTCGCCGGTCGGATCAGCACAAATCAACACCGCCGAGGCCGTCAGCGCGCACGAATCACACCCCGGCATCGCCGCAGCCAGTTTTTGCATGATCTCCGCATCCTGAATGGTTACAAAATGCCACGGACGCGCATCAAAGCCTGTGGGCGAGGCCATGCCCGCCTGCACCAGGGCGTCCATCGCCTCATCCGAAATCGGACCACCCGCTTTGAATTTGCGAATCGTCCGGCGCGTAAGAATTGAATCAATTAAAGGATTCTTCATCGTCTCACCCCTCGCCAAGCATCACTACCACACCGTATGACCCTTGCAGTAAAAATTGCTTTCTGAATTTCCACCGTCAATATACATCTCTTCATCCGGCAGCCACCCGGCATGCCCATCCAGGTATGCCACATTGACCCCTCCCCGATGCGCCCGATATTGTGCCGACGGATCATAAGGAAAATCATAAGCAATGGCCGCCTGAGAATAATCGAATATTTTGCTCTTGGGAGTTTCCTCACGACCGGGATCGCCGCAACTGCATAACCAACCGTTGATTTCATAGGTCGTATAAACTCCGGTATCTTTCTGGGTATCATCGTAATCCTTGATCAGCATCTCCGCATTTTCGACGGGATGCCGCTGGGATGGACATTGAAACACAGATGGATCATCACCGAGGTACTTCATCAGATTGTAACAGGCCTGACCGTAATATCCCGCCTCTTCCCGATACGGCATCCAGCGCTTGGTATCATCAAACTGACTCTGCGCGGCAATGGAAATCTGCCGCAGCTGACCCAGGCACTTCATCTTCCTGGATTTTTCGATTCCGCTGCCCACCGTTGGAACCAGAATCGCCACCAAAATGCCGATAATGGCAATCACCACCAGTAATTCCACCAGAGTAAAGGCTGTTTTTTTCATTGTCGTTCTCCTGTGATGGTTGAATTCACACGCTCGTTGTTCGAATCACTCTTCTCTATACCACGCTCGCGGAATCGGCAAGCGAATATCCCGGACCACTCCTGAAACAACCCCCAAAGACAGAATCCCAGCAGCGTCACGTTCCGCGCGACGTTGAGCCGGCCCATCGGCCCGGCGGAGGCATCCTGGGAAAAACAGCCGCAGGAAATATCAATGCCCCGCCAGATATTGAGCAACATCGCCGCAGTAAAGAGCGAGAGCATCCCGGCCATCACACAAAGCGCCGCATCCCGAAGCCGGGGAATCGTTAACAACGCCAGCGCACTGCACAGCTCGATCACCGGAAGAAATATCGCCGTCAAATTCACCACCCCGTAGGGCGCCAGTTGATAGCGGAATACCGACAGAGCAAAATCCCCCGGATGCAGAATCTTCGGAACAGCCGCAGTCAGAAAAACCCCTGCCAAAACAAGGCGTACCAGCCAAACCACCGCGGGATGATTCCAGGTTCTTTTCATCCACATCACGGCCCGCTCCATTCCGCCCAGCCCCCGGCATACAACACCAGATTTGTAAAATCCTGCGCCCGCAACGCACGCGCCAGTACAATGGAATCATCGCAATCATATCCCGAACAATAAATCATCAGCGCATCAGAAGGGGCAAGAATAGACAGTACCTCGGGATGAGCGCCCGGGTCATCCGACGGCATGGACAGCGCCGACTCGATATGCCCCGCCTGATAATCAGCCGCCGGGCGCGCATCCAGAATCAGATGCGATCCGCTGCGAATCATCCCGCGCACCGCCTCCCGATCCACCAGCAGCAGATTTTCCCTCCGCGCCTGTGCCTCAATATAGTGCGCCCAATCGCCAACCCAGGAAATCGCATCACGACGCGCAAACTGGATACCCCCCGCCAGCATGCAGGCACCCAGCAATAACAGGATCACGCGGAACACCAGACCCCGAAGAAAGGCCCACGACCATGCAAACGCCTCCTGTGTGACAACGCCACTCATAAGGCTCTTCAAGGCGACGGGATAATCTTGAAGGGTATTTCAATCACAGGCATCTTTTCCACGGTGGTGTGGATGATGACCTTCGCTCCATCCAGCTCCGGCTTGGTCAGGATGTTGCCAATCTGAATGCGGTAACCGCTGGCCCCCAGCGTGGTCACCGAGGCCTTGAGCGACTCGTCGGGAATCTCCACGCCGGTCACCTCGAACGTTTGCACTTCACCCGGACGGATAATGATATACCGCGTGCCCACATTCGGGTCATCCGCACGCAACACCAGCTCCTTCGGGGCATAGGTCAACGGCCCGACAACCACCAGCGACAGCGGAACCACCAAATCCTCGCCAACCTCCCGCTGCAACCGAAGCTCGCCCTGCTGCGTACCAATCTCCATGGGCGGCTGAGTCGTCACACCAACCCGGTATTTTCTCCCCGCCTCCACCTCCTCAAAAACCGGCGTCAGACACGAAACCGTTGAAACCACCCCGGTAATCACCAACTCCCTGGTAGAAGTCACCATGACCCACTGATCGGCTACCTGCGAGGGGCTGATCTGCCCAAG
>JAQVYB010000020.1 GCA_028708815.1 Kiritimatiellia bacterium | reverse complement strand
GGAACCCAGTCCAACAGCACACCGATGCCCTCCCGATGGCAGCAATCCACAAAATACATGAAATCATCCGGCGTTCCAAAGCGTGACGTAGGCGCATAATACCCGATCGTCTGATAGCCCCACGACCCGTCAAAAGGATGCTCGGAAACCGGCAGCGTCTCGATATGCGTAAAGCCCATTTCCTTGACGTAGGGAATCAGGGAGTCGGCCAGCTCGCGATACGTCATCCAGCGGTTCCCCTCCTCCGGAACGCGGCGCCATGAACTCAGGTGCAGTTCATACACGCTGATTGGCTCCTTGTGCCACTGACGCTCCCGACGCTGCTCCATCCATTCGCCATCGTTCCATCCATACCGCCGCACATCCCACACCACCGAAGCCGTGCGCGGTCGCAACTCTGCCGCAAAGCCATACGGATCCGCCTTCTGCCCCAAAAAGCCATCCGGCCCCTTAATTTCAAATTTATACAAATCGCCCGGCTTCATTCCCGGCACGAAAAGCTCCCATAAACCGCTGTTGCCGCGCTGCTGCATCGGCAAACAGCGTCCATCCCACCGGTTAAACTCATTGATAATGCTCGTGCGCAAGGCATTCGGCGCCCAAACCGCAAAATGTATCCCTGCCACATCATTCACCACCCGGAAATGCGCGCCCAACTTTTCGTATGTCCGGTAATCCGTTCCCTCGCCGAATAAATACAAATCAAAATCAGAGATCAGCGGCTGGAAAGCATACGGGTCCTCCACCTCGATAAATGAACCATCGTAACCGGTTATACGCAGGCGATATTCAAAGATTTCCCGGTCCGCAATGATCCCCTCAAAAAAGCCATCCGCCCCGATCTTGGAGAGCGAATAATGGGTTCCACCGCCCTTATCCACCACGCACACTTCTTTTGCATACGGCTGAAACGAAGAGACCACCACCCCCGGACGCTTTCCCTCGCGACGGTGCATCCCGAGTACATCAAAAGGCGACCCATGCATCCCTGCTTCAATCGCTTTTACAACCTCTTTGGCAAATTCGCTTTTCATCGGCATCCCTTCCTGTGTGAAACCACGCATACGAAACACCAGAACCCCGCAACATTCAAGCCAATTTCAATCCAACGCCTCGTGCTTTATCTGTTGAAACGATGCCGATTATCAGCTACCGTCCCATCCACAACCTTGATCGTGAGATACCAAACCATGAAAAACCGAAAACTCTCCGCCCCGCTGGCCGCCCTTTGTGTCGCGCTCCTGATGTGCAGTTGCGGAACACCCACACACCAAACACAAAGACAAGTCCCGTCGGATCCCGCCATCGAAACCGGCCCGCTGCTCCGCATCGGTTGTGCGCCCAACTATCCCCCTGTTATCTTCAAGAAAAACGGTGTTATCACCGGCTTTGAAGCCGACCTTGCCCGCCTCATGGCAGAAGAACTGGGCCGCCAACCGGTCTTCGTCGAAATGGATTTTGAAGACCTGATTCCGGCCCTGCTCGATGGGCGGATCGACCTCATCGTCTCCGGCATGTCCATCACCGATCAACGCAGAGTCCGCGTAGCCTTCACAGATCCCATTTTGCGCGTAGGGCAGATGGCCCTCGTACGCAACGAAGATTTCCGAACCTACGACAACATCGGAATACTCATTGGAAAACCCGTCATTGGCGTCGAAAAAGGCACCACCGGCGCCCTTTTCGTCGAACGAAACTGCCGGCAGGCCAAAATGAAAACCTATTCTTCTCCCGAAAAAGCCGTTCAGGCACTGATCCGAAAACGAATTGACGTCGTGATTCACGATGCCCCGGTCATCTGGTGGATGGCCTCGCAATATGAGGCCGACGGCATTACCTTTCAACCTCAACCCTTCACCAACGAGCTGATTGCCTGGGGCGTGTCTCCCCAGAATCAGGAACTGCTGGAACACGCCAACGCCATTCTCACCCGATGGAACGAAGCCGGTACCATCGATAAATACATGGATCGCTGGCTGCCCAACTGAATTCCATGAATGCCCCCCCTCTCACTCTTCGCCCCATCCGTACACGGGACGCCGACGACTATCACGAAATCTTCGGCAACCCCGAAGTCTGCCGATACGACGACTTTTCCCCCATCACCCAGGAGGAAAGCATACAGGATATTGTACGTATCATCGATGCCTATGCCCGGAACGATAAAAATACTGAACGGGCCATCATCCAAACCGGTGAAGATAAAATGATCGGCGTTTTTACCGTCCTTTGCGGAAGAAAATACCGCTACATCGGCTACCACTTCAAACAAACCTGCTGGGGGCGCGGATATGCCACCGCCATCGTCCGCCTCTATCTCGCCTCACTCCAACCCAAAACCCGCTCCCTCATCCGGGCCAGAGTCGACTCCCGAAACGCCCCCTCCATACGTGTCCTCGAAAAATGCGGCTTCCAACGCGGGCGCTCCCGCCTCCTCGAAAACCGCACCCGCGAATACGTTTACCACTTCCGCGGAACGCCCTCCCGCTGAATCCCGCTTCCTTTCAAGCTCGAAATCAACGGCCACCCGTCCGTTTTCGGCCCTTTTCAGGCCGTTTTTCGACCAAAGCAGAGGCACAAATCCCGAAACCCGCATCCCCCCCCGCATCCCCTCAAACAAAACCCACCCAAAAACCAACACCACCTCCGAACACCACCAAAAACCACCCGAATCGCCATCACGCCGCCTCCCTCTCCCACCACGCCTAATCAATAAAAAATGCCGAACGAATAAAACCTGAAAACTCACCGGCAATAAACAGAGCGATGATAAAAAGAAAGGAAGTGGAAAAACCATGACCCAAGTGCATCCTCAGAAAAAGCCTTCTTTCAGAACCCCCTCCACCTTGTGGCAACCCGACTGCTTCACCACCACAAATTGTGGCAGTACATTTAACACAATCAGTATAGCCGTGTATGATAAACGGCGTAACCACAACGGGGGTACAAAGATGAACAGAATAATAAGTCAAATCAGAACGATGGAGATTATTCCCGCTCACAAATACCGCTGTGAATGCTGTTTTGCGGCTGACACGTTGGTGATGACGCCGGAATGTCCGCGGCCCATTCAGTCATTTACCGAAGGCGACTGGGTCACCACCTACGACCTGTACAGCGGCAAACTCGTAAAAACAATCATCGAAAAAGTGGACCTGCACATCGGGACCTACAACCTGATGGAAGTCAACGTCGGGCGAAACAGCCAGGCCGTCTGGGCCACCCCCGGCCATCGCTTCTTCGATGGTTTCCATTGGATACCTTGTGAAGAAATGAATATGACCCTCACCGGCACCGGCGAACTCCACGCCGCCGTCTCATTCAGGTCCGACCGCTCCACCCACGCCGTCTACAACCTCCGCACCAAAAAAGGAACCTATCTGGTCGGCGATGAAGCCGCCCTCGTCAGCGGAGGCGTTCTGAAAGATCTGCACACGCAAAAATCACCCCTCGCCAACCAAAAGCTGGCTTTGCACGCTTGAAACAATCCAAAGCCCGGGCCTGATCCCGGCGCTCCGACCCGCCGCCTCTCATCCTTCCGGCGACCTTCGTGAAGTGTGCGTGAGGGCCCCTCCGCAGAGCCTGCAAAGGGCCGCCCTCCCGGAGGCGCCGGCACACCGTAAATAATTAAAAAATCCACTCGGATTTTTTTAGCGGAGTGCTACTCTTCGACCAACCTAACCACTCGGAGGGATTCGCGACCTTTTATGAACATACTGCTCGTCGTTGAAAAACTGGAAGACTGGCCGCTCACCATCGGTGGCGTCGAAGTCATCACCGCCAAAAGCTACCTGACCGACCAAACCTATACGCGACTCCAAAAAACGCGTGTTTATAACCTCTGCCGCTCCTATCGATATCAGCAAACCGGCTACTACGTATCGCTCCTCGCCGCCGCACGCGGCCATCGCCCCATCCCGGATGTCTCCGCCATGCGCGACATGCAGACCCAGGTCATCATCAAACTCAGCTCCGAAGATATCGACGCACTCATCCAGCAAAGCCTCTCCAAAATCCAAAATAAAGAATTCATACTCAACATCTATTTCGGCCACAACCTCGCCAAACGCTACGACCGACTCAGTACCGCTCTTTTCAATCAATTCCGCGCACCACTTCTCCGAGCCAAATTCGCCTGCAACCGGGGGCACTGGGGCCTCGCCCACGTGACCTCCATCGCCCTGAACGACGTCCCCGACTCGCACCGGCCCTTCCTCCTCGACGTCGCCACCCGCTACTTCTCCGGACGCGCCCCCAGACCACGACAAAAAAAACCGCCGCGCTTCTTTATGGGCATGCTTCTCAACCCCGCCGATCCCACCCCCCCCTCCAACGAAAAAGCACTTAAGCTCTTCGAACGCGCCGCCGAACAACGCGGAATCGACACCACCCGCATCACCAAAGAACAATTCAGCATGCTCCCTGAATTCGACGCCCTCTTCATCCGCGAAACCACCTCCGTCACCGACCACACCTTCCGCTTCGCCCGCCGCGCTGAAAAAGAAGGGCTCATCGTTATCGACGACCCCCTCTCCATCCTCCGATGCACCAACAAAGTCTACCTCGCCGAAGCCCTCCAGCTCCGCAACATCACCATACCAAAAACCCTCATTGTACATCGCGACAACATTGCCAACATCGTGGACACCGTCGGCCTTCCCTGCATCCTTAAAAAGCCCGACAGCTCCTACTCCCAGGGCGTGCACAAAGCCGACACCGAAGAAGACCTCATGGAAATGGCCCACCGCCTCCTTGAAAAATCCGACCTCGTCGTCGCCCAGGAATTCCTCCCCACGCCCTTTGATTGGCGTGTGGGCATCATCGACAACGAACCCTTCTATATCTGTAAATACTTCATGGCCGAAAACCACTGGCAGATTGTGCACCGCGATGACGGCGGAAAAGTGCGCGACGAAGGCTACGTCACCACCATACCCATGCACAAAGCCCCCCTCAAAGTCATCAAAACCGCCGTCGCCGCCGCCAAAGCCATCGGCAACGGACTCTATGGTGTCGACCTCAAACAGATCGGCTCCAAAGTCTACGTCATCGAAGTCAACGACAACCCCAGCATCGACGCCGGCGTGGAAGACCAACTCCGCGGCATCGACATCTACGGCGCCGTCATGGACACCTTTCTTGCCCGCCTCGAAGCCCGCTATCAACCCCCGTCGGGGTCAGCCCTTAAAAATTAAGCGAGACAGCCGAAGGTCTCCGGGATAACGAGCTGCGTGCACCCCAAACACGGGCAACGAAGAGACTCAACAGGAAAGAGTGGGTCCAGCGAAGCTTACTGGTCAGGCGGCCAGAAAGAAACGCACACAGACATAGAGGACGGGCGCGGCGAAAAGCAGGCTGTCCAACACATCGAGCATACCGCCCATACCGCGGATGACGCCGCTCGAGTCCTTCACGCCCACCGAGCGTTTGAAGAGCGATTCCACGAGATCACCGCACACGCCCGCCGCCGTGATCAGCAGGCCGATGGTCACAGCGTCAAAGCAGGTGAACGCCGTATCCCCCGCCCGGATGCCTCCGATGAAATATACGAGCAGACTCACCAGCAGCCCGGTGCCGAGCCCGCCCGCCAATCCTTCCCAGGTCTTCCCCGGAGAGATGCGCGGAATCATCTTGTGCCGTCCGCATCCACACCCCACAAAGTAGGCGCCCGCATCCGACCATTTCACCACCAGCAGGAGATAGAGCACCAGAAAACGCCCACTGTCGACGCCCCATTCCATGAGCAGTTTGACGATGAAATTCAGGAGAAACGGCACGTAAAAGAACCCCAGGAGTGTTCCCGCCATGGTCAGGATCAGTTTGTCGCATTTTTTGCGGTAAAAGCAGCGAATCAGCGTCAGCAGCACCAGGGCCAGGATAACCAGCAATTCCCACTCGGCGGCATGCAGACGCCCGGAACTCGAATAAGCATACCATGTGATCCCCTGGAGGCCGAGGCCCGCCGCCACGCCAAGCCCCTTGAATGCCGGAATCCCGACAGAGGAGAGAAAGGCGTAAAACTCCCAGAGGGCGACCGCGCTGAGGACGGCCAGCGTCAGCGCCTGCGCCCAGGAAGGAAACCAGAAAAACGCCGCAAGCACAAAGGCTACGATGAAGGTCGCGCTGATCAGTCGTTTACCCAAAGCAGGGAGCATATCATCCTCATTCTATATCACCGAAACGGCGTTTTCTTTTGCTGTAGTTTTCGAGGGCCTTCTGGAAGTGGGGTTCCCGAAAGTCCGGCCACAATACATCGTCAAAATAGAGTTCGGCATAGGAAAGCTGCCAGAGCAGAAAATTGCTTAGGCGGAGTTCGCCGCTGGTGCGGATCATGAGATCCGGATCGGGGACGTCCGGGAGGTAGAGGTTTTGGGTGATGGTTTCCTCGGTAATGGATTCGGGCGGCAGTTCGCCCGCCTTCACCTGGCGCGCGATTTTCTGCATGGCCTCGGTCAGCTCCGTGCGTCCGCCGTAACTCAGGGCGAGGATGAGTTGCCCCGCATCGTAGTGTTTGGTGGCCTCCATAACGCGGTTGATTTCGCGCTGCACATCCTCGGGCAAATCCTGCAACCGACCTGAAACGCGCAGACGCACCTGATTTTCGTGCAATTCGTGTTCGTTGTTCTTGAGAAAGCGCCTCAGCAGTTGCATAAGCGCGGCGACTTCCGCCTTGGGGCGTACCCAGTTTTCCACGCTGAAGGCATAGAGCGTGAGATATTGGACTCCGGCGTTTCGGCAGCACCGGATGGCGGTACGGACAGACTCGGCGCCGGCTTCATGACCCTTCACGCGGGCAAATCCCTGTTTTTTCGCCCAACGTCCATTGCCATCCATGATGATGGCGATGTGGCGCGGCGTTCTTAGGGTTGTTTTTTGCTTCACGCTCATCTCCTCCCGCCGCCCACCGACGGCAGTCCTGGAAATTCGGGCTTAGAATGCCTTAATCATCCGTCAGATTCCATCAGAATCGTACTGGCCCGTTTGGGGCCCACCGAGAGCAGGCCGATGCGCGCGCCGGTCAGCTCTTCGAGCCGCCGGAGATAGCGCTGCGCCTTTTCAGGCAGGTCCTCCCAGCTTTTGGCCTGTGCGGTACTTTGCATCCATCCGGGCCATTCCTCGTAAATGGGTTTGCAACGGGCGAGCGCGGAGGCGGAGGCCGGAACGGTTTCGATGCGCCTGCCGTCCAGCTCGTAGGCCGTGGCGATGCGAACGGTTTCGAAGGCATCGAGCACATCGAGTTTCATCATCGCCCAGGAATTGATGCCGCTGAGCATGGCGGCATAGCGGGCCACCACGCCGTCAAACCATCCGCAGCGCCGTGGGCGTCCGGTGGTGGCCCCGTATTCATGACCGATGTCCCGCAGCTTCTGTCCATCGGCATCGTGCAGTTCGGTGGGGAAAGGCCCCTCGCCCACGCGGGTGGTGTAGGCCTTGATCACACCGACCACCTGATCGATGCAGTTGGGTGGCACGCCCGCGCCCGTACAGGCCCCGCCTGCCGTGGCGCTCGAGGAGGTCACAAAAGGATAGGTGCCGAAATCAATATCCAGCATGGTGCCCTGCGCCCCCTCGAACAGGACGCTTTCACCACGCCCGATGGCTTCATTCACCAGCACGACGGTATCTGCCACATAAGGCTTCAGGGTCTCGGCGGCGGCGAGGCTCGACTGCACCACCTCGTCCTCGTTCAGCGTTTCCGCGCCGAGTGCAGACAGCAGAGTATTGCTTTCCCGGATGCGGGCACGCAGGCGATCTTCAAAATCAGCCTCGAAGAGATCACCCATGCGCAGGCCGCTGCGGGAGGCTTTATCGACATAGGCCGGACCAATGCCGCGTCCGGTGGTCCCGATTTTCCCGCCTTCGGCGCGATTCTTTTCGCCGGCGCCGTCCAGGGCCCGGTGATAAGGAAAAACCAGGTGGGCGCGGTCGCTGATGAAAAGACGGTCATCGGGGCGTATACCCCGTGCAATCAGCTCATCGAGTTCCTGTTTCAGGGCCGATGGATCAATCACCACCCCGTTGCCAATGACACATTTCCTGCCCTCGTGCAGCATGCCCGAGGGAATCAGGTGCAGGACGTACTTTTCATCGCCCACTTCCACGGTATGGCCCGCATTGTTGCCACCCTGATAGCGGACCACCCAGTCCACCCGACGGGTCAGCACATCAATAATCTTTCCCTTCCCCTCATCGCCCCACTGCGAACCAATCAAAACGGTATTGGGCATGCCCACTCCTTCATCCTCCGCCCTTCGGACGGTGTTTAACCCTGCGGCCTGTATTTCCCGGCCCGACTCACTCAAGCCGCACCTTCAAAAAAAATACGCGCAAAGGTAGCGGAGGGTACGACGACGGTCAACGCCAAACCCAAAAAGGCATTGGGAATCTACGCACGCTTTGCGTGATAAAATTTGGCCAGGTAAAGCAGCGGGGTATCCAGCAGGGCCACCACAAATTTGAGCAGGTAGGTGGTCCAGAAGAGCCCCATCAGCACGGGCCAGGGAAAAACGCCTATGAAGGCAATGGAAATGAAGATTCCCGTATCGATCAACTGGCTGATCATCGTGCTGGCATTGTTGCGTATCCAGAGATGGCGCGTCGCCGGGAGACGTTTTTTCCAGGCATGAAACGACCAGACATCATGGAACTGCGAGAAGGCAAACGCGGTGAAGCTCGCGAGGGCCAGACGGGGCATGAGAGAAAAAATGGTCTTCAGGCTTTCCTGGGCGAAATCGTCGGGCGCGGGCTCGAAGAGAATCACGAGGTTCATGATGATCGTCATGACGATCAGGGAAAAAAAGCCGATAAAGACCGCCTGCGCCGCTTCTTTTTTTCCGTGATTCTCGGAAAGAATGTCGGTGGCCAGAAAGGTGGTGGCATAGACGATGTTGCCCAGCGTCGCCTGAAAACCAAAGAGGTTGATCACCTTGATTACTTGAATGTTGGCCAGGATCGTGGCAATCGGAATCCAAACGAACAGGCCCGTCTTTCCATACAGCCGATAGATCAGGAGGATCGCACCAAAGTTAATCAGCAGCAGCAGGATCCAAAGCGCTTCATTACTCATCGGCTCTCACTCCAAAGATGTTCAGGATAGATGCCGGCGTCGATCAGCGAGCGCACCGCCTGCATCACCCAGGGCTTGTCTTCATGGTAGGTCACACCAAACCAGGGATCCGGCGTATGCAGCACCCGCACCCGGGCCGCGCCCGAACGAATCAGCGGGTCCACCACCGAGGGAATGTAAAATTCGGACCGCTCGACCCGCCCGTTTTCCTCCAAAAACTGCGCGAAGGATTTTTCCAATGATTGGAAAAATCCGGGAAAGAAACCCCAGGTGTTCATGGACACCGTTTCATGCCCTTCAAAGGGCGTCTCGCCGGTTTCATCGGTGTGGACGATTCGTCCGGCGGGGTCGAACCCGAGCCGCGTAAATTCCGTCACCTGCTCGAGCCATCCATCGGGGTTCACGGTGCATACGCCGCGCGAAACGGTGCCGTATTCCGAAAGCGTCTTGGCCAACTCGAAGCCCACCATACAATAATCGGTTGAGTCCGTGGGGGCGGACTGAAGATACGCGGCCAGTTCCATGAAGGCATGTCGCCCGTAAAAATCATCGGCATTGATCACGGCAAAGGGGGTCTGCACCTGGCGTCTTGCCGCAAAAACGGCATGCGCCGTACCCCAGGGTTTTTTTCGCTCCGGCGGAACGGAAAACCCGGCGGGCACATCATCCAGAGTTTGAAAGGCGTAGACCACCTCCGCCTGATTTTCAAGACGACGCCCAAGCATCTCGCGAAAATCCTTTTCGAGGTCGGGGCGGATCACCGGCACGATGCGTCCGAAGCCGGCCTGCAGGGCATCATAGACGGAATAATCCATCACGACCTCCCCGCCCGGACCGATGGGGTCCAACTGCTTAAGGCCGCCATATCGACTGCCGATGCCCGCCGCTAAAATAACCAGGGTAGGTTTCATACGATGCCTCGTTCTCCTGTTAAAACTGAATCAAAGCAATGCCTGCTGCGCGGGTTTGACCCGTCCCGGCGCCGGGGGCTCCTTGCCTAGTTTTTTCAGCACGGCGCACAAGTCTTCCCAGACCTCCCAAAACGGCTTGCTGTTGCCGCCGCCATTGCGCAAAAGATACGAAGGATGATAGGTCGGCATGGTGGGAATCCCCTCATACTCAAGCCATTTTCCACGATGCCTGGTAATTCCTTTGTAGCCGAAAAGTCCCTGAAGCGCCGTATTGCCCAGCAGCACCAACACCCCGGGCTTGAGCAGCGAAATCTGCTTTTTCAGATACGGCAGACAACCCTCCATTTCCTCCGGCGTGGGGGGGCGGTCCCGCATTCCCTCGTTATTCACCGTCGGACGGCACTTCACGATGTTGCCGATAAAAACCGTGTCGCGCGTGTAGCCCATTTTGATGATCATGCGCGTCAGCAATTCGCCCGAGCGCCCCACGAAGGGTATCCCCTGCATATCCTCATCCTTTCCCGGGCCCTCTCCGATGAAAAGAACATCCGGGTTCGCGCAACCGGCGCCCGCCACCGTCTTGGTGCGCCACTGATGCAACGGACACTGCCTGCACGAAGCAATACGTTCCGCCAGCGCCTCCATCGAATCCGGCAGAGAGTCGCTGTTTACCACCACCGCCACTGGTTTGACCGCCGGTTTGGCCGCCGCGCTGCGGCGCGGCGCGGAGGCGACGGAAGGCCCTGCATCTCTCTTCGGCGCGACCGTCTTCGGTACAGATGACGCAGGCGGAGGAGCTGCCTGCCTGACCCGCGGCGACGGCGTTCCGGCGGCGGAGGGACGCACTGCTTCGCCGAGAACCTTCACCACATCCGGCTCCAACTCAATCGTTTGTTCTCCATCTTCCTTCATCTGCTGAAGCAGCCCGATCGTCTGATCCAGCAGGCTGTTCAATTGCTTCACTTCCACCCGGCTTTGTCCGCTCATGATATATCCATTCGGTTTTGTTTCCAGCCGTTTTGCGAAAATCCGTGCCGTTTGACCAGCTTTTTCATGCGGCCCCGTCACCGCGGAATCTGCCGGGTGCAGCCATGAATACCACTTCCCTCCAGCACAAACCCCGAGTGAAAAATCGGCAGGACCATCGCTCTTGAAACAGCTTTAAACAGCACCAGCAGATTTCAACCAATAATACCAGGCTTGCGGATTTCCGGCTTTGAGCCGGTTCAGCGGGACATAATCGCCCTTGAGTTGAACCACCGCCAAGTCTTGAAGTTCTTCGGTGCTGTAGCGGGGAATGGTGGCGATTTCCCCCCGCTTAAGCGCGGCAGCAAGCCATGCCGCTTTGGCCGCACAGATTTTGGCTTCATCTCTTGAAAACCGCCGACCCACAATATGGCTGTCCAACTGACGAATACCGGTTTCCAAGGTCTTGATGTTTTTTGAAACGGGACACCCCTTCAATCCAATCAGGTTGAGCAACCGGGCGGCTTTAATCGTGTCGTTGAGTATCTGCTCGCGGGTAAAAGCACGGCCCCGATATGAATTCTCTGCCGTCCAGCTTTTTTCGTACGCGTCAAACAAGTCGGGCATATTTTCGCACCGATCAAATAAAACGCCAACATCCGCACAGTGCTTGAGAATTTTCAGCGACGCACCGTAAGCCGAATAGCGAACGCCCACGGTTTCAGGAGCAAAGGCCGTCAGCTTATCAGCCGTCAGCCCTTCGATTGTTGGAACCTGCACCTCGAATTGGTTTTCCGGAATGGCAAACGGCGTGACAACCGGTTTGGTTACGGTTTTCGGATAAAGACATTTCTCTTCCAGCACATCCAGCAGGATGTCGGCAGATTTCCCGTTAACCACCGAGAGGTAGCTGAATTTGTAGTGGGAGCGTTTCGGCAGGCGATCCGGATCGCGGTGATCGGATTCGACGTTTTCAAAGCGGCTTTCACGGCCAATGGCCCGCAGAACCGATTCCATTTCGGTTCCCGAAACCGTGCAGACAATATCCACATCAATGGAAAGCCGCCGGATTTCATCCAGCAGCAGCAACATACAAGTACCGCCCTTGAATACGAAAGGGAGCCGATACCGGGCAAGGTGGCCGACGAGTTCCAGAGCGTGGATACTCTTTTCCAGCAGGCCGGGGTCAACCCGATACATCTGCTCGCGCTGTTCGTTCAGCCACTCCTTCGTGAAGCATTTTTCTTGTAGAACATTCATCATTTTGTCGACTCAATCCACTAGCGGCGCTTATTTTAAAAAAGCGCCGCTAGTGGATTACAAGGCCATTTATCAGACTCGATATGTCGGTTTTTCTGCGGTTAGAATATTTCTTTAACTCTGATATATCAACACGTTGCGACTTTATAACCCCTGAAGCTCCACCAACAAATTCCGGTATATTTATGACGGAAAACGTCTCTGTATCCGCCAAAACATCCACCAGAATCTTCTCAATCGTTGCAAAACCATTCCGGTGCGGGGTTTTGGTGGTCAGGGGAAGAACAACGGCTGTATTTTCCTCAACCGAAAACGTCCGTTTGATTTCCGATTTCCCGGGATTGGCATAGGTGTGGTAACCGTGACTTTTCAGCCAGTCGGCAATGCTGTCGATCGCGTCGCGTTCGACATAGATAAACTGCACATGTTTGGCCAACTGATGATGCAGCATTTCATTCAACTGTTCGGTGGACCAGCAGGCGAAATCGAGCAACGGAAAGGCCTTCTTCAATTCACCGACCAGCTGTTCAACCGGCGCGGTATCGAGCTGATACGGCGTTGAAATCGAAGAATACCATCCGCGCCCGGCATCAAAAATTTTTCCCGCTTTCTTCTGACGGCTCAGGTAGGTTTTTACGGTGTCCGGCGCATAACTCATCTTCTGTTCGGCCAGCCAACGGCGGGCGGCATCAATGGAAAAGTAAGGAGCCTTCTGCGCCAAATCCTGCGTGATGGTCTGCGCAACAAAAGCCCGCCCCTCCAGATAGGCCATCGCCGCCTCTTCGCCCTTCTCAATTGCAATCTCAACCGCCTGCTTGGCCTTTTCCAACAAGCAATGCGATTCCGCTTTCTTCTCCCGCGCTTCAAGAAGCCGGGAAACTATCTCGTTTTGTTTATCGAGGGAAACAAAGGGAACGACAAATTGTGAAATATCCTTCGGATAAAGATGCGGTTGCGCACATCCACTCTTGAATTTTTCCGTCTGAAGCCTACCGATTGCAGAATTTAATACACAAGCGACATAGATTGGATCCTCACGATCCGGCCTAATAGTTACAATATCTTGACAGGCTAATGCCGATTTGTCCGAAAGGTAGACTTGTGTACGCCCCACATTTGCTCCAGTTGAATATACCAGAATATCATTCTGACGAACTTGTGCGGATTCGTTTCTTTCCCAGCATTCTTGGGTCGTTTTATCTAAATTTTCGTAATCAATATCGGATTCTGTCAGATGTTTTTGGGTAATCATGCTGCAGGTCCCTTGCTCGTCATATTGAGCGACACAGCCGCGCTCAATATACGAAGCAATTTCACCAATGGTCTTCACATACTCGGCGTTCTCATGAATACGCCTGAACAACTCGTCAAACTTCGGCTGGTAAAACTCTGCATCCAAACGCCCGCTCGCCGCATACGATTCCGAGAAGGATTTAGCAGACACATTCTCTGATGTCGGTTCTTGTGTATAATCGAGAGCCACTAGCAGGAAGTTTTGTGCTTTTTTCACAAAATCAGCGCTGGCCTTCTCTGCATCAAGAGCCCGCTTGAGCATTTCCGCAATGCGGGATTCTAAATAGTTGAAGCGTGGAATATTGAGTCCCTTTAGATAGGTCGTTGGAAGGGTTCTCTGTCCAGTTCCGCCCGTAACACCTCGGTCAATTACACCTTGACCATGCCTTGACGAGAGAAAAACCATTAGATATTCCGCAGGAATATCACTTGTTTTAGAACGTATAATTCCCAGGTTCCTGCTAAAAATGGCATCAATGCCTTTACCAACAAATCCCACCTTCCCTGTTGAGCCCAATCCCTTCAACGTAATTAAGATATCGCCTTTCAAAACGTTGAATCGGGATAGATTTTCAAATTCAGTCGCATCCACATAATCCGAGTTGTCAGCTTTGACAAATCCTGTCGCTATACTTCTGCCCGTGAGACAAGGATATCCTGATTCGGAAAATACCGGGTTTGGCCCCTGTGTAATCCAGCTACATATATTCTCCAGTCTAGAATGCCTCCCTTCTTGGATTTTACTCCAAGTATCCAGAACAGATTGACGATAGAACTCTGAATCCAACCGAAAGAGCTCCTCTGGTCGCACGAGCATTTCCGAAAACTTAATTTCACTGATTTCAAGCCCGTTCAACAAAGCGTTGTATTTCGCTTCATTGAACGGGCTGGTCAGAAAAAAGGGAGGGCTTCCTTCTTGGCGAATTCGGCGAAGGCCTCGGCGATACCGTCGCCGGTTAGTCCATCGTGATTGAAGAGGTCGTGATCGACAAAGAGGTGGCCGTGGGAGTCGAGAGCGTATTCCGGCAGGAACTCGGGGACGGTGTTGTATTTATTGGGCGTTTCCTTCACCGTCTTGGCCGGGATTTTTCCGGTCCGGGTTTCCAGGGGTTGGAACTCGGGGTTGCGCTGCCGGACGTATATTTTTTCGCCGGAGTTGTCTTTGCCGGGTTTCTGCATGGTGGCAAAGAAAATATTGTAGTCATCCACTTTAGGGCAAGGCGGCCCGGCCTTGGGGTCATCGTTCCATTTCTGCACAAACAGCACGGAGGTCTTAGTGCCGGTGTGCGGCTTGAAGGTGTTTTGATGAAGGCCGACCACGGCGAGAATGCGGCAGCGTTCGGCAATGAAGTCACGAATGATTTTGTCGCTGGCATTATTGAAACGTCCCTGCGGCAGGACAATGGCCATACGTCCGCCGGGGCGCAGGAAGTCGAGGTTTCGCTCAATAAAGAGGATGTCGCGCCCGACGTTCGAGCGCCACTTTCCGTTGGTGTTTTTCCCCAGCTCGTAGCGGGTGATGATCTGGCCGTCTTTGATGTCGCCGGCGAACGGCGGGTTGGCCATGAGCAGGTCGAAGTTGAACTCTTTGTTGCTGTTCGCTTTTCCCCGGAGTTTTTTCAGCCGCTTGAACCCCTCGTTAAAGGTATCGAGCCATTCCTCCTGTTTGGTGGTTTCATCCCAGCGGGTGTAATCCAGCGTGTTGAGATGCAGCACGTTGGTTTGTCCATCTCCGGCGATCAGGTTCAGGGTGCGGGCAACCCGCACAGCTTTTTCGTCAAAATCAATGGCGAACACCTTGTCCTGCACATATTTATCACACGCCATCGGCTTCTGTTCGATGGTGAAGAGATGACTGGCATGAATGTTTTTTTCCTCCAGAATCTGTTTCCAGACATGGAAGATGCCGTGAACGGTAAAACCCGACGAACCGGCGGCGGTATCGATCAACGTTTCGTGCGCCTGCGGGTTGAGCATCTTGACGCACATGTCGATGACGTAGCGCGGAGTGAAATACTGTCCTTTTTCGCCCTTGCTGCTTTTGCTCATCAGGTATTCAAAGGCTTCATCCACCACTTCGAGGTTGGAGTTGAAGAGCTTGACGTCCTGAAGAGATGAAACACAGATGCCCAGATGCGACGGGCTGAGCTGGATGCGGGTGGATTCTTCAAAAACGCCCTGCCACTGTTCTTTGGCGCTGGAGAAGAGGTTCTGAATTTTCTGATTAAGCGCCGTTTCGGTTTGTCCGGTATTACGGAACTCCAGGAAACGGTCGCGGTCACGCCCGGCGAGCCACTCGTCGTAGAGCTTGGTGAAGATCAGCTTAAAAACTTCTTCGAACACATCGACTCCCGCATGGGCGAGTACTTCGTTCTCCATGTCCTGAATCAAATCTTTAAGCGACTTGCGTTCGGTGATCAGTTTATCCTTTTCAATCAGATCGGTGATGGTGAAGCGCTCGTTGAGCACATCCTCCAGCGTTTCCGTCGCCATGGGAATATGCGAAATATCAAAGAAGTGGTTCGGATCACGGCGATTCCAGTACGAAATGCTTTCCCCATTGGTCCAAATGGCAATCGGCGCACCGGTGGCGTGGCAATAGGATTTCAGCTGCTCCTTCCCCGAACTCCATTTGGGTGATTTGATTTCAACAATCATGAACACCGAGGTGGTTTTATCCTGGTCGAAAACAACCAGGTCCGCCCGCTTGATTTCACGCCCGAAATGGACCGGATATTCCACCTGAATGCGTTCTGCCGGATATTGATAGCGGTCCATCAGAACCCGGAGATAGAGCTGACGTATCACCTCTTCCGGTGTCAGGCGGATCGGCTTGGCACGAACCTGGCACTGGATATATGGCACGCTACCCTTCGCTGTCTTTTTAAGGGTGATTTGCCCTTCCAGCTCAAGAATGTCTTCTTCGTTAAACTGGGACAACCGGTAATTTGAATTTTGAAGAATTTCAGTGATTTTCAAAAGCACCCCCGGGGGCTGGATCGGTAAAAAACTCATTTTCCTGTACTGTTACTCATCGCGCAGGCAGGCTAAAAGAACGGCATTAAAATGTCAACGCACGGAAATAAACCACCTTCGACCCTCCGAGGCATTGCAGCGGTTAAAGGCATCAAACCACCGAGCCGAAAGGGTTTTTAGCATTGCGCCGCCCCGCAATAACCGATACCTTCCGATTTTCTTTGCCGAAATTTTTATGGGAATACAGGTATTTATGATCGTTTTGAATATAGTGCTGGTGGTTTTTTTCTTTGGGTTGACGGTCTTTGTCCATGAGTTGGGTCATTATCTTGTGGCGCGTTGGCTGGGCCTGCATGTGGATGTATTTTCCATCGGTTTCGGGCCGGCCATCTGGAGGCGCACGATCAAGGGGATTGTCTACAAAGTCGGCTGTCTGCCGTTGGGCGGCTATGTTTCCCTGCCTCAATTGGATCCGGGCGGCGGCAAGACGGAGGATGGCGAATCACGCAATCTGCCGCGCGTCGCGCCTTGGAAGAAGGCGCTCGTAGCTGTTGCCGGGGCCTCGTTCAACATCCTTTTCGCCATTCTGCTGGCCTACATCGTATATTGGGGCGGGAAATCCATGGTCTATCAGGAACGCGACTGCGTGGTGGGCTATGTGGCCACCAACAGCCTGGCCTACGCCTCCGGACTTACCCCCGGCGATACCATTGAGGCCGTCAATGGTCAGCCCGTCACCCGTTGGGATCAGTTCATTCTCGAATCGGCCCTCAACGGTGAGGTCGAACTCCTTATCACCAAGCGCGACGGCACCGAAAACACCCTGATCCTCCCAACCGAAAAGATGGACATGGGCGGGCGGCTCGTCGAAGGGGTCCTCAAACAAACACCCTGCCTGATCATCGGCATCATCCCCGACAGCAGCGCCGAAGAGGCCGGCCTGAAACCCGGCGACATCATCCGCGAATTTGCCGACCAACCGATCTACAGCATCAATCAGCTCACCGAACTCGTGAATGAGCATCAGGATCAGCCCTCGCCCGTGATCATCAACCGTGGCGGCAAAATCATGAACTTCACCGTAACGCCACGGTACAACGAGATGGCCCAGCGCGCCCTCATCGGCATCGAACACAATCCTTTTGACATCTATAAGAGCCCGAAAGACCAGCTCATCAGTTGGGCCAGCCCCGTCTTTCGTCTGCTCAAGGCCCTGGTGACTCCACGGGAAGCGCGGATGGCCGCCGCCGCCGTCGGCGGCCCACTGGCCATTTTCGACATGATTTGGAAAGCGGTCCAGACCAGCCTGCTGCTGGCCCTCTGGCTTACCGGCCTGGTGAATGTGAATCTGGCCATTCTGAACCTGCTGCCGATTCCCATTCTCGATGGCGGGCACATTGTTTTTGCGCTCTGGGAAATGATTACACGACGCCCCGTCCATGAAAAGGTGGTTGCGGTGCTGGCCAACGTTTTCGGGACCATCCTGATCGTTCTTATCATCATTCTCACGTTCAATGATTTTCGCCGCCTGATTCTCCCGCGCTTTACGCGGGGCGATACGGAAGAAGCCGTTGTCTCGCCCGATCCGGAGGCCGCGCCGATCACGAATGAATCTGCGGAGGCATCGGGGAGCCCCTCCCCGTGAAACACGATTCCCGGCATATGATGCTGCCCTGCCGCGTCATTCCGGTTCCACGCTGGATGGTCTTTCTGGTGGCCGCCATCGCACTGGGGTGGCTCGGACTCAAAATCATGATTCCGCCCCGCTGGGAAATCCAGCGGCTGGACTCGCCCGACGGCAAGGTCAGTGCCCGCCTCATGCGCAACCGCTATGCACAGGAATCGCTCAGCATCATGGTCAAGGAAGGCCCGCTTTGGCGCACCATCTTTTATTCACCCCCGCTCACCAATGATTACCGCACGGACCCCGGCGAACGCCTCTACTGGAGCCCGGAGGGAAACATTCTCTTCCTACGTCTCGAAGGCAAAACGCGCTGGGGCTACGACTTCGCCCTCGACCACCCCGTCTCCCCTGAATCCCTGAAAAAGCTGAACGCTTCCACACAAACCGCGCAGGATTCTTCGGCTGAAACTCCCTGAGGGCGCATTCTGCAATGTGCTTTCGACACCTCGTTTCGTCGGAGCATCCGGTCCACATTTCTTAAACGAAAAGCCATTTTTTGGGTTCTTCCGGGTATTTCGTGAGCACTCGGTGTTTTCTTCAAGGCAAAGCGGTGAATAATTATGCCCTTGGAATGGAGTTTGCGCACAGGATTTCGGCTCACAGAGCCGACGCTACAACCTCTCAATCACCACCCGTTGTAGTGGTGGCTCTACGAGCCAATCCCAAATCGTATAAAAGCATCGAAAAAAATCGCAAAACGGCCAAAAATCTCAGAAAAACGCCAAAAATTCCGCCAAACCCCCTCAAAACGGGCTGAAAATACGTATTTTTTGCTCTGAAACGCCTGAAAATCGGAAAAACGGGCCAAAATCGAAGAAAGTTGCCAAAAAACACGCAAAAACCATCAAAAAATGGTCAAAACGATGGAAAAACCACGAATCTACACTAATTTTCACTCATTAGGGAGCGGCATGGGCCTCCATGCCAAGCAGAAAGCAAGTGGAAGCGGCCCGCGGGAATCTGGCATATAAAGGAATGATCCCAACGAATGCAGAAAGCAACGAATGAGTCCTCCGACAAAATTACATCGTTTTGAGACAAAGAAGACGCATTTAACCGGATATTGCTGGAGGGTGGCAGCCCGACAGGCTGCTAATCACGCAGGCGGCTTTTTCCGAAGGTGGTTTGCACGAAAAAGCGAGGGCGTCCGCGCACATCATGGTAGATGCGCCCGATATATTCGCCCAGCAGCCCCATCGCCACAAACTGCGCTCCCACGAAGATGAACAGAATGGCAAAAAGCGTAAAGACACCTTCCGCCGCCCAGTCCGGGCCATGCCACAGCCGCATGATCAGCAGAAGCAGGCCGAAACCGCCGCCCATCAGCGAAATGAGGGCGCCAATCACGCTCAGGAGGCGCAGCGGGGCAGTGGTCATAGAGGTCATCAGATCGAACTGGAGATTGATCAGCTTCCACAGGCTGTATTTCGAGTCCCCCGCGCCGCGCGAAGAATGGCTCACTTCGATTTCCGTGGTGCGCCGCGCAAAACTGTTGGCCAGAATGGGAATAAAGGTGCTGCGTTCATGACACATGAGCATGGCATCCACAATATGCCTGCGATAGGCTCGCAACATGCAGCCGTAATCGTGCATCCGCACGCCGGTGGCACGCTGGGCCGCCCGATTCACCAGCCAGGAGCCCACCTTGCGGAAGGCGGCGTCGCAGCGGGGCACGCGCACGGTGCCGACCACATCATAGTCCTCGTCCATCTTGGCAACCAGTTTCGGAATTTCTTCGGGAGGATTCTGGAGGTCGGCATCGAGGGTCACCACGATGTCTCCACGCGACATTTCGAGTCCGGCCATCACGGCGGCGTGCTGCCCATAGTTTCTATTGAGGAGCATTCCGATAACGACCTGATTGTGCGCCTCGGAGGCGCGTTGAATCAGTTCGCGCGAGGTATCGGTGCTTCCATCGTCCACCAGGATCAGCTCGTAGGGGCGACCCATGGTATCACAGGCGGACAGGCAACGCTCCACCAGTTGCTCCAGATTGGCTTCCTCGTTGAATACCGGCACCACCACCGAAACCGACTGCATTTTCATCTCTGTCCTTCTCCCTGTTTACAACGAATCATCCAGGCCCCAGGCCACCATTTTTTTGCCGATCTTCTTATCCTTGTCCCATCCGAACACCTGCTCGCCGACGGCGACATATCCCTGCGCCTCGAGCGGAAAGTCCTGCTGCAAGGCAGGAAGATCGCGGCGGCGCAGAATCACCACCCGGTTCGGCCCGCCGACCAGATACGCCCAGGCCTCCAGCGAGTTTGACACCACCGGATGATAGGGAGGAGCCCGATCCAGGTAAAACACCACGTTTTCCAGCGACTGCTGATAAAACGCGATTTCTTCTGCCGTGCGCCCCGTTTCCTTCACTTCCAGTGCGAAGGATTCTTCCGTACGAAAGCCCTCCAACGCAGGCTGAATCACACAAAAATACGCGCCCAGGAAAAAGACGGTGGTGGCCAGCAGCGGTACAAAGCGTAATGGGATGCCCGTGGCATGCGAAAGCCCCTTTCGGCTGATCCATACCAGCACCCAACTGCCCAGCGAGAGGAGCGAGGCTACCGCCAATGCCAGGCTTACAAGCCCCGGAATCGGAATATTCAGGCGCTGCGAAACCGGCGGAATCGCCACCGCCGCCGCCAACCCCGCGAGGGTGATCAGGAGAATCAGGGCCGACTGAATACCCACAGCCACCCGCCGCCAGGGCGAGCGGTCCGCCGCCAGCAGAAAGAGGGCTGTGAACCAGGCGCAAAACGGCAGGATCGGGAGAATATAGTAACTGCGGCGTGACCCGGATGCCGAGAAAAAGACGAAAATCAGGGCCATGGCAATGCCCAACCAGCGGCTGTGCCACGAATATTTCCGCCAGTTCGGAGAGAAAATCCACGCCACCACCGCCACCAGCAGAATCAGGCTCCACGGAAGAAACAGCACCGGCACATGCTTGAAATAGGCATACCACGGCTCGATGTGATCGAACGGAACAAAGAACCGCTGGACGTTTTCGCGAAAGACCAGGTCCAACCCGCTCGAGGCATAGCCCTGCGCCGTACCGTGCGAATACAGGAAAGGAACCAGATACACCAGGGACCCCAGCACCAACGCCCCAAAATGGGAAAACGAAAAGAGGTGCTTCCACCGCTTTTCCACCAGCAGATCCGGAAGCACCACCAGGACCGGAATGATGACCGCCGTGAGACCCTTCATCTGCGCACCGATAAACATCAGTACGTAGAAAATCAGATACGTAATGAAATTCGGCAAATCGCGCCGACGCCAGTACCACGCCACGGCCAGCAGAATAAAGGCGAGATTCGCCATATCGGCCTCGCCCGTGCGCGCCCAGAACATGAACCCGTACGTGGTCAGCAGAATCCAGCCCGCCAGACGGCCCACCGCGGGCGCCCAGAGACGGGCGCCGATTCGGCGCGTCGCCCAGAGCGCGAGCAATCCGCAGATGGCGCTTGGAATCCGCAGGGCCCACTCGTTCATGCCCGTAAACGGGGCCGTCAGGGCAATCAACCAGTAACTGACCAGCGGTTTGTCAAAATAGGGATGCCCATTGATCAGGGGGTGAAAAAAATCTTTGGTAATCAGCATTTCCCGGGTGATTTCAGCCCAGCGTCCCTCCGCCGTCCATAATCCGCGCACCCCCAGCGCGCCGAACAGCAAAACCAGCGCCGTAAACCAGAAAAGGCAATCAATCCACCTCACCCTGCTCTCTTCGCTCTGTTCTTTCATAAGTCCCGCATCACTCCGGTATAACGATTTGCATTCCGTGCAATAAAACAGGGACAAGATACACGCCCTGCCCTAAAAACACCAACGCATTTTTTCGACACGGAAATCCGACGGATGTAGACTCTTCACTCCCGCTTGAGTCATAAGGAATGGTGGGCGATACAGGACTCGAACCTGTGGCCTCCTGCGTGTGAAGCAGGCGCTCTAACCAACTGAGCTAATCGCCCGTGCGGGAGAAATGAACAGGGCGGATAATCACGGGATGGCGCGGAGATGTCAATTCAGAAATAAGCCTGATCCGCAGAGAAAAAAAAGGAATCCCGCCAAGTAAGGGATTGTTAGCAGATCCAGACTAGTGGGTCCGTAGACCCTTGCCTTCAGCGTTCACTCGGAACGACCGATAGGCAGATAATCTCTTGTGATCTGACCTCCGAACATACCCAGCGGGCTTCATCCCTTACGATACCCGAAGCCCGTTCCTCTGTTCAGAAAAAGTAAAAAAAATAAGAATGCAAAGCTTGCCGCGGAAGCGGACAATAACCTATTCATTTGCCAGGCAAAACGGTACGAAGAGAAACCCACCAGGAAAGCCGGAGGAGGCCCCTTTCATGAATTTTCTTGAGTTGGTGCGCAAACGATACAGCCTGCGGAAATACGCCCCGCGTCCAGTGGGCCGAGCGGCGCTGGAGCGCTGCATTGAAGCGGCCCGCTTGGCGCCCTCCGCATGCAATTCGCAGCCCTGGCGTTTCATCGTGGTGGAATCCACCGAGCTTCGGGAACGCCTGGCCGAAACCGCTTTTTCCGGGATCTACAAAATGAATCAGTTTGCCTGTCGGGCGCCGGTTCTGGTGGTGATGATTCGGGAGACCTCCGGCTATGCAGCGCGACTGGGCGGCACCCTGCGCGGGGTACCCTACAGCCTGATTGATCTGGGTATCGCCGGCGAACACTTCGCATTACAGGCAGCGGAAGAAGGCCTCGGCACCTGCTGGCTGGGCTGGTTCAATGAGCGCGCCGTGAAAAACATTCTGGGATTAAACCGCCGGACGCGTGTGGATATACTTTTCAGCGTCGGCCACCCGGAGGAAGGCGCGGACCTTCCGGAAAAGAAGCGCAAGGCCGCGGCAGAGATGTGCGAATACCGCTAGCAGCCTCTGATTTTTGTATGATTCAATGGTTAACACAGTATAGTGCAACCGCAGTTTGCATGAAGCAGTCCGTCGTGGACGGATGGCCCGGGAGATTAACACCATGAAAAGAAACCATGTCGCAGCCGGCCTCCTTTCGGCTCTCTTCATCCTGTTTTTGGCGTCGGGCGCCTCGGCGGAAACCAACGAACCGCCGGCGGACGGGAGCGATTCGCTCACGGCCTGGAATTGGATTATGCAGGAGCGGTTTGCGAAGGATACCAATGCTCTGGTACGTCCCGGCCTGCTGGCCCTCCGCGGGGAACGAGCGGTCTATGTGCTTGCACGCTGGACCGAACTCTCGCCCGGAGAACCGGTGGAGTTCATCCTGATTGGTCCCGAGAGCGGGCACGATTACGAGGCTCTGGCGGTCTCGGTGTGTGCGCCGCGTGACGTGCGTGCGGGCCTCGAGTTCATCGGGGTGCCGCCGGGGAACCCGGTGGATTATACAGCCCTGCAACTCTGGCCGCGCGGCGAACGGATTGCCACCTCCATGCTCACGCCCTATGCACCGGCACTCGGTTCACTGACGGGCGCATGGGCCAACGCAGAATCGTTCATTCTTTCAGATGCCGTCCAAGGGGTGCTGCCGGAGCAGGGATTCGTATTCACCGGGTCGGCGCCCGACCCGGAAGGTACCCCGACGCACCCGCTCTACACGGCAGATACCGGCGATCCCTACAGCATTATTTCGCTCTACAACGAATCCCGCTCGCTGCTGGATGTGCCGCGCCTGGCCCCGCAGGGACCCGTCTATGGAACCCAGCGACTGAATCCGGACCAGGCCCGGCCGGTGGACACGCCCCTGCTCGTGCGCCTGGTTCCGCTGCCGCCCGCCGACGGCTCGCGCAGCGTGGAGCTGGCGGTGCGGGCCACGCCGGTGAACTCCTCCACCCAGACGGAAGTCTCCTTCGTCTTTGAGGTAACGAATCAGGCCGGCGAAACGCTGCTGGAAGAAGGAACGCTCCAGGCCCTGCTGGCTCTCTTCGGCAAGGTGCAGGCCGAGGGACACGACCTCTATATCACCCTCCTCCCGGATTCCGCCATGCGCGTGGCGGATGCCCACCGCCTCTTCACCTTCTTTGAACAAATCAACACCACCGACGGCGCACGCCTCTCCCCGGCAGGCGAGGACGAACTGTATTACAAGGCCTTCCTGCCCAACCCGCGTTTTGCCGACCGCACACAGCGCCCGAACCAGCCCTGGGAACTGCACCTCGATCGCGACGCCGAGGGCCGCCGAACCGGACGACTCGATCTGATTGAAGAGAGTTGGACCGATGAGGCCCCCGGCAATACCTACGATGTACAATCATTCCGCGTCGATACCCCCGACGCTCTGAAAGAAACGCTCGAGGCACACCCCGACCACTTGAAGGTACTTTTCATTTACGGCGAGCTGACCTGCGGGGAAGCGCAACGCTGGTCCCGCGCCGCCCGTCCGGAAATCCGAACGGTGTATTTTTATCCCGCGGATTGACCGGGCTGAAATCCGGCGGGCCGGTTTTCACCGTTCGCCGGACTGGGATTCGGCAATGTTCAGCGCGTGATCCTTTATGCGGCGGTAATCGTTCAGCATATCGGTAAAGACCAGGCTCGCCAATGGATTGACCTGCTCGCGCGCCAAACGATCAAGATGTTGTTTTCGGTAGAGTTTCATCAGGGAATGGATGCGGATGCCCTCACTGTGCGCGAAAGCCATAATATCCTTCGAGTCCGTCCGCACCGCCAGAGTGATACGGTTGACATATCCGGCAACGTGATCGTGCAGATTCAGGATCTCGGCACGTCCTTCTTCGGAGAACAGCAGATCTTTCTTGCGCAGCTTGATGCTCTTTTTCAGAACGCCGGCAATGTAGTCGCTGATCGATTCATACTCATCGGCAAGCCGCAACTGCTTCTGGGCCTCCTCGGCAATGTCGTGCGCCACCTGCCCGGCCACCACCTGACTGAGAAAAATCGTGACCTCCTTCTGAATGATGTCCAACCGCTCCTCCCGCTGGAACAACTTTCGCTCCACCGGCTCATTCACACCGGGCAACTCGATCATTTCGCGCAATCCCGAAAACATGGTTTCGACCACGTCCGCCATGACCACGACTTCCTTGCGCGACTGCACCACGGCCAGCGCCGGACCGCCCACCAGATGAAAGTCCAGATAGGTGAGATGCGGCGTCTCCTTGGTCTCTTTGTCCGGCACCAACCGCGTGATCACCCGGGACATCACGCCCATCAGGGGCAGAAAAAGAAGCGTATTGGTCACATTGAAACCGGTATGCACCAGCGCAATGGCCGGAACGACGTGCGGATAGGTCGCCAAGCCATCCGCCCCAAGCACCGACGCATCCGGATTCGTGTGCAGGATGGCTCGAATCAGGTCCAGATAATACGGAAAGAGTGCTGTAATCCACAACACCCCGATGACGTTAAACGTGATGTGCGCATAGGCCGCGCGACGTGCGTTGGTGCCGGTGCCCAACGAGGCCAGAAAGGCCGTGATGGTGGTGCCGATGTTTTCCCCGAGTACCAATGCCGCCGCCGTTTCGAAATGAATCACCCCCGTGCCGGCCAACCCCATGGTGATACCCAGCGTGGCCGAGGAGGATTGAATCACGGCCGTCAACAGGCACCCCACAAACGCGCACTTCATTACACCCCAATAAGTGTCCGCCTGAAAAGCGTGAAACCATTCCACAAACTCCGGCATGCCCCGCAGCGGCTTGAAGCCCTCGGACATCAGCTCCAATCCGAAGAAAATCATCCCGATGCCCATAATCGCCATGCCCGTGAAGCGCAGCCGTTCCCGACGCGAAAAAAGAAAGATCAATGCGAAAACGCCGATGATGTACAGGCCGTATTTTCCAATCTTGATGGCCAGAATCCAGCCGGTAATGGTGGTGCCGATATTCGCGCCGAGGATCACGCCGATCGCCTGCATCAAATTCATCAGACCCGCATTGACAAACCCCACAACCATCACCGTCGTGATGGAACTCGACTGTACCACGCAGGTCACCAGCACACCGACCGTCACCGCCATCAACCGGTTGTCCGTGACCGATCCGATCCACTTGCGCAGCCGCGCACCAGCCACCGCCTGCATCCCCTCGGACATGTGCTTCATGCCCAGCAAAAAGATGCCCAAACCACCCAGTACCGTGAAAAACAGTTTGATCAGAAATTCCGCATTCATCGCTTGGGATACACTCCAACGGTTGTTCGTTACAGATTAACCACGTGGAAGCCGCAGGCCTCCGCTTCCGCACGCGGGAAGAAGTTTTTGATGTCCACGAGCACCGGAGTCCGCATCTTTTCGCGAAGTGCGCTCAGCGAAACAGAGCGAAACGCCTGGTGCGCATTGATCAGCACCACGGCATCCAGTTCGCTAACGTCATCCAGCGTTCCCGTTTTAAAGCCAAAGCGCTCGTGGATTTCATCCGGCGAGAGCATCGGCTCCCATACCGTCACATCCGCCCCGTAGCGAGCCAGGAAATGCACCACATCCACCGCCTTGGAGTTGCGTATATCCGGCACATTCTCCTTAAAGGTCAGCCCCATCACCAGTACGCGGGACTCCTGCGGAAGGCGCTTGCTGCGTACCATCGCACAGATCGTCTGCTCGCCCACATAATGGCTCATGGAATCGTTGATGCGCCGACCCGCCAGAATCACTTCGGGATGATAGCCCAATTGCAGGGCCCGATGCGTCAGGTAATACGGATCCACTCCGATGCAATGCCCACCGACCAACCCCGGGTGGTAACGATGAAAATTCCACTTGGTGCCCGCCGCCTCGAGCACCTCGTGCGTATCAATACCCATGAGGGAAAAGATTTTCGCCAGTTCATTCATGAGGGCGATATTCAGGTCGCGCTGGACATTTTCAATCACCTTGGCGGCCTCGGCGGTTTTGATCGTGGGAGCGGCGTGAACGCCGGCCACAATCACCGAACCATACACCCGCCGCACCCGTTCGAGTGAGGCGGCACTGTGCCCGCTCACGATTTTCTTTATGTGCACCACCGTATGCTCACGGTCACCCGGATTCACGCGTTCCGGTGAATAGCCCAGATCAAAATCACCCAGCTTCAGTCCAGACTCACGCTCCAGCAGCGGCAGGCATTCCTCCTCCGTCACCCCGGGATACACCGTACTCTCATAGACTACCGCCATGCCCGGTTTCAGAATTTTCCCTACGGCAACGGAAGCCCCCCGAAGCGCCGTTAAATCCGGCTCCTTGAAATCGCCCAACGGGGTGGGAACCGCCACGATGATGAACGTACAATCCATCAACGCGGCAGGATCGACGGTCAACTCCAGCCGTACCGCTGTTGCCAGTTCCTCCGCGCTGAATTCGCCGGTCGAATCCTTTCCGGCCTTCAATTCGGAAATGCGGTGTTGCGAAGCGTCAAACCCGATCACCCGGTACTGTTCTGCAAATGCCATCGCCAGCGGCATCCCCACGTAGCCCAACCCCACCAGTCCAATCACTTCATTTTCCGCCATAACGCATCCCTCCTGCTAAAACGTCGGATTCCAAAGATACATGAAACGCGGCGAGGCCTCCCGAAGCAGCCCCCGCGGATTAATCCCCAGATGAACTCCACTCATAAAATCCAGAAAAGAAGCGCTGTATTCATAGCGTATGACCTTCACAGCATCCACCCCCAGCAGCTCGGAGCAGCGGGCCATCGCCTCATCCCAATAGCCGATCTCATCGATCAACTTCGCATCGAGCGCCACCGACGGCAGAAACACGCGCCCATCCGCCCAGGGATTCACCGCCGCCTCACTCAGATCACGCCCCCGGCAGACCACGTCCATAAAATGCGCATGCAGACCATCCACCATGCTTTGCAGAATCGCCTGCTCTTCGGGAGAAACTTCCTGAAATGGATTGAGCAGATCCTTGTGCTCACCGGAGGTGATGGTCACATCCGTGATGCCGATTTTATCGCTGAGTGTTTTCCAGTTGAGCGCCTGCATAATTACGCTGATCGAACCGAGCATCGTGGTCGGCTCCGCAACAATCCAGTCGGCGGCAACAGCCAGATAATATCCCCCGGAAGCGGCCATATCGCGACAGAAGGCGAGTATCCGGCGGTCCGGATCGGACGCACGAAAGTCCATCAGCGCCTGGTATATCTCATCGGTGGGGGCAATCCCGCCACCCGGCGAATCAATCTCCAGAATAATGGCTTCGATGGTTTCATCGGCCTGCGCGGCACGGATTTGCTGAATCACCGCCTCAACCATATCTATTTGCGGGGAAAAGAACCCACCCTCGGCCGATCGGGAAATAACGCCATTCACAGCAATACGGGCCACGCGGGTTTCTCCGTCTCCATAAGACCACACCTCGTCGAGCACCGGAAATTCGTCCACAGCCGTATCGTCTCCAAACCCGGCGCTAAAGTGATTTCCCAGCGCCAGACTCAGAGCCATCACCCCGTTGCCCGCCAAACTGAGCAGCAACAGCACGACCACCAAAAGAAAGGCACAACCCGGAATACATCCCGGACCTTTGTTGTTTCCCGCCGATTGCTCCATAAGCCATCCCTCGAACTGTTGTAAAAATCGGGGGATACCTTAACAGGGCATCCACGTATTTTGCAAAGCAATCTTCAGCGTCCTTTTCCCGGGGATTCGCCTGTTCCCTCCCCTTATTTCAGCGGGAGAGTTCCTGTGTAACCAAAGTAGTTTTCCCAGAAACCATTACGGCTCTTGTAGACATACCAACCGCCGGTCGGGGCATGGTAGCAACCGAAGTCATCGATGCCATCACCATCATAATCACCCGTGACCGGCACCGTGCCGGGGAAGCCAAAATAGTTCTCCCAGAACCCGTCACGGCTCTTGTAGAGGTACCAGCCACCGGTCTCGGCATGGTAGCAGCCGAAGTCATCGATGCCATCGCCATCGAAGTCGCCCGTGACCGGTACCGTGCCGGGGAAGCCAAAATAGTTCTCCCAGAAACCATCACGGCTCTTGTAGAGGTACCAGCCACCGGTCTCGGCATAGTAGCAGCCGAAGTCATCGATGCCGTCGCCATCGAAGTCGCCGGTCACCGGCACCGTGCCTACGAAGCCAAAATAGTTCTCCCAGAAACCATCACGGCTCTTGAAGAGATACCAGCCGCCGGTCGGGGGATAGTAACAACCAAAATCGAGAATGGAGTCGCCATCAAAATCGCCGGTCACCGGCAGGGTCCCTGCGAAACCAAAGTAATTCGACCAACCGCCCGCGCTGGAGCGCATGATTTGCCAGTATCCGGCAGGCGGTGTGTATGTGCCATAGTCGCAATAGCCATCGCCATCGAAATCGCCGGTGATCGGAAGCGTTTCACTGCCGCCGCCATAGTAGACCGTCCACACCGTTTGCAGGCAAGACATGAAGACGTACCAGCCGCCGACGGCCGGATCATAACAACCTATGTCTGCTTTGCCATCACCATCGAAATCCAATGCTGTTTTTTGTGATAGGGGCATGATTGCTTTTGGAGTCGGTACGGGGATAGGGGTGGGAGTCATGGCGGGGATCGGGGTGGGGGTTGGAAAGGGGGTTATGGTGGCCACGGGGGTTGCGGATATGGAGGGGTCAGTGGAATCGTAAAAGACGAGGGACCAGGCATCGGGTTTGCCATCGTGGTCGGTGTCGGGTTCGTCGAGTGATCCGCTGATGATCTGGTTGGTCAGATTCCCGGCCAGATCGTACTGATAGTAGGCGGTGCAGGCGCTGTCATCGTATACGACGAGTTGGAGTTCTCCGCCTTCATCATATCGGATAACCTGCGCGAAGCTGGTGGACAGGAGCAAAGCGTTTGTGGCGAGGAACAGTATAGCGTATTTTAGCGTCTTCATATTCTTACTCCTCCATTCCAAGTGAAAATTGTGGAAAGGTTGGTGCATCGATAGACAAACCACCATATCCTGACCCGTAATTCTCTCGCAGATAGCTATCGATCTGGTCCTTTTCAGCACGATCTTGATCCCGCTGCTTCTTGAGTGCCTGATTTCGTTCTCCGAGTTGTTTTTCCATTGCTCGTTCTCTGTCGTAATTGCTTCCTGAGTTTCCGGGCGTCATTAAGAAGTTGTAGAACATGGCGGCTGTCCCGGAGAGCAGGGTGCCGGCTCCATCATAAGCGGCATCGCCGAACTCGCCTTCAGAGAGTTCTCGGGCTATTTTTAATTTTCCTATCGCACCTGATCCCATACTGGAGACGTTTTCCACCGTCACGTAGCATCCCTTGATATCTGCGTCGCTTTTTATGGGCTCATTGCGTGGATAGTAACCGCTGCCTCCTTCACCACCGTATCCTTTGTAACCTGAATAGATGCCGGAGTATCCTCCCGGGTCCACAAATCCGATGGGATTGTTGTTGGCGTAGAGCATGGGGTTGATTCCGCCGCCGGCCCCGAGAGGGTCGGGGGTGAGAAAACGATGTGCCTGTGCGGCGTAGAGGCGCTGGCCCATGCTGTAGAGTCCGTCGCCCAGGTCATAGATGCCGAAGCGTCCGGCAAAGGTGAACGGATTATTGACGCGGCTGAAACTGCCGCCCTGCATGCCGTAGGGCAGGTATTTATAGATACCGGCGATGCGCGCATTTTCGTCGGTGAGGAACTGTGTATTACCGCGCTGGTCGTAGTGATACCAATAGACGTGACTGCCGGAGATCATGGCGACGGGTACATTCCCCATATAGACGAACAGTTGCAGCACTTGATGAGCGGCATCGGTGATGAACAGCAGCCTCTGGTTCCGGTCGTAATGCAGATGATTGACCACCCCATTTCGGGTCACCTTGATGGCTTTGGCCTGATCGCCATATACCAGATCCGTGGTGTTGCCATTGATTTGGATGCGCTGGGGACGTCCGTCGAGATAGTAGGCGGCGGAGAACCCTGAGGTGCCGGGCAGATTGGTTAGATAAAAATTGGCATCGGCTCCGGCCAGTGTGCCATCTTTGGTGCGTACCTGGAATTGCGGAGTATAGGTCATTTTATGCTGCACCTGGCTGGCGGTGGGACGCATGGAGGTGAGTCCGGCGGTTTGATCGCGCTGAACGAGTTGTCCGGCCTGATCGAGCGTGAGACTCATGTCCACCATGACTTCGCTGTTTCGGATATGACGAAAACGGGTGATATCGCTGTTGGCATTATAGGTGTATTCACTATCGGCACCGTTACTGCGGTCTTCCCGGGTGACGCAGCCTGCGGCGTCATAGGTGGCGGTGATCCAATGACTGCCCCAACTCAGGCGGGTGGGGCGGTTTCGATTATTGTATTTGATCGTAACGTTGATTCCGCCGGGATAAATGATGTTGGTTAGATTGCCGGCCGGGTCGTAAGCTTTTTTGATTTGCGTACCGTCGAAGTAGTCCATTTGTATCAGTTGGTCGTCTGGGTTGTAGGTGTAACGATCGGTCCCCAGCGCATGGCTCACGATCTTTAAATTCATTGCTGTGTCATAGGTGCGTGCAAACAGCGAAAGGCCACCCAACCACTTGCCGGTGCACAACCCGTCCGCATCATAATCAAGGTAAATCACGTCATTGGTGTGCCAATATTTCTGTTCCGCCGAAGGCATTATTTTGCGCCATGGGCGGGCCAAGTTGTCGAGCGTATACCATGTTGGACCGGCTTCTGTGATTTTTCCTTCTCCGTTATACACATAGTCAATCACCGGGTTGGACCAGTTTCCGCCGAAGTCCTGATAGTTCAAATCGGTTGGAGTCAGGCTGGTTCGCCAACTGTATCCATGATAATCGCGGGAAGAACGATTACCCCGCTGGTCGGTCATTGTGGATATCAGGCCTCGTTCATCATACGTGTAGGTGATGGCATGCCCAAGGGGGTCAATAAGTTTAAGCAGGCGCGATTCGCCATCGTATTCTTTCTTTGTGCGGTTGCCGAGGAAGTCGGTTTCGCTAACGGTATTGAGTCGCGTGTCCCGAACGACGGATCGCTGATCGCCGCGTTCATTGATGACGGCTGTTTGCGCACAGCAGTCGTATTGAAATTTCCGTGATGTGCCGTCGGCAAAGGAAATGCGTGTGAGGCGCCGGTTGTCATCATATTCGTAAGAGGTGGTATGCCCGTTCGGGTCGGTGATGGCTGTTAAATTGATTCCGTAGGCATCATAGAAATAAGTGGTTAGCGAGCCGGAAGGCGTGGTTCTTGTTTTCACATTTCCGAAGGCATCATAGGTGAAGGTGGTGCTGTTGGTATTCCCGTCGGTGTATGAGAGCATGCGGCCATACCCGTCATAGATCATGTGTGCCGAACGATTGGCGGCGGACGTGACGCTGAGCACATTCCCGGCGCTATCGTAGTTCAGTCGCCACACACCACTCAGTGGATCGATTAACGTGGATAACAATCCATCGGCGGTAAATTCGAAATCGTACTTCTTCTGACTGGCGTTCTGATAGGAGGTGATCAGTCCGTTGGTATCATATTCACAGATGCGGTTACCAAAATACGGGGAGGCCACATTGGTCGGAAAACCAAAGTAGTTGTAGCCGTTTACGGTGGGGCTATAGGGACGGGTGGAACCTTTTTTTCGTAATTCGTCCGAGGTGAATTCAAAAGTCTTTCCCGTAAAGTCTTCCGCCGTTGACGTTGCATCGATGCCGCCCCCTCCAGAATAGTTGGCGGTGTCTCCGTTGGGGTTACGCACCTGGTCTACGCGAAGGTACCCGTCCGCCGTGGTCCAGCTGAACGTCCATTCACGCCCTTCGGTGGACATGCTGGTCATGACACCGGGTGATTGGTATTCGTAGTCGGTGACATTGCCGGCCAGATCGGTGCTTTGTATGAGATTTCCCGACGAATCGTAGGCGAATGAAGCGGTTTTTCCATTAGGCATGATGATGCTGGTGCAGTATCCGGAAACACTGAGCTGGAAGCGCGTTTTGCGGCCAACCGCATCGACCAATTGCGTAATAACACCACTCGGGTTCCGGTCAATGCGTATGGCGTTTCCGTTCCAGTCCTCCAGGCGTGCCATGGGCAGCGTGACGCTGTTGTCATGGGCACCGCGCGAATAGATTTCTTTGAGATAGGTCCCGGAGCGAAATACGGTCCAGGTGTTTCCCGACTGGTTGGAATAGATGAGTTTATCGCCCGAGGCAGAGCGGTCAAAGCGGTCGGCGTAGGTATAGGGCCCGGTGGTGACGTTGGTAATTATCACCTGATCAGAGGACGCGTCTGTACGCGGTACGGGGAAGAACTCGGTTCCGCCGTCACCCTGTAAAACATTTACCCCTGACTCAATAAGGGAAAGCCATTGGTCCATATTCATGCGCCAGCCTTTACCAAAGGAGGTGGATGGACTGTTGGTGCCGGAGTTATACGACAGGGTGATGTCGACCTTGGGACCCAGTCCTTCGTAGGCAAAGAGGGTATCCTGCACGAGGAGTCCGCGCGATTGCATGTTGATGCGATAGCCGGGTAGTCCCATTTCAGAACAACCGTTACAGCCCTTGGGTTTTGAAATGACATCGCTGGGTTCATAGTCCACATACTTTTTCAACCCTTCGTCGCCCGCCGCGATTTGCTGGCGTGAGATAATGTAGATCGATATGCCGCCCTCAACAGTATTGGTCAATAATGCGCTATCGGATTCATATCCCGTCGAACTGATATATATCCATTTGTCGGTCTGATATCTCGGGTCCGTTGCCGGGACCTTTTGATAAGGCACAAAGCGTCCGCTGTTTTTATTTTCAATGGGATTCTCAATGGGGGTTCCCGTGGCATAGATCGTTCGTCGGGTAACATAACGTGTGCCCGCATTGGGAATCGAAACACTGACCATCCGTGCATTTACGACTTGGTCCTCATCCCGGATATATACTTTTGCATCAACCGTCAGGGTGCCTCCGACGGGAACATCGGCGTAATAGTAAAATTTGCAATAACCAGCTGTTTCATTTTGTGATGACAAATAGAAATCTGTAGCACCGCTGACGTTCCATACAATGGTGTCCCAGCTTGAGGTGGTGGTGATGGCATGGCTGTCCGGTAGATTGTAAAGTGAAGTTTCGCGTTTGATGGTCTCTTGATTTATTATTTTTAGGCATTGGCGAAGGTCTCGTAGAGCTCTGTTGGAGTGCAGTAGTCGAGTATCTTTCGCGGGTAGTTATTA
>JAQVYB010000158.1 GCA_028708815.1 Kiritimatiellia bacterium | reverse complement strand
CGCATCTTCGCACAGTTGGTCGGCCCGAAAACGTTTTTTGCAGGCGCGGCAATCCACCATTGGATCTGTGAAGCCTGCGAGATGACCGGAGGCCTCCCAGATGCGCGGATGCATGATGATGGAGGCATCCAGGCCGACCACGTCTTCGCGGTGCGTTACCATGGCCTTCCACCAGGCCTCGCGAACATTGCGCTTCAACTCAACGCCCAGCGGACCGTAGTCCCAGAATCCGTTGATGCCCCCGTATATCTCGGAGCTTTGAAAAATAAAACCGCGTCGCTTGCAGAGTGAAGCGAGCGCATCCATGGGGAGAGGGTATTTTCGTGAAGTCATAATGCGCCGCATCGTGCGCAAACGGCGTGCGGGGGTCAAGTCCGGAATTTAAGCATTCTAAGCTTGCAGAAGTCCGGTCTTCTTTTAGAAACTGGGATTCGATGATCGAGGCATCTACGCATGTATAAACTGACGTTTCAATCCGGGGAGCTCAAGGGGAGGCGGCTGACCGTTAAAAAAGGGTCGGTCGTCATCGGCAGCGGCACGAATTGTCACATTCAGATTCAGGAACCGCAGATTGAGCCCCGTCATTGCATCATTGAATGGCGCAGCGATGGGACCTATCTCAAAGCCCTTTCGCCCTCGGCACGAATGCTGGTCAACGAGACTCCGCAGCAGGAGATTCGGCTGGCCTTCGGCGACCGTATTCAACTCGGCAAGACGGTAATCGTCTATCAGCAGGCCGAAACAAGGGTGGCCGAACATGCCCGGCGTATCGGCTCTATCCAGACCCTCACCTTTATCTCCATCGGACTGGTCATTCTTTTCGAAATTGTTTTTCTGGCAGTGGTTTCGGTGTGGCATACGGACCGGAGCGGGGTGCCGGATGAGGTGCCGGTCACCACGGCAGCAGGGCCGGAGGTCGAAGCAAAACGCTCTTTCTTTGATGAACAACTGGCCAGAATCGATGGCGAAACAGAGCCGGATAAGCCGATCGTGGAACCCACGCCTCTTCCCCTTGTCACGCCGACGCAGGAACCCACCGTGGCGCCAACCCCCGAACCCACGCCGACTCCTACCGTGCAGCCGACTCCTACGCTGCTGCCGACGGCCACGCCCGTTCCCACCCCGACCCCTGAACCCAAGGCTGTGCCGACGGCACTTGCCACGGCGATGCCTGAACCTGCTCCGGACGAAGTTCCGGCTGCAATCGCGACGGTGGAACCTGCCGGGATACCTGTTGTGATGGAGGCGACCCCCGAACCTGCTGCGTCACCGAAGTCCACGAAGACCCCGAAACCCACCCGCACGCCCAAAGCCACCCGCACGCCCAAGCCAACCCGTACGCCCAAGCCAACGGCCACACCCACGGAAACACCAACCCCCGAACCCACCGAAACCCCGACTCCGAAGCCGACGATGACCCCGACCCCCACGCCCACGCCTGAGCCTACACCTGAGCCGACGCCCATCCCGACGCCCGAACCCACCCCGATTCCCGCACGCCTGACGGCGGTGGAGCGAGAGGCGGAAATCGGAAAGTGGATGATTCGTTTCGGCCTGGAGAAAAGCGCGGTGCAGGTGGTCGCCCGCGACATGGTGCTGGAAGGGTTGGCCCTCTGGGAACAGGGCGATCTGCCTGCGGCGGAAATGAAGTTTGAACAGGCCGGTATTGTGGATCCCGGCTATTTCCCGGCGTTTATCATGAAGGCGCGTCTGCTGGAAGAAGAGGGTAAAACCCGGGAGGCCCGCCGGGAGTGGAAGGGCCTGCTCAAATCCACCCGCGATACCTTCTGGCAGAAATATGTCAGCCAACAATTGGATGCGTTTGAGGAGAGAAACTGATTTGTGAACGGGTGAAATCCGTTGACTGTTAAGCGAAGGCTTTTTGCGGTGCGGGTTGTTGGCGCAGAATCAGTTCATCCCCGATTTTCTTTCGGGCATGGGTCAGGTCAAGAATACCGATCGGCTGCATGGTCTTTTTGTCGCCGACCACGGGTATGTGGTGGATGTTGAGCTGCTGCATTCGTCCGAGGGCTTCCTGCAGACGCAGCTCTTCGGAGATGCAATCCATGGGCTGCTCCATTACATCGGACGCGAGCAACCATTGCCAGGCGGCCTGATCATCCATCACCGCTTTGAGTGCATTCAGCGAAACCATGCCGACAATACTTCCCTCGTTATTGACCACGGGATAGGCCAGATAATCATGGGCCACGAAGAGTCTCACAATCTGTTCAACGGTCATGTCCTCGGAGATTTTCACCACGTCTGTCATCATCACGTGTTTGACCTGCCATTGTTCGATGATGTCCTCTTCCGTGATGTTGCGTCCGTTTTCACCGGCCAGCTTGATGGCCAGTTTCACCATGGGGGGGCCGGCGAGTTGAACCACGAGAGTGGTGGCGGTCACAGCGAAAATAATGGCATCTCCCAGGGTAAATCCCTCGGTCAGCGCAATGCCGTTCAGATGCTGGCTGGCCATAATGGAAAGACCGACAGCCACGCCGCCCTGAGCAAAGAGCCCCATACCGAGATATTTGCGGACCACGTCTTCGCTTTTTGTGATCTTCGCCCCGTACCAGGCCCCCGCCATCTTGCCGGCACTGCGCCCGATCACATAGAGCGCAACCAGCACGATCAGCCAGACGGGCATGTTGGCCAGAGAGAGACGCGCCCCGACGAGAACGAAAAAGAGAACGTAAATCGGCACCGAAAAGCCGCGCATCATTTCGAAGAGTTGACGGCTTCTGCGCGGCGCGAAGTTGGCTAGAATGAATCCGAGAATCATGGCCGCCAGAATAACGTCCATATCCAGCGCCAGGGTGAAACTGATCAGCAGCAGGATAAGGCCGATCGACATGGCCAGGCATTTCTCCGGCTGATATAACCAGCGCAGCAGGAGCATCAATACCCCGGCAAACACCGCGCCAATCAACAGCGATCCACCCAGCTCTATTACGATTTTCAGGAGCCCGCCGGCAATGGTTCCTCCGGTATCGCTCACCAGCACATACGCCACGCTCGTGCCAATGCCGTACAGTGCCATGGCCAGTGCATCGTCCAGCGCCACAATCGCGGTCAGGGACGTGGTCAGGACCCCGCGCGAACGGTATTCCCACAGCACATCCATCGTGGAGGCCGGATCGGTGGCCGATGCAATCGCGCCGAAAACCACCGAGCCGGCCAGCGCCAGCACCGGGTTGCGAGAGACCACATACAGCACGGCGTACGAAGCCGCGCCGACAATCAGAAAAGCTCCGACGCCCTCACCGATCAGAATGGCCGTAAACTGTCGTGCGTATTTTTTGAACGCATCAATGTGGAGTTCGCCCCCCACGAGGAACCCGATAATGCCCAGGGCAAACATGTTAAACGGGCGCAGCGCCTCGATGTCACTGGTCCGCACAAGCTGAAAACCGCTCTCCCCGATCAGCAGGCCGATCACGATATAGCCCACCACCTGCGGGAAGCGGATGCGCTGCGATAACCAGGCGCCAAGAATCCCCCCGAATACTCCAACGCCCAGAATGAATAAAACGCCCAAATGAATATCGTGAGGCATAATCGCGCTCCTTTTCAGTCATCCCGTTTATCAGGACCGCATAATGCGTTGATGGACTTCCGCAGGATCCGCCGCATCGAGAACCGCATCGCGCAGGGCGGCGTCCTTGAAGCGAAAACTGATGGACGAGAGCAGGCGGATATGATCGGCGTGCTGGTGTTTGGCGGCCGCAATCATGAACACCAGTTGCACCGGTTCTTCATCCAGGGCCACATAATCCTGAATCGGCTCACGCGACACGCCCATGGCCACCACCACATTCTTCACCGAATCAATGCGCACATGCGGAATGCCCAGCCCCTGCCCAATCCCCGTGCTCATCAATTCTTCACGATGATAGATGCCCCGCCGCAGCTCTGCCGGATTCTGTACCTCCGGCAGCCCGCAAAGGACATCCAGCAGGCGGTCCAGCATCTCCGTTTTCGTCGCTTTTTCTAAAATCAGGATGTTTTCCGGCTTCAGTAAGGTCTTCAGCAGGTCTGTTCCCTCTTTTTTTTTCGCTTGCGCGGTATTTCCACTCAGGCGCTTATTGAGCCAATTTTCCACCTCTTCCCTACGGAAGCGCCATGTGGCTCCCAGTTTTCCGCAGGGGATATCCCCCTTCTGAGCCCACTCATAAACCGTTCTCTCCGAAACGCGTACATAAGCAGCCACCTCTTCAACCGTCATGATGTCATGCTGCGAATCCATGAAATGCCTCCTTCAACCAACAGAAAATTCAGAAAAAACCCACCCGTCATTTGAAAAACAAGCTATAGGACTTCATTCTTTCGAAAGCAATTGAAATACTCGCAAACAATGCGGTTGGATGTCATCCGTTGACGGTTTTATTCAATGTTGAGCAGGGTGCAGGCATTTGCAGTGGTGATTCGAGCCATTTCTTCCCTGGTTTTTCCGCGCAGTTCGGCGAGCTTTTCAGCCACGCGGATGACATATGCCGGTTCGTTGCGCTTGCCGCGATGGGGCACAGGGGCCAGGTAGGGACAATCGGTTTCAATCAGGAGGCGGTCCTCGGGGACATAATTGGAGACCTCCTGCAATTCGATGGCCCGAGGGAAGGTGAGTATTCCGCTGAAACTGATGTAAAAGCCGAGGTCCAACAGAGCCTTCGCCATCCGGCGGCTGCCGGTGAAACAATGCAGCGCGCCCGCCCGCGAGGGGTCGGACAGTGTTTGGGCATAGGCCCGCAGCAGGGCGAGCGTATCCTCCTCGGCTTCGCGGCTGTGTATCATTACGGGCAACCCGCATTTCCGGGCCAGCTCGAGCATCGCTTCAAAGAGTTTCCGCTGCGCGGCGACCGTCTCCGGATGATAGTGGTAATCCAAACCGATTTCTCCGATGGCCCGCACGCCGGATGATCCCGCGAGCGATGCTGAATCCGCAAGGTCGGGCGAATGCGACGCCTGATCGCGATCCAATCCGACAGCCGCATACAGAATTCCCGGATAGCGTCCCGCCAGCTCGACGGCCAGACGGTTGGCTTCGGGATTTCCCCCCATCGCCAACATGCGGTTCACCCCCGCCTCCTGCGCCCGGGCGATAACGGCCTCGGTTGATTCCTCCGCCTCGAACTCATCCAGATGCACGTGCGTGTCGAAATACATGAAACTCATCTCGATTCTCTATGCCTTTCTCGTTTTTTTCAATCCGGGATCCCCGCGCGGCCCCAAAGGCCGACGACCCGCCGGTCAGCGATAGCTGATGACCGTAATGACCAGATAGGTCGCCAGCAGAATGAAGCCGAAAGGTCGTTTCAGGCGGTCGCCGCTGAAGGCCACGCCCACACGGAATACCACCAGAATGAAAAGCATTGTCGGGAAATAGAGTTGGAAGAACAAGGCCGGCACGGCCAGCCCACCCGGCGTGGCGCCGGCCGCCGCGCCCAGTACAAACAGGACATTCAGAATATCTGCACCGATCACATTGCCTACCGCGATTTCGCCGTGTCCGCGGCGTACTGCCGTCAGGCAGGTCACCAGTTCCGGCAGCGAGGTGCCGAATGCCACCAACGTGGCCGCAATCACCGTTTGAGGAATACCGAGCCGAACCGCCAACGCCTCCACGGCGGGAATCAGAACCTTCGAAGAAAGGACGACCAGCGCAATGCCGCAGGTCAGTTTCAACAGGACAAACCCGGTGCCGTGTTCATCCAGGGTCACCTCACCCGTCGGATCGTCCCGTCCGTCACGTCGCGCCCAGATAACCGAAGCGATGAGATAGGCCGCCAGCAGGAACAGCAGGAAAAATCCCACGCCCCGCGCGAGGTGTCCGCCCTCCGTCCAGGCCGTCGCCGGTGCTGCAAAGGGAAAAGCCAGCGCCACGAGCAGCAGTGCCGCCGCCGGTTGAATCCAGCCCTGCCGATTCACCACGCTGCGGACCAGCGGCAGGGGGGAGAGTATGGCCGCCAGGCCCAGAATCAGCCCCGTATCACAAATAATTGAACCCACGGCATTGCCCATCGCCAAATCCGGATTGCCCCTGAGTGCCGCCAGCACCGAGACGGCCATTTCGGGAAGCGTTGTGCCCAGACTCACCACCGTGGCGCCGATCAGTGCCTTGGGTACGTGCCACTTGTGCGAGAGCGTCACCGCCTCCTGAACCAGCCAGTCCGCCCCCTTCCCGAGCGTGTAAATCATGGCCGCCACAAGAAGAAGCAGAACCGGCAACGACGCTTCACTCATCCACCCGCTTAACCAGATTTCCATGTGAGTGCTCCACTGTTGAAAGAAAGTTATTGTCCCTGATCGGGAATTTCGTTGTTTGCGGCAGATGGTGCCTGTTCAGGGGGAGATCGTCAATCCGTCATACGCCAATTCAATGCCTTCGGGCAGGCGGGCGCCCGTTTCCTCGTGGTCGATTTCGTGGCAGATATGCGTCAGATAACTGCGCCCGGCATTGATTTTTTGAAGCACCTGCACGGCCTCCTCCACCGCAAAATGCGAGGGATGCGGGCGGTGGCGCAGGCCGTCGAGCACCATCACCTCGATCCCCTTCAGGCGCTCAATCACGGTATCCGGCATCTCATTGCAATCCGGCACATATCCGATGCGCCTGCCGCCGGATTCCACCAAATAGCCGTAGACGGTCCAGGTCCCGTGCCGCACCGGCAGCGGCGTCACCCTCGTGTCGCCCACCTGAAAAGGCTCCGTCACCTCCCGAAAATTCGCGCGCAGGACCGACGCCCCCGGCAAATGATCCTGGTGTACATAGGCGAAGGTGCGGTTCATGAAATCCAGCGTGGCCCGTGAACCGAACACATCAATCGGCGCGCCCTGCATCGCATAAAAACAGCGCAGATCATCAAAACCAAACACATGATCCGCGTGCGAATGCGTAAGCAGCACCGCATCCACTCGGCGAACCTGAAACGTCAGCACCTGCTCACGAAAATCAGGACAGGTATCCACAATCACATGCGTCGACTCCGTGCTCAGATACAAACTCGCCCGCCGCCGCTTGTTTTTCGGATTCGACGAAGTACACACCGCGCACCCGCACCCGATCATCGGCACCCCGTGCGAAGTTCCCGTTCCAAGAAAGACTGCTTTCATGCGCGCATCTTTTCCAATGATTGGAAAAAAGGCGAGAAAAAGTTCCCGCGCAATCGGGAACGCCGGAAAGCAAGAGGGTTCCGGTTTCAGCCGCGAGTGAAGAAATATATTCCAACGAATAAGAAAGCAACGAAGGGGTCCCCGGTATAGATTACGTCGGGCGCGTTTCTCTGCTCTCCCGCATAATATCCAGCGGACTGCGTGCCGGATTTCTCAAATCCTTCACCACGTGCGTATAAATCATCGTCGTTTCCACTTTCGCATGCCCCAGATACTCCTGAATCTGCCGAATATCCACCCCGTTCAGCAGTAAATGCGTGGCAAAACTGTGGCGCAATGTATGCACCGACACCGGCTTATCCAACTCCGCCTTACGTGCCGCATCCTTCACCGCACGCTGAATCGACCCATCCACCGCATGATGCCTCCGCACCACATTCGCCCGCGGATCGTTCGAAAGCTGCCGGCCGGGAAACACCCAGAACCAACCCCACTCCGTTCCCGCATTCGGATACTTCCGGCTCAGCGCATCCGGAAGCATCACCCCCGCCACGTTGGATGCCCGATCCTGATCATACAGCTTGCGAATCCGCTCCAAATGCGCTTTCAAAAGCGGCTTCACCGATTCCGCCATCAACGTAGACCGATCCTTGTTACCCTTCCCCGCACGCACAAAAATCAGACTGTTGTCAAAATCCAAATCCTTCACGCGCAACCGACAACACTCCGAAACCCGCAGCCCGCCCCCGTAAATCACCTCCGCCATCAGACGTAGCGTTCCCGACATCTGGTCCAACAGGCTGCATGTCTCCGGAACACTCAGCACCGTCGGCAACCGTGTCCCTTTGCGCGCCCTCACACCCATTTCCACATCCCCCAAATCCAACCCAAGCACTTCCCGGAATAAATAGAGAAGCGCACTCAACGCCTGATTTTGCGTCGACGCCGAAACCTGCCTCTTCAACGCCAGATGCGCTAAAAAATTACGCGCCGTTTCCGGCTGAACCACCGGAGGCCCATCCGCATCACTCACCCCTCGGGCATACTCAAAAAACCGCCGAACCCAATCCACATAGGTCTGCTCCGTGCGATACGAATAATGCTTCACCCGCAACCGCTCGACCAACCGCACCATCGCCGCCGCCTCATCCACCCGGCCCTCCTCATCCCGAATCAAACCACCATCCTTCGCCCCGCCCCAGTCCGTCACCTTGCGAAAATTCACATAATAAAGGCGAATCGACTGCTCGGCCTGCCGCAACTGCCAATCCGTAACCTTTCCACCGGCCTCCAACTGCTCCAAAAAACCCTGCAGCTGATCCTCCAGCGACTTATCAGTGGCATGCTTGCTCACACCAAAAAATTGCCGGACCCATCGCACCATAAAGGATACGTGATTTTCCGGAACCAACTGCTCCTTTAAGAGAAACACCCCGAAATCCGCCAAGCTGCGTTCCACCTCAT
>JAQVYB010000157.1 GCA_028708815.1 Kiritimatiellia bacterium | reverse complement strand
GCGACAAAAGAAACCCCGCCACCCGCATACCGTGCCGTGTTATTATAGAAACAGCAATTCGTGGCCACTCCATCAATAAACAACTTATTCGTGTCTGATCCATCACCAAACAACCCGCCGCCCTCTCCCGCCTCGTTCCCTTCAAAGATGCTGTCCTGAACAAGGGCATCCCACATATACATGCCGCCACCGAGATCATTCGCCGTATTATCCTTCAGAATGCAATGATCAACCGTTCCGGCATAACTCAAAATACCGCCGCCACACAGATCATGCCCGGAACCAGTCTCCCCGATCATGGTGTATCCATTTCTGACCGTAAACCCGGAAAGCAGCGATCCATCCACCAGAAATACGCCGCGAACCGCATTGCTGCCCAACGGACCTTCTCCTTCAATAATTGTTACTTCAGGACCGTTGACGCTCCGCATCTCAATGCGACTTGTCACGCAAACACGGCTGAACAGTTCATGATCTTCCATACGGGCGCCTCCCGTATTGTAAACCCCATTGGTCACCAGCACCGTCGCACCGTCCCAGGCCGCATCCGCCGCATCCTGTATTACATGCGCCGCCGTATCCCAGGAGGCATACGGAAATTCCGGAGAGGGACTGTTGGTCCATACATAATGAATCCGCTCCAGCGAACCATCCACCACAAAGCCCGCGGAGATATATCCATCCTCCGTAATCGATTCCCAAACAAACTCTTCAACCGGTTCCTGAAACTCCCCATTCACCTCCAGGGTTTCCATTACGCCGTACGTCTTCGGAGTCATCGAAAACGTCTGCGAAGCGCCAGACCGTACATAGACGTCTCCCGACGGATCAATCGTCCCGTATTCCGTGGCGGAAGCATAAATCTGACAATATCGGTATTCATAGGCCCCCATATCCACGGCATCCCCCTGAATCCGCACGTTCCCATCCAGATCGTATTCATCGGTGACGGAGGCATCATCTCCCACATCGATACAGGGTGAATCAATGGCTAGGTGGAAATCCCCGTTGTCGCCATCCTCAAAACCCGGTGCAGCGGAAATATTCCCGGCTCCGGCCAGGGCCGGTTCCGTGCAGGAGTAACTCATGGATGCCCCGTAGTAATTATGTCCGTCTGAAGCACCGGAATAATTGTCATAGACAATGCAGTTGATCAGGGTTCCTTCATAGACCCCGCCGGCTTCATCGGAGGCATCATTCTGCACCACCGTACAGTTTTGCAGATAAGTACCATTACATCCGCCGCCTTCCGCAGCCAGATTATAACAAATCAACGAATTACTGATCCCGCCCTCGTAAGAGCCTCCTCCGTAAGCAGCCAGATTATCGGATACCGCACAACGGTCCAGCACCGAAAAGGCGGTCCCCCCACCATAGGACCCTGCCTCATTCCCGCTGATCTGACAGCCATACAACGCGCCGCCGTATGCTCCCCCGCCATCGGTGGAAGCCGTATTATTCGCCACCTCGGAAGCCACGACCTCGCTCTCATAAACGGCTCCGCCGAAATCCGCCGAGTTCTCCGCCACGTAACATTCGGACAAGGTGCTGTATATGGCTCCACCGCCAAACTGCGCGCTGTTCCCGGACACAACGCAATTCAGCAACGCGCCGCCACTCGCTCCTCCGCCATATCCCGCCGAATTGTCCACAAGGATACAGTTCGTCACCGAACCATCCACAGCCAATACGCCGCCGCCGGCACGATCCCGTTCCCACTCATCAACGGCGGGCAAGGTGGCGCCGTCCGTCAGGGTAAAACCGGAGAGCACTGCACCGCCGTCCAGCAGCACACAGCGAACCGCATTGCTTGCCAGACTGCCCGCCCCCCGAATGATGGTCACTTCAGGTCCGTTCAGACTCATCACGGTGATGCCCTTCGTAATGCAAACCCGGTTGCTCAGCGAATCGCCGATGGCCGCCGCACCACCGACCTCGTAGACCCCGTCATATACCATCACGGTATCGCCGGATGACGCCGCATCGACGCCCTCCTGAATGGTATTCGCCGCCGTCATCCACGAGGTATACGGATACGTCGAGAGCGTACCTTCAATATTCACATAGTGGGTATCCGCCCATCCCACCGGACAAAGAAGCAGCAGGCATCCACAGACCAACAGGCGCTTCATTCCCTCTGTTCCCGATGAATAAACGTTCGTCGGCATGGCGGCTTCTCCTTAGTTCGTCCAGCGGATGTTTTTCAGCAGCAACTCGCGACACGCCGGGAAGGCATCGACCCAGATAAGGCCCCCTTCATCGGAACCCGAGGACCGATAAAGCTGACCGTTGGCGCCCGCCACCATTCCATTACTCCCGGACAGGATAAGATCATACAGCAGATAGCCATCATAGCAGTTCCCCGTACCCATCGTATGATCCGCCGCCCAGGACTGACCACCGTCTCCGGTCTGATACGTCTGAAGAACGCCGGTGGAATCATAACCGCCGACCACCCCGTGCTGCGCATCGCTCCACGCCAGACACTCCGGCAGGAACGATTCCGCAGGTGCGCTCACCGCCTGCCAGGTTGCGCCGCCATCCTCCGTCGCATAAATCGCACTCCGATCCGTGCAATAGCCGATGAATTCCGAGACCATCGCGATATCCACAATACCCGTTTCCTCCGTCTGCAATTGTGTGATCCAGGACTCGCCGCCGTCATCCGTCCGTTTCACCCCGCCGGATCCGCAGGCCCAACCGGTCTGTTCATCCAGGAAGAAGATCTTTTTCAGCGCCATCTCCGGATCCGCTATCTCATTCCAATGAGAACCGCCGTCTTCCGTCCGATAGAATCCCCGTGAATCGGCGACATATCCCACATTCATATTCACAAACTGCATCTGCGACAACACACGGAATCGTTTCGACAGCCGGGTCCAGGTAACGCCGCCGTCTTCCGTCTGATACATATATCCCAGCGACGACCCGCACCAACCGTGATCCGCATCCACAAAGCTCACCACAATCAGCGAAGGCTGCGATTTATCAATGCACTGCGCCTTCCAGGTGACCCCGCTATCGGTCGATTTAAGCACAATTCCCTGCGAGCAGGCCACCCAGATCGTCTCCCCGTCCACCGTATCCATGTCATAGCGATCCGGCAGCGTGACCGTCGCGGAAAACGGCGAGTAAACCGAGGAAGGCACCCGCGCGAAACCAAAGGAGGAAAGCGGAACAGCAATATCCTGCCACTCCCCGGAATCGTCCGGATCCCAGCCCATATCCCCCAGAGACATCGTCTTCCGGGTTCCCTTCTGCGCTTCGATTTCGATCTTCACCGAGGGCTCCGCCGCACAGATTGAAAACGCCAGATACCGCATACCGCTCAGATTCGCAGGCCCATTGGTATAATAGATACCCCAGGATAGCGACAACGCGTCCTCCCCGGATACGGCCTCGTTGGTCCCACCGAGAACAATCCGCAGGCAGGTGGACGTGCCCGAAGAACTCTCATCCACATAACCTTCAACGACCGCCGGACTCTTCGATATCTGGGTCCCCTCCGGCGTTTCGCCTTCAGTATACACGGCACTCGAATTAATCGACTTGGGGTGAACCGTGATAGACACCTCCGGTTCGAGCGGATAACCCTTATCAGAATTCGGTTTGGTTCCGTATCGATAGGTATCATCCGCGCCGATACATAGATTTGGGCTTGCAGCTACGTCCCAGGAAGACACGTTTTCATTGGCGTGGAATATACAAGCCTGCCACATGTAATTGCTGGCTTCGGGGGCCTCGTCCGCGATGTTTACCTCGACATTCATAGTCCCGGCACTTTTTGTTATGGACTGGAAATTTGTTCCGATTCGGCGACCCTCACCGTCCACTTGAACGATTGACACACATACGCTCGCCGGTAGTTCATTAGTGCTCAGTCCACTCCACTCCACCGGAACCGTTACCGTTGTTCCGCTTGTGATGTTCGTCGGGAAATCACTTCGTTCCGTCATTAGCCGTGGGGAGAAATAGATTTCCACGTCATCCACGAACTCGTCGGATAAGGATTCATCATCCTGCACATCCACATACCAGTTATATAAACGTCCAGTCTCCGATCCGGTGTATTGCGACCAGGCCGGATCATAATCCGGAACCCAACCCCAGAACGTCACATCCGTTTCATTGGTCGGCATCCGTTCGCCATTGACGATTTCGTGCGCATAACTGTATTTTTCATCGGTCAGCCGCACATTATCGATCCACACATAGTTGCCGGCATACGGTGCCGTGAATCCAATGGCCGTATCGTCGAACGCACTGCCCGGAAGCGGTTCGTCCAGCATTTTGGGGTGATCATTGATATATACATCGCTGTGCATGCCCGATTCCGCTCCCCGGATATGTACGACCACATGATATGAGAGCCCTGGTGTTATCGAAGAAACGTAGTTAGGATGTTCAAAGGGGTGATCGCCCGTCGCCTGCCCCGTTGAATTATAGTTGGTCCACCAGATCCCGTTGGTATTGATGTTCAGCAGGTAACCGCGGTAATACACACCGCCGCCCTGTACGCCGACATCAAAGCTGGCATCATATTCCAGCGTAATGTTCCGGTTGGTGAGATCAACATCCGGAAGCGCGATATACGGCTGGCTGTTGTTCGCCGACGCCGCCATGCGCAGCTCGCCGTTGATTACGGTGAACCGTCCGGACACCGAGGCATTCCACCCATCCAGATTGCCGTCCGAGAAGGTGTCCTTCACATTCAGATCGCCGGACTCCTTCACGCCGAAGGTTACTTTCATCGTACTGCCGGTGGTATTGTAAGCAGCCCACATATCCCAGGCTCGTCCCGCATAGACATACAGCGGCGCGCCCAGCAACTGCAGGCCCCTGCCCGCCAGCGTCACCATGCCGCTCGTTCCTTCATCGTTCTGTGAGCTGTAGAATCCGGTATGCTCGGTCCACGCATTGGTGGCATCGGCCGGATAGGTATACATCACCCAGTACAGATTCGTACCGGTCATAATGCCCTTCTCGGGAATATCCATCACCAGGGTCGTCGTTCCGCTTCCGCCCAGCACCCAGGCATCGGTCGACAGCAGGCAGTAATCGTTCGCCGGATCGTCCGGATTCTTGCAGTATTTCAGTTCCAGACGCACCTTGATCGCCTGCCCGCGCGACCACTCGAATGCGCGTTGCGCCAGCAGGGAACAACTGTTCGTTAACTGCCCGTACGTATCGGCAGCAAAGTTAAAACAGACCGTTTTCTTCGGCGCTTCGAGATCCCCCGCATTGGTATAGACATTCACCAGCATGGCCGGATACGTAGTGCCATCCTGTGCTTCTACGTCCGCCAGGGGCGTTCCATCTTCCGGCGTCCAATTGTATCCCGTTCCTCCCACTACCAATGAATCCCCGGCTTCGTAATCCAGCGTCACATAATGATCTTCGCCATTTACGTTCAATGCAATGAGATTAGTGACAGATTCGGGATAATCCGAACGGGCCCCGAACAATTCCTCCAGACGCCCCGTCCGATGGATTCCACCTTCATCCACAGCACCCACACCACCATCCGTCGCAATCAGACTGCGCATGCCCGTGCTGAACCAGGTGACTACGTTCGATACCTCCGCGTCGCTCATCACATAGGTTCCCGGCAGAATCAACGTCGGGAAGAACGTCTGCAAATACCCGTAATCCAGATTCAACGGATAGATTCGGTTTTGCGCTTCCCCCTCGGGCGCCCAACTACTGTATTCATCATCATCAATGAAATAATACCCCTTCGCCGGCTCCCATATTCCGAGTTGCGACGCACTGCTGCCAACACCGACCTGTCCATAGGCTAAATGATCATCGGTAAAACCGCCGACTTCCTGGTCGTCCACAAACACTTGGTAGGTCCCCGACTGAACATCTACCTTCAGGTTGTACCAACGTCCTGTGGTTATCGCGCTGTCCTTGTCGAAATCGCACACCCAGCCGGTTTGCGCGGTGTAGCCATTGGTAACCACCGTATATTTGACACGCCACAAACCGTAGAAATTACAGAAGCCCACTTTCACGAAATTGGTCCGGTCCAGATAGCGAGTATACAATTCCGCCGTGCTTTCATACTTATCCTGCGCGTTGTACCACACATCCGCCGATACCGTATAACGATCCCAGGCGCCGCCGCCGGCCATCAGGATGTTGTCACTGTTCCCGATGCGCGAAGCCCGCCACACACCATTGCTGAAGCCCCAGTTCGCACACCCCGCTGCACGCGTCCAATCGGTCTCCTGATCATAAACCACATAGGGGATTTCCTCCAGAGGCTCTCCATTGTCCGCTTCATTCGTCCAGTTCCGGGGGCGGAATTCTATCCAGTCGAGATACAATTTCCGATCTCCTCGTCGGAGCGGATTGGTAAATTCTGCACACAGTCTGTATGTTCCGGGAGACAAATTGCTGACAGGCGCCGAGTATTCAAACCAGTTGGTGGACGCCACTTCAAAAGTCCCAAGCTCCAGGCTGCCCAAGGTAGATTTCATCAGAGGCCAACCGGTTTCATCGGAGCCTTCTCCCCAAAGTCCCTCATCATATATTCCACGCGCCCGGAAGACGATATCATAATCCACCGAACCATCCAGATACACATCGCCGGCCGCATACGGTTCATCCTGGGGATTCGTATAATCATCTTCCAACGTATATTCGGACAGCGTTTCGGCTTCCAAGTGGATGGATTGCGGTTCGTAACCCGTAACCCGTGAGATCTGTATGTCGTCCACTTCCCAGCTTCCATTGACGATCCAGGTATTCTCCGGATTCTCGTTAATGCAAATGGAATGCTCGCCTGCTGATAAATGGAACGTAAATTCCCGTTCCGCAAATTCGAATACATCCTTTATTTCAACACTACTTATCGTCGCATTATCTATCTGTGCGGCAACCGTGGCCGGTTTGCTCGACGAAATACGCCACCATTTTTCTGACAGTGAATTTCTTATTCTTATAACCGCTTTATAAGTGTCATCCTTACAGACAGGAATCATGCAGGTTAAACGGGACGATCTGAATATCTGATTCTCCGTGTCCGTCTTTTTCCCATCGATCGTTTGAACACAATCCTCTGAATCCATGTCTTCCGCCTCGAAATGGAAAAGCTCTCCAGCATTTTCCTTCAAGACCACACTTGCCGTGCCCAGGTACAAATTCCGATCGGCGGGCGGATTGCAAACATCATTAATGAAGCGGAAGCCTATTTTATGCGTCCCGCGTGATAGATTCAGTCGCACCGTATAGGGTTGAAGGGTCGAGGATTTCACTTTAAAGGTCGACATGTGACGATCATCCCATTCGATCCGCATGAGCGGATAGTCGCCGTCGCACGGCGAACCGTAGGCGTTCACCGTAATTTCATAGACCCCGTCGTGTTCGATCTTAAGTGATTTTGAGAGCACCCCGTTGGCCCAGAGATTCCAGTTCCCACCCTCCTCCTGTCCATTCTCCTTGAAATCGGCATCCTTCGCCGCAAATTCAAACGAGGTCGTAATGGTCGCTTCGCTGACACACACATTCCGGAACATAATATCCAGGGGATTGCCATTTTCATAGCCCATGGATTCCAACCAGTTCGCGACTTGATTCACCCGCTCGAACTGTCCGGGATAACGCTCTTCGGTCTTGGAAGAGCGGAATACCGCGACGCGGTCCGGGAAATCGTCCAAGCGGCTCAGCGGCGTGTTTTCCCAGCTCAAGCCATACATATTTTCCCACTCGACCGGGATACTGACCTGGCCGCCTTTTTCAATAGTCAGCGGCAAATCAGCGGTCGGCTTCACACCCCAGTTCAACTGCACGGGCTGGGCGGGGGTTTCCGCGACGACCATCCCCTGCGTATCGATTAAATAGGCTTTGAACTGATATTTTCCACCCTCCAAGGATGAGATGTAATCGGAATCCGCCGGATTCGCATCCGGTATCCACATCCAGAAAGAATAGGTTTCTGCATTTCTCAGGACATTGGTTTCCAGTTCCTGATAAATTTCATTGGGCGTGCCATCACCATTGTCACCGTCCTCCATAAAATCCAGCTTCAGTTTAAGATTCGAACGACCCACCGAATCGCAGGCCACTGAAATGGCATAGGCTTTATCGCCGAAGGGATGCACCAACGAGGGGGCATCTATCAGACGCAGGATCACGTTTGCTTCGGAGTCATTGGTTATTGCTTCCGTCCCCGGAATGGGATCGGTTCGATAGGCATATATCTCCCCTGGCCCGTTTACTACTAACGGTCCCGAGAAAACAACCCATCCATCGTTAATATACGGCGCAAATGGAGAACGGCCAACTACCCCAGATTGCCACAGGGTTTCACCGGTTATCGCGTTCACGGCCATGTAACAATCATTGGCGTTCAAATACACAACTCCATTGGCATATGCCGGAGTGGCATGATGAGCAGCATACGTAAAGTTTTTTGTCCACGCGACCGTTTTTGTTGCCACATTAACCGCATAGAGTTTTTTTTCGGTTACTGCTTTGCCCGATGTACCTTGCTTGCATCCCACAAAAAACAACTTCCCGTCCCCATAGCATAGACTGGAAAACTTGAAATCATCCACACTGGCATTATCCAAGGAAAATAAAGGCTCTGTGAATATCGTGGAGTCTTTTCCCTTAGCCATTCCATATTTGATCTCCCCGGTATCCGGCCTGAAGGAAAACCACTTTCCA
>JAQVYB010000156.1 GCA_028708815.1 Kiritimatiellia bacterium | reverse complement strand
TCAATTCGGAAAGATTGCGTCCGGCGAATCCGCGCCCGCACCGCGCACAGAGGTGAGGGAAGTGGCTGAGGGCACGCCCCCGATAACTGTTCTCTCGTTTGTCGCGTTCGCGGCACAGGGCCGCCAGGTCGCGTGCCTGCTGTTCCGGGGTCCGTGTATCTCGTTTAAGTACCATACGTTTTTTGTAGCGTACCGGAGACGGGCGGTCAATCAAATCATGCCTTCAGAGAGCCCCTCGCGCATGGCTGTTTAACTCCGATCAAATAATCTTCGCGCCCTTCGCATCCTTCTGTTAAAAACAATTCATGATTTCAGCGGAACAGGGGAAAATACCGTCGGACCCGGAACCGGCCGTCGAAGAGGTGGGATGCCTCTCCATTTTTTTCACTTTTTTCCGCATTGGACTGCTCACGGTGGGGGGCGGGCTGGCTATGGCGACGGTGATGCGCCACGAGCTGGTTCTCAAGCGCAAGTGGTTGGATGACCATGAGTTTCTGGACGCCTTTTCTCTGGCCACGCTGGTTCCGGGGGTCATTGCGGTGAACATGGCGTATTTGCAGGGGCGTCGGCTGCACGGGAAAGCCGGTTCGGCGGTGGCCATCATCGGCACCATTCTGCCGTCCTTTTTCGTCATTCTGCTGATTGCGCTTTTTGCACTACCCTGGTTCAGGCATCCGATGGTGGCTGCTTTTCTGCGGGGGTGCGCCATTGCAGTGGCGGGTCAGTTGGCGTTTGCGGGCTATGTGTTCGGGCGTCGTCGGCTTCGGTCCTGGCGTAATGGGCTGGTCTGTCTGGCGGCGTTGGGGGTGGCGCTGGTGCCCGGTATCCATCCCGTTTGGGCGGTGGTGGCGGCCGGCATTCTCGGATATTTTCTGTGTGTTGCAGGTGGGCGGGCAAAGCGGGTGGAGGCGGAGCAGGGGACGGCGTGAAGGCGGTGACGGTGTTCAACGGGATGTTTTATGCAAATGCTTTGGCAGTTATTTAAGAGTTTTGCGCTGATCGGGGTGGGCGCATACGGCGGCGGGATGGTGACGATTCCGCTGATCCAGCATGCCATTGTCAACCGGCATCAGTGGCTGGCATTCGATGAAATGGCCTCGCTGCTGGCCATTGCCCAGATGACGCCGGGCCCTATTGCCGTGAATGCCGCGACGTTCACCGGGTTCCGTATTGCCGGTTTTGCGGGGGCGGCCACGGCTACGCTGGCGGTGGTTCTTCCCTGCATTCTGATCATGATACTGGTGGCCCCTTTCATGGAACGCATCAGTCGGAATCCGCACGTGCGCCAAATTCGCGAAGGGGTTCAGATCGGCGTGTTGAGTCTGATTCTTTATGCGACGTGGTCTTATGGTTCCATGGCCATCCACAATCTGCTCGAACTGGCCATCGGGCTGACCGCTTTTCTGCTGCTGCTGCTCTTTGAGGGACGCCTGCATCCGGTGTTTGTGATTTTGGCAGGCGGCGTGGCAGGGCTGTTTCTCCTTGGTTGATCGAATGGAACAGATAGACGGAATAACCGTGTGTCGCGGCGCAGGCTGTCAGTCTTAAATGATGCCGTTGCGCGTGGTGTCCTTGCCGTGCAGGACCCCGTCGCCAAAAAGATTCCCCCGCCACTTTTTCCAATGATTGGAAAAACCGCACGAAAAGTTTCCAATGGTTGGAAAAATAAAAAAAGCATGGATCATGCACCGTAGACGGTCCCCATCAAATCCGCCCTTTCTCATTGCAACAGGCACGCAAAAGAGGAATAGATGACAAACTTTTTTTGCCGAAATGGATCCATCCGATGTTTTTTGCCTTATGCTTAGTTTCGATGCTGGCCTATTCCCTGCAAGGCACCCTGATGGCCGGGCTTTATCGTCGCCTCGATTCACAGGAGGCGATTACGGTTCGGGGTCTCTGTCTGGCGCTGGTAATGTTGCCGCTGCTGGCGTTCGTGCCTGCCGAAGCCTTTGTCCGTCTCCCGCACTATGCCGGGACGATTGTGTTGGCGGCGGGGCTGGCGGCCCTCGGCGCCTGGTGCAACGCACGTGCCTTTCGCTTTCTGCCGGTGGGCCTGACCATTGCCTTCATGACCACCTTCAATACCCTGCTGATCTGTCTCTGGGGTTTTCTGGCCTTTCATGAAGCGTTGAACTGGGTGCAGGGACTGGTTATCGCTGCGATTCTGTCCTGCGTGATCGGTTTGGGCCTGAGTCGAAGTCAGGTGGCGCTGGGGCGGGTGGCTCATCCGCACAAGGGGTTGCTTCTCTGTCTGATCTACGGCCTGTGCATCTCGCTGGCGTTTACGCTGTTGAGTTATGTGGCCCGCCAACTCAATCCCTTTTTGGCGGCCTACTGCTGGGAAACGCTGATCGGCCTGATCTCCTTTGCCATCACCGTGGTGCGCAAAACCATCGCCCGCCGTCCGGTCTTTTCCATTTCCCGCCGTGACTCGGCCACCATCCTGCTTTTCTGCTCGCCCACGCTTATTGGTACGGGCGCTTACATGCTGGCGGTGACGCTGGGACCCGTCAGTATTGTGGCGGCGGTGAATACGGCGGTGATCGTGGTTTCGACTATTTTGGCGCGCCTTTTCTTCAAGGAAAAGGCCGCCCTGCTGCAATGGACACTGCTGCTCCTGATCTGCGCCCTGCTCGTCGCCCTGAATCTGGCCAGTTAAAAACACATGTTAAATGCTTGCCATGTTCGCGATTCGCGAATAGCATACAAGCATGAACTTAAAACCACAAGATATATTGGTCATACTCAAGATGATTTCCAAGGGGGTTTTGCCCTATGGAGTCATGGCCAGGGAACTGGGGATGAGCGCGGCGGAAGTTCATGCCGCCGTGGATCGAGCCGTTGCCTCCGGTTTTGTTAACAGAATTTCTGATAAAAAGCGCGAGGTCAGGCGGAATGAATTTTTCAACTTCCTGACACATGGAATAGCCGCTGCCTTTCCTCTTGAAATTGGCCCTGGCGTGATAGGCATTCCCACGGCTCATGCAGCGCCTCCGCTGAATGCTCTCATTGTTATGGCGGAAGGTGATCTGCCTTATGTCTGGCCGGATGTGGATGGAACGGTGCGCGGCTTTGAACTGCCTCCGCTCTACAAATCCGTACCGAAGGCGGCAAAACAGGATTTCCTCCTGTATGAGCTTCTGGCCCTGGTAGATGCTTTACGAATTGGACGCGCACGGGAAAAAAGCATGGCTATGAAAGAGCTGAAGAAACGTATTTTCCCAACAGAGTCCGTGCCGGTGAATGTTGGGCCGTGGGGTATCAATGAGACCACCATTAAGGAGTGGGTGGGTGCATGCACGGGGTCCGAGCAGATTTTGCCCGATCTGATACGGCGGCTGGTCCTGTTTCTGGTTCCTCGCGGGCAACTGGCACACGCTCATTTCCCGGCTGGTAAAGAGGTTCATCAATCCGGCTCTGATGGAGAGTTTATTACGCATGGGCCCTCGTTTTTCGCGCCACAAACAGAACAATCGGTGTGGGAAATCAGTACGGAAAAAGACATCTTGGGAAAATTGAAGAAAGATTATGACGCCTATCTCCCGTTTGATGAGACGCAGCAAGAAAAGCAGAAACAGCAGAACAAACTGCCTAACGGAACGGAATCATCCACTGCGACTTATGTTGCCGTAACCGGGCGTATTGCCGACCAAAAGGCAAAAAAGTGGTTGGAAGAAAAAAGAGCAGAAGGCCGGTGGGCGGATGTGCGGCTGTATGATGCCGTGGATATTGCTCAGTGGCTGGCTTTGGCGCCGGTCGTATCTTCCTGGTTTCGTGGAGTGCTGGGCAGTCCGCAGGACGGGTTGTTTTCCGTAGAGGAATATTTCAATGCGTGGGCGCATCGCCCAGAGCGGCTTCCTCCCTTGACCGAACAGGTTGTACTGGCCGGCAGGAAGGATGAACAGGAAGCTCTCGCTAAACGGTTGAGAGAAAAATCGGAACGCATCCGTGTCCGATCGGATGATCCCGATGAGAGTTTTGTTTTTCTGTGCGCGGTTATCCTTTCTATGCCGGAAGATTCCCCGGAACGTACCGATCTGCTGGCACGAACGATGATTGTGACGTCTTCGGAAGCCTGGAGCAGACTCCTGAAACAAATCAGGGGGATGTCGGGCCTGATTCTTGTGCCTGCCTTTGATGAGTACGATGGAAATACGTATGGGTGTGCGGAACATATTGTCTACATGCAGGTGAGGGATGGAGCGGAAATCGAGTTGAAACCCATAGACCGGGAAGCTTTGGCGAAGGCCCTCTGGGACATGATGGGAAAAGCCGAAGGGGGAGAAGATGGGGCCCGAAAGAAAGCGTATGATTGCGGGGGGAGGTTATCTTCTTTGCAGCGATTGCACGGATATCAGCCGCCCTTGCCGGACTGGGCCCATGACGCCAACATTCACGTCATACTTTCTGCCTTATTGTTGTGCGGCGCGTGGCGTCCGAACAATCCAACTGATCGGGCGATTCTTGAAAAACTCTCCAATGGAAGGAGTTATACGGACATTGAAGCGCTGGTGCAGAAGCTGATGAATCAGGTGAAAGACCCGCCCTTGCGAACACAGAGCTGCTGCATCAAATGGCGTTCATCGCAGGATGCCTGGGGGCGCTTAGTGAAAATAATCATCCCCACGGCACTGGATCAATTTTACGAAGTGTGCGTCGAGGTGCTGGGGAAGGAATCTCCGCGCTATAATCTTTCGCCGGATGATCGTCTGTTGGCCGATACGGATAAAACAACGTTACCCGAATCGGATGAGCTTCGAAATGGACTGGCGGAATCGTTGGCGATGCTTCGCGTCATGGCGGGGCAATTGCCCAAACCTTCTTCGGAAGCGGACGTTAGCAGTCGGCTTGATTCGACTGTGCAGTCCATCCTTTCCGGCGGAACATGGAAACGCTGGGCAAGTTTGGGATCGCGTTTGCCTGATCTCGCGGAAGCGGCACCGAAGGCCTTTCTGGAGGTGCTTGAGCGTGTGCTTGCGGATGATGCGGAGAGAGTGAAGCCCCTGTTCGAGCAGGAATCATCAAAATACGCCCTCTTTTCGGAATGCTGTCAGACGGGGCTTCTTTGGGCGCTGGAATTGCTGGCCTGGCATAAAGAATTTTTTCCTTATGCGGTAAGTGCATTGATTCGTCTGTGCGCGTTGGACACTGGAAAATCGAATAGCACTAATAGTCCTGAAAACTGCCTGTTCAGTTTGTTTGAGCCGGACATCAAGCAAACGGCTGCGACGAATAAGCAGCGCCTGGCCGCGCTCAGAAAAATGGAATCGTCCATGCAGCGCAGGATGGTCAACCATGTGCTGGATATGTGCGTTAACGGAGGGTGCGAAAGTTCCAATTACAGGCCGAAATTCTCTACGTGGGACATTCCCTATGAACTGGAGCCGTATTCCACGAAGGAAGTCATGGAGTTCGTTTCAGCCATCAGGAATCTAGCCATAACATCCATCACGACCGATGTGGATCATCTCGTCGAATTGTTTAATAACAACGGGATTGAAATGATCGTGGACGATGCTTTCCGGATCATGGGAGAACGGCTGGATGAGTATCATCGGCAGGGATCAGAAAGACTTTGTGCATGTCTCCGCGAATGGTTGGAGCGCCAAAATTTATATCACAAAGACGAACGGCCCGAAAAACGGATTCATGTAGCCAGGAAACTTTTGGAGCAATTGGAGCCGAGTGATGTCGTAGAGCGATATACGTGGCTCTTTTCGCAGAATGCAACCGTTCCAGAACCGATTGAATGGGGTGTTAGGGAACAGTGGTTGAATAAGGAACGTCGAATTGCTCTTGAGGAAGTGCTTCAGGGTGAAGATGGTTTTCACAGGCTGCTGGATTTGGCCCGGAAGGCCTCCAGTCCTTACCTGATTGCCTGGTCGTTGACTTCCGCCGATGTGGGCAATCCATTCGAGCGCGATATGATATACGAGGCCCTGCCGCAAGAAGGCGGGGTCAATGAATTGGCGCGATCTTTTTGCAGAAGAATGTTTTTAGAAAAAGGAGCGGAATGGGCGTTGGCCTGGGCTGATCAATTGATCCGCGATCATGCGTATCTATTGGCTGCCGACTTTCTTGCTGAGATGGACTGCATCCCGGCATTCAGAGTGTGGATTGAAGCGCAATCAGACGACATACAGGCCCGTTATTGGGAAAAGGTAAATTTATATAAAGCGGTGTTTCATGACCCGGATGATTTTTCCAATACCGTGAAGGCCGTGCTGAATGCGGGACGTTGGGATCAGGCGTTGCTCATGGCGTTAGCTTCGCTTACGGAAAAAGATCACCTCGTGGGTAAGGCATCCGATTACCTGCGCATCTTGCGGTATCCGTTGGAGAAGAAAACGGGGGCATCCGTGAAGCCCGAAAATCCTCTTGTTTCCTTGCCGTATGTTTTGGCGAAAATATTCCTTTGGCTGGATACCGCCCGGGGAGGAATCAAGCGGGAAGACTTGGCTCGATTGGAGGTTTTCTACTTCGATTTCCTGAAATATTCCGAGAGAAAGCCGCATCACATCTGGCAGCAAATGGCCGAGAATCCGGCGTTTTTCGCTCAGCTTGTTTCCATGCGGTTTTGGGCATCATCCGACTCGCGTCCCTATGAGGAAATCCCTGAAAGTGAAAAGAAGCAGTATGAAAAACAAGCCGAGGTGGCGTTTAAATTACTGCACAACTGGAAAAGCTATCCCGGCGAGGGCAAACCGGAGGCGGAACGGGATATTTTGCTGCGTAAGTGGTGCGACGAAGTACTTGAACGTACTAAGCAGAATGAGTGTGAAGCAGTTGGGCAGGTTCGAGTCGGTGAGGTACTCGCCCGGGTTCGTGTTTCGGCTGATGAAGGAGATGGGGCATGGCCCTGTCGCGAGGCCCGCGATTATATTGAAGGAGGATACGAGGCTGTCGCGCGTGGCATCGCAACGGGGCGTTTCAATTCCATGGGCATGATTTCGTTTACTGTGGATAAGGCCGGACAAACAGAGCGGGAATGGGCGTTAGCTTATCAGGATAGCGCGGACAAAATACGCGATGAATATCCGGAAACCGCCAAAATGCTGGAAGGACTGGCCAAAGACTATCAGGCGATGGCGGAAGACGAACTTCGTGACATGGAAAAATACACGGATCCCTGAGCGGGAAAGGCGGGTCGGATATGCGGGCGGTAAATGAAAAGGGCATCAGCACGGTGGTCCGAAGCATGAAGGAGATCGGAGTTCCCTTTGCGTTGATCGGTGGGAGCGCGTTGCCGTATTTACTGGACCCGGCGTATATTCACCGTCCGACAAATGATGTGGATGTCGTTGTGGAAGTCACGACGCGGATGGCTTATTCCAACGTGGAACGGAAATTGGAACGGGCGGGGTTTCATCACGATATGGCGGGCGGTCCCCGGTGCCGCTGGCTTTTAGACGACATTACGGTGGATGTCTTGCCCACGTCGCCCAATGCGGCAGAGTTCGGTTCCGTCTGGTTCGAAGAAGCCATGTCGGCTCTCGAATCGGTGACGGCACGGGATGAAACCGAATTTCATGTGATCGGTCCGGCACATCTGTTGGCGGCAAAACTGGATGCATTTTTTGATCGGGGTGTTGGGGACTTTCAGCAAAGCAAAGATTTGGAAGATATTGTTTCACTGGTGGAAGGATGTTCACGGTTATTTCCCGCGCTTGAGATCGGCTCCGTAGCGCTGCGCAGGCATGTCTCAGGCAGGATTCAGCATATTCTCGCATCCCCGGATTTTCGCGGTCTGCTTCCCGGTTTAATCCATCAGCCCGCCCCGCCGGGAGCGTACGAGCGGGTTCTGCATAAATTGTCGTTGATTTCGGAGATGACCTGATTTTTTCTAAACACCAGTGGCGTGACCTCCGCAGACCGGGGTGTAAATACCCGTCGTTCGGAGGTTGAGGCGTGCCATGAGGGCGGAAGATCTTCCGTGTGATGGCGCGGGGAACCGACGCATCTTTATGCTTGAAGGGGAGGGCGGCTGGGGGATAATGCGGCCTTATGAAAAAAACGTTGTCTATTTTTACAGGTTTCGTGCTTTTGTTTTTACTCTATTGGGTGGTGTATGCGGCGGTGCCTGAATTTCATGCCCGTTGGCTTCAGGGGGAAGATCGGGGCGTGGAATGGATCACCTTTCTCGGCTTTTTCGGGGCCTCGATCGTGTTGTTTTTCACGCTGCGCTCCTGGAAAAAGATGCCGCGTTTCGCCAGGATATATATTCTAATGACGGGCCTGTTCTTTTTTGTGTGCGCGGGGGAGGAACTCAGTTGGGGGCAGCGCATCTTCGGCTTTGAAACGCCCGAGTCCATCGATGTGATTAACCGGCAGGGCGAGGCGAACCTGCACAACATCAACTTCAGAAAGTTTCGGGAGTCCGAGCTGGGCGTTTGGTGCGTGGAGTATTTGGGTGATGGGGCGGTATCGGTCATTGAACACCTGCGCCCATCGGATGTGGTTTCGTGGTATATGAAGGTGTTCGGCATCATTCTCCCGCTGGTGCTGGTGGCCTGGATGCGCAGGAAGGACTCCGCGCTGCGGGGCTACCTTTCGCCGCCGGAGCTGATTCCATGCTTTGTTTTTCCGGAGATCATTCATCTGATTCACCCCTGGACCAGTCGATTGGGCAGTTGGCTGATCCGACCCGATGCGGCGCACCTGGTGAAGTCGCAGAACGAGGAGGTTCTC
>JAQVYB010000155.1 GCA_028708815.1 Kiritimatiellia bacterium | reverse complement strand
AGCAATCTGCTCATAAATCAAACGCATACGGTTGCATTTGCCGATCAGATTGCTCGGATGATAACGGTCATCCAACGGCTGTTGAAGACGACGATTCTCCGAACGCAGGCCTTCCCGCTCCTCTATGTCCTGCCGAATTCTTCCGACCGCCTCAGCCAACAGGCTGGCCACCAACTCGAGAAACTGAATGTCCCTACGCAGCTGCGCCGCCTCCACCGCGGGCTGGTCTATACTCATGGTGCCGATCACCTTTCCTCCATGAATAATCGGCACACAAAGAAACGCAATTTTCTGATTCGACCGCGTCTGCGTCCTGTTCAAAAAGTTGGCATCCTTTGTAATATCCGCCACCACCATAGACTTCCCGGCTTTCGCCACACGACCGGTAATTCCCTCTCCCAGATGATACAACCCTTTTTTCTGTTCCGCCGAAGTCAACCCACGCGACGCCTCGATGGCATACACATCATCATCCGGGCGGAGAAGGGTTAACGTTCCGCGCGACAAGCCAAACTCGGTATCCATAATATCCAGCACTTCGTTGAGAAGCGGCGTAATATCATGTTGGTGCATCGTGGCCTGAGAGATACGATACAAAACTTCCAGTTCACGATCCCGACGTGAAGTCGTATTCAGTTTCTTTCCCATATTAACGATCCATCCTATGCTGAAAACACGATTCCTTCCCATCCCCATCCTGAAGACGGTCGAGCTGATAAATACAATTTTGTCTTTTATGAGCGCCGTGTCAACACATATGAACTATTTCATTCGTGCTGCCGAAGGTGTTGCCGAATGCGATCATCAGCTTTGGACATGGGATAGGCCATCAGGTCGTTCGGACCCCCCCAGGCCAAATCAGCACACTCCAGTGGACGGGGTTTGCCGGAAACGATCCTGCCGCAATAGGCATGCAGTTCCATGGTAAAGTGACTATAGGCATGATGGATGGTAATCAAATGGTCCTGAATATCCGTCTGCACGCCTAGCTCCTCCATTAATTCCCTGCGAATGCACTCGCGAATCGTCTCGCCCTGCTCACGCTTTCCACCAGGGAACTCCCACAACCCGCCCAACATGTCCCCTTCTCTCCGCTGGGCAATCAGGATGCGTCCATGCCCATCTTTCAGGACTCCCGCACCCACCTGAATGTGTGGCACTTTCGCTCGCGGATTGCGTTTTGGATAATCGTATACCCCGTGATTCCGATAAGCCTCACAACAAGTGTTCAAGGGACATGACTCACACAACGGACGACGCGGCAGGCAGCAAAGCGCTCCCAGTTCCATCATGCTCTCATTGTGCAATCCGGGGTTGTTTCGATCGAGCAGTTGATCTGCCAAATGCTGAAATATCTTTTTTCCGGTGGCCGTATCCAGTCGCTCCTCCACCATACAAAGTCTGGAAAGCACACGGATCACATTACCATCCACCACCGCATGCGGCAGATTCATCGCCAGACTTGCAATAGCGGCGGCCGTATAGGGGCCCACCCCCGGTAGCGCCAGGATTTTCTCATACTCTGTCGGAAAGCGTCCACCAGGTGTCGCACGAATAATCTGAGCCGCCTGATGCAGCTTCCGGGCGCGACCGTAATACCCCAATCCTTCCCATTGTTTCAGCACATCCTGCTGAGAAGCCTCGGCCAGTTTCTTCAGCGAGGGAAACGCCCGCATAAAACGTTCAAAATACGGCTGAGCCTGATCGGTCCGGGTTTGTTGAAGCATAATTTCCGCCACCCAGACACGATACGTTGTGCGCCGTTTCCGCCAGGGAAAACAACGTTTATTCCGCATGAACCATCCATGCAGATTTTTGCGTATCACCTCAATGGCGCCGTCTGAAAACTCCCTCATGTATCCCCCTACCTCATTCCAGACGGAATAATCCCGGATTTTTTTCCGATGGACGCCCCGCCGGGGGACGAATTCCTGATTGCCTCTCCATATCCTTTTCGTCCAGTGCGGTTGGGGCACTGACCAAACGCAAAACGGTATCGACTCGCCACGCATATCCTTCTTTCTCAATGCTGTAATCTTCCTTCAACACCGTATAGGCAAAGGAGACCTCGAATTTATTGGCCCCCTTCCGACGCACATCCCATCGGGGAAACATAATCTGCCCGCCGCTGTTTTCCATCTTCCCGCGCAGCCATTCATCCACCGTCAGCTCCTCGCCATTCTCCAAAACCAGACTATCGTCCACCATCTTGCGCGCATCCGCCACATCATCCCGTTGGGACGGGCCTGTATCGGATTTGAGTGCATGGAGTGCCCCCCCCCGGATATCCGCATCGGGCGCACGACCCAGTGGATCACAGGCCGTTGTCGCACATAAAATAAACAAGACTATAAATAAACCCGACCACCTCATGACAGTTCGTCGCTCCATACCGTATTCATTCAAACTCATATAAAAGAAACACAGCGGGACCATAATTTCAACGCTCCCTGATAGCCAATGCAAAATGAGAGCAAGTCAATAGTCATGTCGCCAGTGCAGGTAGACGCTTTGTCCGGCACTTTCCTCGCTGGCCGCCTTAGCACGCAATTGCAACGATGGAGTCAGGCTTATTTCCACCATCAACGTATCCGCATCTCCCTGCAGTGACTTCTCTCCCTCCACATACAAATAATCCCCAAAATACCGCCCCACAGCCAATTGGGTTTGATCCTGTGCATTCTGGCGCAAGCCAACCTGATCCAGTTGAAGCGTGGTCTGAAGCCGATTCATCCAACCGTCACCCGGTGTTTCGCCCCGCAGCACCTGTATGCCGTAGGCCATTCTCAACGCTTCGGTCGCCGAGAGCTGGTCGGCACGCTTCCCGAACAACAGCATTGAAAGTACTTCATCCTGCGGGCGCACAGGATCGGAACTGATTTCCACGCGTACATTCGAAGCCGGACCATACACCCGCAGATAGGCCGTCAATTCCGGCGTAATGGCAAAAGCACGCAGTTCCACCTGAGGCATGATTGGTCGATTGCCATCGAAGGTGATACTGCAGTCCGTCAGACTCAAACGTTTTCCAAGGAACATTAAGACTCCTTTAACCAAACGGACCTCCCCAATCACCTGTGGATCTTCCGCCGCACCCTCCACACGAAGCCTCCCTCTCCACTCACTCGTCAGACCACGACCGAAAATGAACAGCTTGCCCGGAAGCACAACCTCCAGGTTCAGACGTGTGCGAGGGGTTGTTTTTTCAGCCCGCTTCACAACCGGCTGCGGGGTCCCCGGCTTGTTGATTTCCACGATGTTCATATCCGCCACATCCGGCGGCATGGTTCGCTGAATGTTCACCGAGGCCTTTTCAACCACCGTGGTGCCGGTGATCGAAAGATTGGTGAGCCCTCCAGAAACATCCAGATCCGCGCCCAAGGTCAATTGAAGCGTGGGTTGATTCACCAAGGTGGCCTGATTGGCCCGCAGGTGCAGATTCAAAGGTGGACCGCGCTTTTTCCCAAACGACCAGTCACCGGAAAGCGACACCGTTCCCGTAGTGCCATCCTGAGCCTCGGCCTGTTCAATCAGCAGGCGGTTTTCTGTAAAGCGCAGATTAAGTTGAACCGCACGCAACAGGGTGCCCCATATATAATTTTCGTACAGCCCATCCACCATATTCATGGACCCTTGAATTTCCGGCTCGTCGAGCGTGCCCCCCAGAGCCACCTTCCCCTGCAACACACCGCCCACATTCTGTTGAAAAGCCTGCAAAAGCGGTGAGAGAAACTGAAAATCCATATCCACGCTCATACGACCGTAAATCGGGCGATTCCGCTCCGGTTCAACGAGTACGGGATTCAGAGAATAATTCATCGGCACAACGCATTCGCCATACACCGCACAGTGCGTTAATCCCGTAGCCATGGCATACGCCGTTGATTCACCATCCTTCAGACACAAGCCTGCCGAGATGGCCAATGCTGCTGTCGGGGCTCCAGTCAGTCTGGAGAGATCAATGTCATCCGTATAGGCCGTCAGCTCCACCTCCGGCTCATCCAGCGGCAGCTTCACGACAAGGCTCCCGCGGAGCGGGACGGAAAGCAACGGCTCATGTAATACCCATTTCAACGCCATGCCTTCAACGTGCTGGAAGGTATAATCACCGCGCCAGGAACGCTTTTCCTTCTCCGCTCCACAAGAGGCTTCCACCCACCCCGACCAGGCATCCACCCGTCCAGACCCGCGCATCTGCACGCAAATCGGACTGAACGAAGCACCAAGCCACTCATACGAAAAAGAGCCCTGACTTTCCTCCACGTCAAGAAAAGCGGTTCCTTCCTGAAATCCATTGCTCAACACCAACCCGGCAGACACCCGATCGGAAAGCCCATCCAAACGAATCACTTCCAACCCAAAAGCGAGCCCCTGCTCCCGTTCAACACAAACGTGCGATTCGATCCGGAACAACGAATCCAAACGCACCACATCCGCCCCGATAAACAATCGTTCACACAGGAGCGATTGCAACGAGAAACCCTGAAAATACGGCGGCCAGACAAAACGAATCGGGTGCGGCTTCTTTTCAGGCTCAGGATTCACGTCCCGACGCACCGGCAGCTTCGCCAAACGAATCAAACGCACCTCTTCCGCGTGCAACCGAACCAGCTCGATTCTCCGCTTTTTCAGCGCCGACCAATTCCATTCCATTGCAAAATCAGAAACCGCAAACCAAATTCCCTGTTCGTCCGCCAACGAAAAGGTTTCACACTGCAGCAGAGACCAACCCCTTGCCTGAAGCCCCGACCAATGAACCGTCCATCCGGTTTCCCGATGTATCGCAGCATGAACACGCTCACCAATCCAACCGCGAAACCGCCCCGACTGGAGCAGCGCGAAAAAAACGCCGACCAGCAGAATCCCCGCCAGCAGCGCCGCAGCGAAGACTTTCAGCAGGTTCTTTATTATGCGGTATAATCGAATCATTAGAACTGAAACCCTATTGTAATATAGAATTGATACGCCGCATCCACGGAACGCCGATTGAGCGGAAACCCGACCTCAAGTCCGATCGCCCCGACCGGCGAGAAAACACGAAGGCCCCCGCCCGCTCCCCACAGCAGGCTCTCTTCCGTCGAGGGAACACTTTCTTCAAACACATTACCCCCGTCCACAAAGCCAACCAGGCCTATCGGCCCGTATACCTTGACGCACAGCTCGCCCGAGAGCGTCAGCATCGAACACCCACCCGTCGGATCCTCATCGATCAGCGGGCCGGCCATTTGGTAGGCGTACCCACGAATCGTATCGCTCCCGCCGGCATAAAATCGTTCATCGGCGGGAATATCAAACACATCGCCCCCCTGGATCAGCCCAAGGCCGCAACTTCCACTCAACGTAATTTGCGGAATGCTCCACAGTTTTACAATTTGACGCCAACGAAAGCGCTCGCGAATAAAACGGCTCTGGTCCTTCCAATTCGTGAAATATTCCCCTTCGGCAAAAAGCACGCCGCCGCGCGTGGGTTCAATCCGGTCATTTCTGAAATCCCAGCGCACGCTGGTTGGAAAAGACTGCAAATAATATTTCTGTGTTTCATCAAACTGCTGCACCGATGCAATTTTCAACGCATAAGCGCAGGAAAGATTGAGCTGCGGGCTCAAATCCCAGCTCATACCAAGCTGATTTTTCCAATAGACGGAATCATAGGCGCGCGGGCGATCATCTCCCAGTCGCGAAAAGGCCTTCAAAGCCACAGAGCGATGAAAAAAGTGTGGGATGCAATAACTCAGCTCACCCTGCGTCTGGTTTTCCGCCACGGAAACCTCGGCGTGCAGACACTCCGCCTCGCCAAACAGATTCCTGTCTTCCCAGTTCGCTGAAACGCCCGCCCCCTTTTCCGTATTGTATCCCACACCGAATCCCACGGAATGACGCGGTCTTTCCGTAACTTCCAACTTCATCTCCACCGTATCATCCGTCTTTTCCGCGGACTGCATGGACAGGATGGAAACCGAAAACAGACCGCTTGATGCCAATAGATCCTGAAAAATGCGAACATCCGACGGATTGTAGAGCGCCCCCTTTTTCCACGGGACCATCTTCTGGATGAGCGAGCGCTTCACCCGCTTCAGCCCAATCACGTCCAGCGTTCCGAATTTTGCCTGCATCCCTGCTTCCAGCACCCAGCGGACATTCACCCTCTCACTCGCATAATCCGCCGTGACCACCTCCGAAGTCACCTTGACAAAGGGGTACCCCTGGCGGCGCACTTCATCCAGCAAACGCGACCGGCCTATCGTCACGGTCCGATAATACGCACGCTCTCCTTCCACGAGCCCAAGCACAGCACGTGCGGGGATTTCCGGCATCATCCCTCTGAGGGTATTGGTAAACACAATTTGGACGGTTCCGAAAACAAAGGGCTTATTCAGCAGAACCGTTATCCGGGCGGTCAGGTCATCCGGGACGCCTGAAATGTCGGACTGAATCTCGGCGTTGAAATAGCCCCGCGACATCAAGAGTTTTTTGAATCCGGAGCTATCGCGACGCATTCTCATGTGGAGCAGCGCCATCGTCGGAGGCGGCGCATTACGGTAATTCCATGTATCCGAAACCTGCTTGAACAGCGGCTCCAAATCCGTACCGCTCAACCCCTCAAAAACCACATGATACGGCTTGGTCAACGGTGTAAACGTGCCCCCATCCGACCACGCCATTCCCGCAAGAAAAAGAATGAATGCCGGCAGCAAATTCCGAATGGTGGTTTTTCTTATCATTCATTTTCCGCAGAGACTGCATCTGTTTTCCCGTCCAGATTGACCACCCAGATCGGGGAAAGAACCTGTTCACTTTCGCTGGCTAAAATCAGGCGCCGTCCCATGTCATAACACACCGCCTCGCCCTGCTCACGATGCGGAAGGTTGATTTTATCCGGCTTCCCGGCAAATGCCTGCGCCCAGCTTTCATCCGGCTTTCGTTCGTATTCATACCCGCTGGTCCGGGTCAGAACCAGAGCACGCAAACCGTCCGGCGCGATGTCCATGGCGGTCACCCTTGACCAGGGCAGAGTCGCCACACGCCGCGCCGTCTGCATCTCGCCGGGCTGTTCCCGCCACGACGAAGCCGAAAGCCGATACACCCCGCACGAGCCGATGGCGGTTTTAGTTACCAAATAGAGGTCGCCGTTCATCGGATCCACACCCAGCGCTTCGGCATTGTGGGCACCGTCCTCATACTGAAATCTCAGTGCATACCACAGCGAGCACTCCTTCCGATCCAGGGCCCCCTCCACCCCACAGGGATCCTCCAGCACATAAATCCGCACGTGTTTTCGCTTCAGTTTGTTGTCGCCGATATCCGCCACAAACAACCAGGTCTTTCCATCAAACTCCCCCGATGCCAGATCCTCCCAATCCTTGGCTTTGGCATCGCGTACACGCAGCGTTGAACGGAGCCGGCCCTGCAAATCAATCAGATAAAGCAATGGGTCATCGCCGGAATCATTATGCGTCCAAAACAAGTCCAGCGAACAGGCGCTCCGGGCCAGACCGCTGCATTCACGCAGGGCCGGTGTTTCGATGGTTCCAGTAATCCGCACGTCTGCCGGCTCCCTGACCGTCCGATACAACTCCCCCGACGCCGCCGCGCACCCCGCCCCCGCAAGTATCAGCGCAAACAGGGAATACAGACCCATCCTGTTTACAATCACGCCTTGTTTCATTCCCCCTGCTTTATGACTTGAAGCCGTCTTTTTTTTCATACCGCAGTCTCCTCACAGATCAACCGAACGACCATGTTGGCCTGATGCGCCGCCGCCAGCACAACACGCGGGGCAAGAATGCCCTCCTCCGCTTCATCCGTCCTCTGATCTCCACACATATATATTCTTTCCCCCAGTTGAAGAGTCCTGATTTCATTTGATGAACCATACCCGGCCAGCCCCGAGGCCGCCACCAAACAGGTATCGGAAAAGCGCTCGTCGGCAAAAGCACGCAACAGCATCACTTTCGACTCAACCGTATCGAACGCCTCCAGAATCACCTTCGCTCCCGCGAACACTTCAAACACATTTTCCGCATCCAAACGAATGGGATTCTTTTCCAGACGGGGTGAGAATCCCGTCTCCCCGATCACCTCGGTCAACGCCTCCACCTTGCGCATGCCCACATGCCGAGTAAAAAACGACTGCCGATCCAGATTGGCTGTCTCCACCCGATCAAAATCCGCAAGAATCAAACACCCCACCCCGGCACGCGCCAACATCATGGCCGCGTTGGAACCAAGCCCTCCGCAGCCGGCCACACCCACGCACGCACCCGCCAATTTTTCACGTGCCTTCGCCGCCGGATAAATCCGGCATTCTGACGCCGTATCGCCCACGAATCAACCACCTCCCAGGGGTAAAAAGAGCGAAAGTTCATCCTTTTCTTTCATGGGCGTCCCGGCCCGGGCCTCCTGATTATTGATGAAGGGAATAATATATTTCTGGTGGTCCGGTTTGATTTCGCACAACGTCATGACATCCGCTGGTGTTGCACCATCGGCCACGTTAATTTCTTCTCCGCGTGCAAAGCGCGGTATTTGCATAACGCCATTATAGGTCAGTGTAATTTTCATTTTCCCCTCCAGGTTCACACAGAGCCTTCACCGGCAAACACGGGACCAATCCGACTACCAGGCAATATGACCAACCAGCCCCTTGCATCCGGGCCAATCCACCTGTAGACCCGCCGAACGATAATGCGCCATCTGACCGTCCGCCTCGATTCGTGCGGAGAGGG
>JAQVYB010000154.1 GCA_028708815.1 Kiritimatiellia bacterium | reverse complement strand
TCGAGCAGCCGACCGAGGCTGCGAATGATCCCGAGGCCTATTTCGCCTCCGTGTTGGCACAGGAAACGACGAGTTGGTCGGACCTCCTGAACCGGTTTTCCATCGAAACGGGCGATCCACGTCTGACGGACATGATGAAGACCTATCTGGCCTATATCCTGTTGAACAAGGATGATGTCTGGATTAAGCCGGGGCCGCGCAATTACAATCACGCCTGGATACGCGATGGCGCCATGACCAGCGTGGCGCTGATGCGCATGGGCATCACCGAGCCGGTCAAGCGCTATGTGGATGCCTATTCCGCGCTCGTCAGCGAAGACGGATGGGCGCCCTTCATTATTCTGGAAGGCGGGCATCCCGTTGCCTTCAACGAACACGGGCACGAGGGGCAGGAATACGACAGTCAGGGGCAATATGTGTCGCTTGTTCGGCAGTATTATGACTTCACGGGCGATGAAGAAACCGTGCGCACGTATTACGACAAAGTGATTGCCGCGCTGAAATTCGCGGCCCGTCTGCGTGAAGAGCGCAAGACCGAGGACTATCGGAATGATCCCGCGCTGAAGGCGTATTACGGGATTCTGCCGGAGTCGAACAGTCACGAAGGCTATTTCCCGGCCAAGCACAGCTACTGGGATGATTACTGGTACCTGCGCGGACTGACCGATGGCGCGTATCTCGCCCGGATGCTGGGGCAGGAGGATGATCTGGCCTGGATCGAGGCCGAGAATGCCGATTTTCGCGAGTGTCTGATGAATTCGCTGTTGGCGGTGATTCAACGCGATAATCTGAGCACCATTCCCGGATGCGTTGAGCTGGGCGACTTCGATTCCACCTCCACGGCTATTGCGCTCAGCGCCTGTGATGAAGGTGATTTTCTGCCGGAGCCCTATCTCAGCCATACCTTCAACGACTATTACCGCAACACCTTCAAGCCACGCCTGACGCCGGGGCACGCGGATACCTTCACGCCCTATGAAGTGCGTACGTCGGAGGCCTTTATCCGTATGGGCCGTCCGCAGGAGGCGTTGTCCATGCTGAACTATTTCACGGATCGCTCGGCGTTGCCGCGCGAGTGGCATCATCTGGCGGAGGTGGTGCATGCCCGCAACCGTGCGCCATCATATCTGGGTGATATGCCGCACACGTGGATCGGGGCCGAATATATCAGCGCCGTACGCGCGCTTTTCGCCTATGAAACCAACGAAAGCCTGATGTTGGGCGCGGGTATTGATCCGGCGTGGCTGCCGCACGGCGTGCGCGTGAGCCGCCTGCCTACGCAGTATGGGCTGCTTTCGTATTCCATGGCGTTGAGCGAGGAGGGAACCACGCTCGAATTCAAGGCGGAAGGCGATCTCCAGCCGCCGAATGGTTTTGCGCTTCGGTTGCCGCCGGAGTTGGAGCCCGCCGAGGTGCTGATCAATGGGCAGCCTGCGGTTCTTGAAGATAACCTCGTTCGTTTTTCAGCGTTTCCTGTGGATATTACGGCCTCCATCAACCCGGAAAAGGTAAAAAAAAAAGCCATGAGTAGCACACAGAACATGCCGCCGAAAGAGGAATGGGTGCTGACTTCTTCGGCGGTTGAGAACAACCGCTTCAAGGCATCGTTTGCCGCTGATGGACGAATGGATACCCGCTGGAGCAGTCCGGCCTCCGACCCGCAATGGTTGTGCATCGACCTCGGGCGCGAAACCACCGTATGCGGTTTGATCCTGTATTGGGAAACGGCATTTTCTTCCGAATACCGGATCAGCGTATCCACCGATGGGCGTCGCTGGACCCCGGTGTTTTATACGGATAGTAACGCGGGAGGACAGGATGATGTGAATTTCCGCCCGGTCCCTGCGCGGTATCTCAAGATCGATTGTCTGAAGCGCGCCAGCGGATGGGGACACTCTCTCTGGGAAGTGGATGTGAAGGGAATGGACCAGCAGATACTCCTTGAAGCACCTACGGCATTCGGGAACAGTCCGTATCACATGACCGATGGCGATTCGAACACCGTATGGATCAGCGATGGCGGCGCCACACCTGAAGTGATCATGGATTTGAGGGAGCGCCGTCCTTTTGCCGGACTTCGGATTGATTGGGGTGCGACCTGGCCGCAGCACATGACGCTTTCCGCTTCCGACGATAAGGTGCATTGGAAAGAACTCGCAGCCTACGAGGAAGGAACCGGCATTTTTGATCTGCTCATGCATCAGCGAGAAGAGGCGCGGTATTTGAAGTTGGCCATGGCCTCTTCCTCTTCACCGGATCAAACCGTGCAAATTCGAAAAATCAGCCTGCGCGCTCCCGATGCGGTATTGACCCCAATGGCCGCGTATGAACTGGCGGCAAAAAAAGCGCCGGCGGGACACTATCCCGAAGCGCTTAACGGACGTCAGGCGTACTGGACCATCGTTGGGTTGCCGGGCGACAGCGAGGAAAGTCTGGTGGATGAATATGGCAATGTGGAGGTGCGCGCGGGCGGCCCTTCGCTGATGCCCTATGTGGTGCAGGATGAAACGATTCTTTCTGCGTTGGATGCCGAACAGGTCGAGCAGACACTCGCGCAGGGACATTTGCCCTTGCCGGGTGTTTCGTGGATGCTCCCGCAGCAGATTTCCTGTTCCGTGGATGCGTTGGCTGATGGGCAGCCCGGCGATGCTTTTACGCTGGTGCGCTACACGTTGAAAAACACATCCGATGCGGCGGTTACGGGGCGTCTGGCGCTGGTGATCCGCCCGCTGCAGATCAATCCGAAATGGCAGCATGGCGGGCTGAGTTTGATTCGGGATTTGACCATCGGGGTGACCAATGGAGTCACCGAAGTGCGCGTCAACGGGGATCTTAGTTGGGTCGGCCTGGCTCCGGCAGACGAGACGCTGACCGTTGCGTTCAACTATGGTGATGTGATTCGTCGTCTCGGGGATGTGGCCGGCGCAGAGACCGCCGAACAGGATGAAGCCGGAATGCTCTCCGGAGCGATGCTGTTCGATTATCGGCTTCAACCCGGCGAATCCAAAAGCTGGTTGGCGGTTGCGCCGCTGCAAAAAAAGACCGATGCCATGCATGCGCTGATACAGCAGGCGGCCGCGGAAAGCCCGGATGTTCTGTTCGATCAGTCACGTGATCGTCTGGTGCAATTCTGGGAAAAGAAAATTTCTCCGATAGGTTTTGATCTGGGTGATCGTGCGGTAGCCGATACCGTAAAATCGCAGATTGCCTATATCCTCATCAATCAGGATGGGCTGGCGATCCAACCCGGTTCGCGCAACTACAACCGTTCCTGGATTCGTGATGGATCCATCACGGCGACCGCTCTCATGCGCATGGGCCTGCTGAACGAAGTGAAAGACTACCTGAACTGGTACGCCGCCAGTGTGCAGCCCGATGGACTGGTTCCGCCCATTCTGAACAATGACGGTTCGGTGAATGAAGGCTTCGGATCGAATTTGGAATATGACAGCCAGGGTCAGTTCATTTACGCTGTCATGCAGTACTATCGTGTCACGCAGGATCGCGCCTTTTTGGAGAGTCATTTCGATGCACTCGTGGCCGCTATGCGTTTTATGCAGAACCTTCGCGAAAAAACCCTGAAAGACGACTATATGGCCGGCGTTCCGGATCGCGATCGTTTTGTGGGCATCCTTCCTCCATCCATCAGTCATGAAGGCTATTCCACGCCGGCGCACAGCTATTGGGATGACTTCTGGGCCTTGAGTGGATGGCAGGATGGCGAGGAAGCTGCGAAGATCCTGGGGCGGGCCGAGATTGCCGAATGGGCCGCCGAACAGTATCAGCTTCTGAACGATTCCGTAGCCGCCTCCATCAAGGCCACCATGCGGACCTTCAAAATGGATTCCGTACCTGCATCGGCGGATTACGGCGATGCCGATGTTACGTCCATTTCCATTGCTCTGGCCCCCTGCAATCAGTTGGATGTCCTGCCGGAAAAGGAGCTGACGGAACTGTACGACCGGTATCTTTCCGAAATCGACGCCCGTGGCGAAGCGGGAGCTTCCTATCGCTATACGCCGTACGAAGTGCGTAATATTATGGCGCTGGCTCTGCTGGGACGCCGCGAGGACGCCTGGCGACTGCACGACTTGCTCTTCAAAGACCGGCGGCCCTCCGGGTGGAATCATTTCGCCGAAGTGGTGGTGAGTGAACCGCGCCTGGGTACGTATATCGGCGATATGCCGCACACGTGGGTCGGCGCGGGCTACGTCAATTCCGTGCGGGGGTTGCTGGTGCGCGAGGACGGGGAACGCCTCATTCTTCTTTACGCCACGCCGATCGTCTGGCTGGAGGGGGAGGGCGTCCGCCTGAACGATCTGCCCACGGCCTTCGGGCCGCTTTCGATGCGTGCTGTTTATCAGAACGATCAACTGATCGTTGATCTCGAGCAAGCACCGGATGGCGCCACCAACATCTGGTTGAACTGGCCTCGGAGCAGTGCCCCCGATCAGGTGCTGGTTGACGGGAAACTCGTTGCGGAAACCGCCTCTGCCGGCATGGCCATTCCGGCAGGTGCAAAAACCATTCAGGCCACATGGAGCACTTCGGAAATGATCGATAAACAGACGGCACAAATGTTGAATTGGATGAAGACTAATCAGGACAGTGCCTCCCCGGAGAAACAATTGCTGAGTGACACTCTCGGTGGAGCCATCGCGCAAACGTTCAATAATGCCCTTGCCGCAATGGCCTACACCGCGCTGGGTGAGGAGGAACGCGCCGGACGCATCCTGGATTTTTACCGGGATGCCACGGTGAAAGACAACGACGATCAGTTCCTGCAAAACCTCTACTATAAAGGCGAGGCGCGTGGTTTTTTTCAGAATGCCTGGCTGACCGAAGGGGATGGGCATAAGCGTTTTCACTGTGCCAAGGACAGTGATCGTTGGATGGGTGATATGGCCTGGCTGGTGTTCGCCTGTAAGCAGTTCGATGCACGATTCAATACGGATCGATATGAAGGCCTGGCGCAGGAACTCTTTGCGTTGCTGAAAAGCTGGTATGTTCCGCAGGGGGAAGGCGGTTACTTCGCGCACGGCTGGCGGAAATCGGATACCTATCTGCACGAAGACCACGGACATCATGAAGGAAATATCGATGCCTATGCCCTCTGTGTGATGATGGGCGACTTGGAAACGGCCGGAAAAATCTCCGTCTGGCTTAAGCCGCAGCTCACGCGCGATGATATGCCGCTGGATCTGTACGGGTGGCGCGCGCTGGCGTTTGCTCCGAATGAGGCGGAGTGCCTGAAAATACCCGAGACCGTTCCGGGCTATAAAAAAACCGTTATTTTCAATCAAAAACGGGTGATTGGGTTTACCTCGTTTCGTAATCAGGATAACAACATTTGGGGTGACGGACTGGGGCACATTTCCTGTGCCTACAGCGCGGTAAATAATCCGGAGAAGGCCCGCTTTTATTTGGAACAACTGGGTAATATGATCATCCCCGAATCATATAACGGAACGACAGAATACGGCATCCCGTATACGGCCTGTAATACCCGGGACTATGAATGGGTGAACACGCGGGAAGGATTTGTATCCTGTGCGGCATGGTATATCATGGCCGCTCAGCGTATGAATCCAATGCAGATTTCAAAGTAGAAGCGGCGTCGAATACAGGAGCATACTATGATGACCATGAGAACACTGAAATCCCGTGAACAATTTGAATTGATGACGGTGAAAAACGATCACGGGCTCTGCTTTCGTTTTCTCCCGAACGGGGGGCTGCATTCGATTCAATGCGGGGACATCATGATCAATCAGGTGCTGGGCAATCCACTGGAAGGCGGGATGAATGCGGTTTATCTGCGTCTGCATGAGGCGAGTGGTATTTCCTGGATTTCACTGGTTGGGCCCGCCTCGCAGAGTCATTTTGATTTTGGCGATGGTGCGCCGGCGTGGCATGGGGAGTGGAACGGGTTGAAGTATTGCTGTCGTCTGCTGCTTGGCGAAACGTCTGCTTCCTGGTTTTGGCGGGTGGATGTGGAAAACATGGGTACGGAATCGGTTTGCTTGGATGTGGTGTATGTGCAGGACATCGGTTTGGCGGTTACGGGAGCTCTGCGGAGCAACGAGGCCTATACCTCGCAATATATTGATCATCAGGTGGCGCGCCATCCCCGGCTTGGACCGGTGTTGCTCTCTCGGCAGAATCAGGAGCAGGGCGTGGGTATTTATCCCTGGCTTATGCAGGGCGGGTTGCAACCGATGGAGGGCTGCCTCACGGATGGATTTGATTTTTACGGACTCTCGTTCAGAAAAACCGGACTGCCTGAAGCTCTTCAAAAACCCGTCATCGGCAACGTAAAACGGCAATATGAATTTGCCTGTGCGGCTCTCCAGACCAAGCAGAAGGAGTTGGCGCCTTCGTCCGCCTCGACCGTGGTCTTTTTCGGGCGCTTTGTGCCGACGCATCCGGAGGCATCCTCGGAAAATGATCTGGGGCTCGTTAAGGAGGTGGCGAATGAATATGCGGGTCTGCCGGTCGCGTCGCCGCCTGCCGGGGAAAATTCTACGATGCGCAATTTGTTCAATGCCCCCGAGATTATTTCGGGCGATGAACTTTCAGAAGAGGAGATGCAAGGCTTTTTCCCGGATGCCCGCCGTCATGAGGAACGTGATGAATCCGGGACACTGCTTTCCTTTTTTTCCGGGCGCGACCGTTACGCCGTGCTGCCGGCAAAAGAACTGCTGATGGAGCGTCCGCATGGGCATATCCTGCGTGCCGGGCAGAGTGTCTTTCCGGATAATTCCGTTTTCTGTTCAACCAATTATATGTACGGCCTCTTTCATGCGCAGATCACCCTCGGGAATACCTCCTTCTCCAAATTATTCTCGGTTCCCCGCAATGCGCTCAATGTGAGCCGCGCCTGTGGGCAGCGTATTTTTATTGAAGACGATGGCGCCTGGAAGCTGCTCGGGATGCCTTCCGCCTATGAAACGGGCATTTCCTCGACGCGATGGATTTACAAGACATCCACCCGGACGCTGACCATCACGGTTTGGGCTTCTTCGTGCGATTCTGCGATCTTCACGAACGTGGATGTGCAGGGGGCGCCCTGCCGCCTGCTGTTGACGGGTGAGGTGGTGATGGGCAACGGGGAGTTTGAATCCTGTCCAACCATGCAGTTGGATGCAACCGAAGGGGTGGTGACGTTTCGTCCCGATCCGGCGGAGCTGCTCGCGCAGCGGCAGCCGGGTGCCGTCTACAAACTGGTGGTGCCCGAGATGGAAAAACTCGAAGTGCTGGGCGGTGATGAATTGCTGTTCGAGGACGCTACTGAACGCAACTATCCCTATCTGGCCATGCGTACTATGCCGGTGCAGACGTTTGATTACGTGATCGTGGGCAGCATGCAGGATGAGGCCGATGCGGAGCAGGTCGCGGCCAAGTATCAGCAGGGCCGAAATGATGTGGTGGCGACGGCGAAGGAGGCGGATGCCTTTTGGTCTGCGCTGATGAATCACGCCGAACTGCGCGGAGGCGGAGAGAAGGCGTTGCGTCTCAATGATCTGCTGAAGTGGTACGTGCACAATGCCATGATTCATTACACCGCGCCCCACGGACTGGAACAATACAGTGGGGCGGCCTGGGGTACGCGGGATGTCTGCCAGGGGCCTGTCGAGTTTCTGTTGGCCTTCGGAAGATATGCGCCGGTGGCCGATATTCTGAAGCTGGTGTTTGAGCATCAGTATCAGGAGGATGGGTCCTGGCCGCAGTGGTTTATGTTTCTGGAGTATGCCAACATTCAGCATTTTCACTGCCATGGCGACATCATCATCTGGCCGCTTAAGGCCCTCTGCGACTATCTGGAAACCGCGAACGACTTCACCCTTCTCAATGCCCGCATCCCCTACACGCAGAAGAACGGTTATGCGGTTACGGAAGAAACCTATTCTCTGGTCGATCACGTACGCAAGCTCATTGATTATATCGAAAGCGAGTGCATTGATGACACCGCGTTGATCTGCTATGGCGACGGCGACTGGGACGATACCCTGCAGCCCGCCGACAGCACCATGAAGACCCGGATGGTCAGTGGGTGGACCGTGGAGCTGGTCTATCAAACCTTCCGTCGTTTTGCTAATCTCTGCGATAAGGCGGATCTCGCGGAAGAGGCCGCACGGGTAACCGGACTGGCCGATCGCATTCGGCAGGACTTCAATCAGCATATCATTCGGGATGGCGTGGTGAGCGGGTTTGTGTACTTCGATGAGCAAGCCGGTACGCGAAGTCTTCTGCACCCGAGTGACCGGGTGACCAACATTCAATATCGACTCCTGCCCATGACGCGCGGCATCATCAGCGAAATATTCACGCCGGAACAGGCGGCGGATCATTACGCGATTGTTCGGGATCATCTGCTCTTTCCGGACGGCGTTCATTTGATGAATCGCGCCGTACCCTACAATGGCGGCGTACAAAAATACTTCCGTCGTGCGGAAACGGCTTCGAATTTCGGGCGTGAGATCGGCCTGCAATATGTGCATGCGCACATCCGCTACGCGGAGGCTCTGGCCAAGCTGGGGAAAGCCGATGAATTGCTGCATGCCCTGCTGGTCATCTGTCCGCTGCAAATTCAGAAATCGGTTCCCAACGCCGTGCTTCGGCAGAGCAATGCCTACTTCAGCAGTTCCGACGGCGATTTTCCGGATCGATATGAAGTCGGACGGCGCTTTGACGAACTGAGGCAGGGGACGGTTCAGGTCAAAGGCGGTTGGCGTATCTATTCGAGTGGTCCGGGCATCTATATCAATCAGGTTGTTTCGCAGTGGCTGGGCATACGCTTCGCGCTGAACGATCTGGTGTTGGATCCGGTGCTTGCGAAAGAACTGGATGGCCTCGAATTTCAGACGCTGCTGGAAGGATACA
>JAQVYB010000153.1 GCA_028708815.1 Kiritimatiellia bacterium | reverse complement strand
GACATCACGCCGGAGGAGAAATCACCATTGATCAGCATCTCCGAACCATTCGTTCCTTCCGTCCAGGCGGATGAAGGCCCCAACAGCGTATTCCCGGTTTTCGCCGACACCCCGACCAGACGCACGGACCCGGTTGCTGTCGCCAGACACCCGAAACTCAGAACCGCATCGGCTGAATCAGCATCCGGCACCAGCACCAGCGTGTAGCCGTTCCATTCGGGACCCACCGTAACCACTCCTTCCGCCAAAGTCTGCGTGGGCGTTGAGGCCTGCGCGAGGCGTATAGGGATTTCACGAGGCGTATCCGAAGCGGCCCTAAATACAATTGTAATCGGCTGACCTACTGTCACGGAACCCATTTCCTGCAGGAAATAAACCGCCTCCGGATCGGGGTCTGTGGCCGTGATTTCGATCTCGACGGCATTGGTATTCTGCAGTTCGGAAACCGTCACCACTCGACTCGTGGCCGAAGCCATGCCTTCCACCGACAATTGCCACGGAAGAATGGCGCCTTCCTGAAAATGACCATTGGTCAGCAGTTCCTCCCCATAAGGCATTTTGCCCCCCAGCGCCCAGGCGGCTGCCACTTCCGAGGTATTGGCATATGTATTTCCCAACCAGGTGTTCCACTGATTCTTTAATTCACCGAGGTAAGTGCTGTTCAGGTTCGTGGTAAACAGGTTGTTATGCCACTGATGTATCAGGCCGTTCTCATTATTAATTTCAACAAAGGCCACGGACGGATCCTCCGCGTAGGACAAGCCGGTATATGCATTCGTATGCGTTAACAGGTTGCCGGCATACTCTTTCTGCAGTTCAATCATTCCCGGCATATAATGATCAATCCCTTTGAAATACGAGCTGGCGCCATCGGTCGGAAATCCCGGATACTTCCAGCTCACATGAAGATTCAGATTAATGTAAATACCGCGGCTTCGAAGCTGTGCGATAAGATAGTCGAGCTTTTCCAACTGACTTGTATCCAACAGTGCGTTGCTCGCAACATTCACAAAGATCCCGCGCGGAGCCGAATAAAAATCCATATGATGAAAACGCACGCAGTTCACCCCCATGCGCGCCAGCCGCTCCGCCACCTGTTCCGCCACATCGTGCGGCGGAAATGCCGCTCCAAAGACCAGGTTCACTCCGAGAAAACGAATCCGTTCGGATCCCGCATAGAGATGTCCGTTGCTAGCGGTGATGGAAACATCTGCGGTTGCGGACAACCAATCGCTCATATCCGTCACGCTGTTGCTTTCCGGAGGTTCCCACGACATCGTGAATGGAAAGCGATGATAGGCAAAAACATCTGCGGCGCCCGCTGCTGACATGTTCCCGGAACCATCCACCGCCCGTACGGCATATTCATAGGAGCTGTATTGATCAAGCGGACCATCATCCATGTAATTGGTTGAATAAGAAAATCCCAGGAACACTCCATCACGAAAGACCTGATATCCGCTCACCCCGACATCATCTTCAGCCGGATCCCAGCGCACCTCACTGGTTGTTTCGGAGCCTTCGAACACGCACACATTCTGTGGAACGGAGGGAGGCGTGCGATCCTCTGCTGAAACCATCGCAACCCCTCCAAGAATGATTCCGATTACCAACGCATAGATCGAATTTGCTCTCACCTTATGCTCCAGGAATAACACATGGCACCTCCGGCCTTCTTGCCCGCAGGATGTACCCTCTTGCCTTTACAAGTGGTTACGTATCATAACCCCGAAATCTCTTCGCGTCAAACAGACCGGTTCTTTACTGGTTTTTCCGAATCTCTCTGAATCAAAAAGGCTCCGACAACGAACCGACACCGTTACGGAAAAAATCATTGCATCAGCCGTCCTTTTTGGGGTAGCATTTTTCATCAGCCTGCATGAGAAGGCAGGAAAAGCATTAGGAGGTCGAATGAAGATAAGAAAGACAATGGCTGTATTGATGGTTGCAGTAATGCTGCTCGGAATGGGTCAAGCGGTTCAGGCCGGCACGGCTCGCGGCGGCGTGGTCGGATTCTTTGCCGGCTGCTGCTTTGGCATCCGCTGTGGCGGCGACTACAATGAAGGCAAAGACATTCACTGGCGTGAATGGGGTCGTCTGATTCCGTTCGTGGGTACCGTTCTGGCCATTTGGGATGGTATCGATGGCGCTCAGGGAGTCACGACTGCCGACTATGCTGAACAGTATGGTTCAATTTACTTCTAAGAGAAGACTACTCACAAGGTGAATCATTCATCTCGAAAGAATGGTCTATGCGTTCCGGCCCTCGCGGCCGGAACGCTTTTTTTATTCCTCCTGCTGCCATGCTCTTACGCCCTTTCCAACACGTCTGCCCTAACCTCCGAACTGATGCGGGAGGAACAATGGACGGACGCCTGGGTCGAATGCAACAGGGCACTGATCCATGAATCAGCCAACCCGGAACTCCGCCTGAATCAGGCCCTCATCCAATTACATCGTCCCAACGGAATAACACCCGCTTTGGAAAAGCTCAACGCCCTGCAACAGGAGGAAACATTCCCGCAAGCCCTGCGCAACCAGGCCGCCATCGAGCTGGGACGCCAGGCCTTGCTCCGCGACGATCCACGCACAGCCATTGATCACTTCCGATTCGCTTTTGAACAGGCCGACTCGTATGAAAACTTCCTGCAATCCGGATGCTTCCTCGGGATGACCTTCAACACGCATCGCGAACTTCTGCAGGACTATCCCGAGCTCAAAACGTCTCTCATGACCGCCCGCGAACTATGGACCCCGGCCCTGCGTCGCGAATGCACGATCAACCCCGCCCAGTCGTCTTCGCCGGGCATCCTCTCCATTCCCGGACGCGCCGTGGTGGCCTTTTATCGTTTTGCCGTCTCCCCGGCCCTCGGAGCACGCTGCTCTCTCGAACCGAGTTGCTCGGAGTACTTCCGTCAGGCTTCGGCCAAACACGGGCTTCTGGGAATTCCCATCCAGGCTGACCGCTTCATGCGGGAACCCTCCGTCGTCTCCGCCGCCGAAAAACCCGTCCTGATCAATGGAAAAACCCGCTTCGCCGACCCGCTTTCCGATCACGATTTCTGGATGAAAACGAAAACGAAAAAACAACAGATCCCGCAATGAGCATTCCAAAACAATCCGCATCAAAAACAAATGAATGTGATGCGCGGGCGCTGGGGAGAGCGTCCTCGCGAGTCACAGTGTATGGCTCGTTGGTAGGGCGAAGCCTCCGGCTGAGCCGCAGCGGATGGTTCCTCGGCAGAGCGAAGCACCTCCGGCTGAACCGAATCATCCACTTACGAGCCGCCCAACTCCAACGAGCATGCAGCGGCTCAGCCGGAGGCTTCGCCCTATCGATGCTCCATCCAAACACATGATTAAAACGTCGGAAAGATAGAAGCTATGAACAAACATTCCATTCTGGCGATTTTCATTCTTTTTTCAGTCATTGCCGCCCACGCCCAAACGGAAAACACCGACCGGACGCTGGCCATTCTGCTGGCAGAAGAAGGCGACTACCACGCCGCCGCTATTGAATTCCGGCGACTGGCCATGCAGGAGCCCGAACAGGCCGCTGGATACGGCCTGGCCTCCGTACATGAATATCTGCAAAATGAAGAAACACGCCCCGTCCCGTTCCTGCTGGATCAGATCGAAAAATCCGCCGATTCCCACGCCCGAGTCACCTCCCTTTTCTATCGCGCCGAACAGGCGCGCCTCGCGAAGATGCCCGATGAAGCCTCGTTCTACTATCAACTGCTTCTGGATGAGCCCGATACCCCTGCCGACTACCGGAACTGGGCCGCACGACAACTGGCCGTCATCGAACTGCGTGCAAAAAACACCGAACAGGCACGAACCTTTCTCCTCCGCTCCGAACCGCCGCCGGAATCCGGACTCGAGGCGCTGAATGCCTATCGGCAGGGTCGCGACAAACGCCCGATGCTTGGTGGTGCACTGGGCCTCATTCCCGGACTGGGCTATTTCTACTCCGGTGAATATGCCAACGGCCTGCGGTCCATCATCCTGAACAGTCTCTTTATTTTCGGCATGGTCGCCACCGCCGAAGAGGACCAATGGGGTGGATTTGCCGTCATTACTTTCTTTGAAATCACCTGGTATTCCGGAAGTATCTACGGCGGCGTGGATGCCGCCCACCGCTACAACAAACGACGGATGGATGCCTGCGCCGATGCCATCGCGCCACCCCATATCCGCTACGAGATGGACACCCCCGCCCTACCCCTCTTCTCCCTCCGCTTTGAGTTCTGAAGAGGAGCAAACACCCAAAAACTTTTTTCCAATCATTGGAAACTTTTCAAGCCGTTTTTCCAATCATTGGAAACTTTTCACACCGTTTTTCCAATCATTGGAAACTTTTCACACCGTTTTTCCAATCATTGGAAATTTTTCACACCGTTTTTCCAATCATTGGAAACTTTTCACACCAACAAAAAAGCAGGCCGCCGGATAGAACTCCGGCGGCCCGTTTTGATCCTCACGCTCGATGATGGGCAATTAGCTGTTGATGGCTGCCTGAGCCGCGGCCAAACGCGCAATCGGAACGCGGTACGGCGAGCAACTCACATAGTTCAGTCCCACCTTGCAGCAGAACTTCACGCTGGCCGGATCGCCACCATGCTCCCCGCAAATACCGCACTTGAGCTGCGGACGCGAAGAGCGACCCTTGCGAACGCCCATTTCCACCAACTGACCGACGCCCGTCGCATCCAGATGCTGAAATGGATCCACCGGCAGAATCTTTTCCTTCAGATAGTCCCCAAGGAACGAAGCAATATCGTCGCGGCTGAATCCGAACGTCATCTGAGTCAGGTCGTTGGTGCCGAAGCTGAAGAATTCCGCCTTTTCGGCAATTTCATCGGCCGTCAGCGCCGCACGCGGTATTTCGATCATGGTCCCCACCATGTACGTGAATTTCGCCTTGCGCTTTTCGATAATTTCATTCGCTGTTTTGCGGATAATCTTTTCAAGGAATTCGAATTCCGCCACGGTTCCGATTAGCGGTACCATGATTTCCGGATGCACCTTGACGCGCCCCTGTTTTTCCACGTTACAGGCCGCCTCGATGATGGCGCGCGTCTGCATCACGCACAATTCCGGGTAGGTGACCGAGAGTCGACATCCGCGATGCCCCAACATCGGATTAAATTCCTTCAGCGAACGAACGCGGTCGGAAACCTGCGCCGGCGAAACACCCAGACGCTTGGCCATTTCGTCCTGCTCCTTCTTCTCGTGCGGAACGAATTCATGCAGCGGGGGATCCAGCAAGCGGATGGTTACCGGCAAATTCTTCATGGCCTTGAAGATGCCTTCAAAGTCCTTGCGCTGGTAGGGCAACAGCTTGGCCAGAGCCTTCTCGCGCGATTTGGTGTCATCCGCCAGAATGAATTCGCGGATGGCCCAGATGCGGTCGCCCTCGAAGAACATGTGCTCGGTTCGGCAGAGGCCGATGCCTTCCGCGCCAAAGGCGCGGGCGGCCTGTGCATCTTCGGGACGGTCCGCATTGGTCCGAACATTGATCTTTCGGAATTCATCAGCCCAGTCCGAAATCTGCTTGTACATCTTGTAGATCGGATGCTTTCCGGCTTCTTTATTGTTTTCGACCACCGCGGCAATCACCGGGCTCGACTGCGAGGGCAATTGCCCCGCATACACGTTGCCCGTCGAACCGTTCAGGCTGATCCAGTCGCCTTCCTTCAACACCGTCTTGCCCGCCGTCACCGTTTTCTTTTTGTAGTCGATATCCAGCGAGCTGACGCCGCAAATGCAGCACTTACCCCAACCGCGCGCCACCACTGCCGCGTGCGAGGTCATACCGCCGGTACTCGTCAGAATGCCCTGCGCGGCCCACATGCCGCCCACATCTTCCGGACTGGTTTCATGGCGCACCAGAATCAATTTCTCGGCTTTATTCGCCTTGATCATGGCTTCGGCCTTCGCCGCATCGAACACGATTTTGCCCACGGCGGCACCAGGACCGGCAGGCAATCCCTTGACCAGCGGCACGGCCTTCTTTTCCGCCTCGATGTCGAAGATCGGGAAAAGCAACTGCTCCAGATCGGAACCACTCAGCATGATGAGCGCCTTTTTGGGGGACAGTAGTTTCTGCTGTGCGGCACCCGTGAAAACATCTTTACCGGTAGCCATTTCCACGGCCCAACGCACGCCCGCCAAACCGGTACGTTTGGCATTGCGGGTCTGCAGCATGTAAAGTTTTCCCTGCTGCACGGTGAATTCCACATCCTGTGGGTGCTTATAATGGCGTTCCAGACGCGACATGATTTTATAGAGTTCCTTCTGAACACGCCGCCACATCGGATCGCTCTCATTCGCCATATCCTTGAGATCTTTCGGCGTACGAATGCCGGCCACCACGTCCTCACCCTGCGCATTGATCAGATATTCGCCCATCGGCTCGGAATCACCCGTTGCACCATCGCGCGTAAACGCCACACCCGTGCCGGAATCGTTGCCCATGTTGCCGAAAACCATACTGCACACGTTCACCGCCGTACCCAGCAAACCCGTGATTTTATTGATCTCGCGATACTTCACCGCACGCTCGGAATCCCAAGACCCGAAGACCGCGCGAATCGCGCAGTCCAGCTGCTCGAGCGGATTCTGCGGAAAGGGGCTTTTCACTTTTTTCTGATAGACCTTTTTATAGGTGGCAACCAGTTCCTTGAGCTGCTCCGCCGTGAGGTCCGTATCTTCTTTCGCCTTGACCTTTTTCTTCAGGGCGTGGAGTTCCACTTCAAAATCATGATGCGTGAGCCCGGTGGTGGGACCCATGACCACATCGCCGAACATATCGATAAAACGACGGTAGCAATCCCACGCCGTACGTTCGTTGCCGGTCTGTTTGATGAAACCCTGCACGGATTTATCAGTCAGGCCCAAATTCAGCACGGTATCCATCATGCCCGGCATGGAAACAGCGGCGCCGGAGCGCACGGAAACCAGCAGAGGATCCCTTGGATCGCCCAGCTTTTTACCCATCAGCTTCTCGAGTTTGCCCAACTGCGCCTTGAGCTGGGCCTGCATGGCGGCGGGATACTGGCTGTCGTGTTTAGAGTAATACGCGCAAGCTTCCGTCGAGACGGTAAACCCGGCGGGGACCGGCAAATCGGCATTCGCCATTTCGGCCAGATTCGCGCCTTTTCCACCAAGAATCGCCTTCATCGCGGCATCGCCTTCGGTGTTCGATTTCCCGAAGCCGTAAAAGTAGACATATTGCTTAACAGGTGCAGCCATTTCCTTACCTTTCTTCAGTTAATGATATCTTTCCCTGGTTCGTTTTTATTCAGCGGGAAAAGCGTCGGACATGCTAGCAGAGGCGACTTATTAGTCAAGTGTCATCCTTCAATCGCCGCGTTGCGGAACAAGTTCTTCCAGGCGTTGGCGCTGTCGCGGGCAATGGGTGTTTTTTGAAAAAACGAATGAAACACTAAAATGAAAATGGCTGCCTGATCCGTGACCACCGAACATCTGTTCGACATTTGTCCTCGGACAATGCATGACGCGCACCTTCTCCCCGCTGGTCTGTCCGCAGATTTGCCACTTGGAAAGCATCATTCGTCCAACAATGGTCTCCATTGTTGGCATCATCCTGCGAGCCATGCGGTATGTTTTCAGCAGAGTCAATTGCCAAAGACCACCTCCGCCCCTCGTTGCTTAAAGTGATGAATTACGGCCTAACCCCGCGCTCTTAAAAATCAGGGAAGCAGGAACAAGCTTGCCGCATTTTTTGTTGGTTGCATCCTCATGCCGCCCGATGCGGGGTGGCCACCAAGTCCACTCCAAGACTGTGCAGCACACGCATCACCGTATCGAATCGCGGTTTGGCGCCCTGTGCGAAAGCTTTGTACAAACTCTCGCGCCCGAGACCGGATTGTTCCGCTATGCGGCTCATCCCTCGTGCCTTGGCAATATCGCCAATACCGGACAACAGCAGATCCTGATCGCCTTCTTCAAGCAGTGCATTGAGATACTCAGCAATCGATGCTTCATCGGTTAAATAATCCGATGCATCAAATTTTGATATTTTTTCAGTCATACCGCCTCTCCACTTCTTTCAATATCTTTTGTGCCTTCTGTATATCTTGCTTCTGTGACCTCTTATCACCGCCACAAATAAGCCATATGATCGTGTGCTTGCGTATCGCGTAATAAAGACGATACCCCGGCCCATAACTGATCAGAGCCTCGTATACCCCTTGCCCAACCGGTTTCACGTCACCGAGATTCCCCATCTCCATACGCTTTATGCGGATGATTATCCTGACGCGCGCACGTTGTCCTTCAGCTTCAACAACCAGCCATCAAATGTCGTTGTTTTCTCGATTAAAAACATGAAACATTAGTATCCGAATGGATACATCCTGTCAACGGGTTAATCTGCCAATCACGGAATAAACACCACCGCCATTGCTTAACATGAAATTTGCTGCTTGATCCGGGACCGCCGAACATCTGTTCGGTATTTGTCCCCGGACAACACCTATTCGGCTTCACAAAGGAGCAATAACTGATCGAATACCCCGAACCATAACACGAGCCGGATCCCCGTAGGGTGGACGTTCGGTCCGCCTTCTTTCTGATTTGTCGATGAATAGGGAATTCAGGAAAGCAGGAAGGGAATGATTCACCGCAAAAGAACGCAGGAAACGCATAGAAGAAGCAAAAAAATGGTAGGGCGAAGCCTCAGGCTGAGCCATGAACGGAGAAAAAGCTATAGCGTCTCTCCCGCTTTGCCTGAAGTACGGCCGCCGCTATAGTTGTGCCATTTGGCAGTGAACGAAAAAGCAGGGAAAACGGAGGAATAATTGCTGGTCATCCGTTGTGCTTCCGTCACCATAAAAGGGCTTGGAGAAACGGAGGCGA
>JAQVYB010000152.1 GCA_028708815.1 Kiritimatiellia bacterium | reverse complement strand
CCCGAATGGGCTGGGCATCGGCCACTTTATCCATATAACCCACGCCACTCAACTCCAAGCGGGTTAAGAGCAGTGGCCCCGGGGTGCCGCGACGGTCGGTTTCCTCTTGGCCATAAACCGGCTTGACCGCAATCAGCCACATGCCGTTGGGCAGGCTGGATTGAATGGCCGCCATAAGATGCGCCCAGGTGGCACGCCGATCCAACAACCCCAACACCTGGTCCAACCGTCCGCGCAGGTCTGCTTCTTTGCGTTCCACCTGCACAAGCTGGGATTCCACTGCGGCCAGCCGGCCAACCTGTTCGTTGATTCTGGCCAGACGATCCGTGGTGAACCCGGCCATCCGGTAGTAAAACGCACTCCAGACCAGCAGGGAAAAAATCAACCCCGCCGCCGCCATAAAAAACAGAGGCAGTTTCTTCTTAAACGCCTTCTGCTTTTTCACTTTTTCCGGCAGAAGATTCACTTCGATTGGACAGGAAAGCACGCCACGAAGCGCAAGACCGATGTTGCTGCCCAGAACATGCGCATACGACGCCACGTCATCCTCGCTGATATGCGACGCCACGACCACGTTGCGCAAGGGGTTCAGATAATCCACATCCACCTTGAGCTTTTCTTTCAGGAAGGTCTCGGAATGCGGAATAATGGAGGAGCCACCGGCCAGTAGAATCAGGTCGGGACGACTGCCGCCCTGCTGGCTTCGATAAAAATTGATCGACCGGTTAATCTCCGCGTGCATGCGGGTCATCACCAACCGTACGCTTTTGGACACCTTGTCGGCCACTTCGCTGGAGGGAGCCTCGTAGGCGCCGCCGAAGGCCACGAAGGCGTGGGCGTGCTTCATTTCCTCCGCCTCGGCAAATTCCATGTTGAATTCACGCATGATCTGCTGCGTAATGGTATTGCCGGCCACAGGAATGCTGCGGTTGAAGAAGTAACCGGCCTCAATAAAAATCAAATCTGTTGAGCGTGCGCCGATGTCCACAACCAGCGTGCAACCCGGCAGATCGTCATAACTGTAACGCACTGCATTATAAAGAGCCATTGGCGCCACATCAACCAAGTCCGTGTACAACCCCCCCGACTCAACACAGTCCGTGATATCCTCCACAAACTCCGTCTTCACCGCCGCCAGCATGACGTCCAGTTCGCCCGAAGCCCCCAGCAACTGATAGTCCCACACCACCTCGTCCATGGGGAACGGCACGTTCTGCTGGGCCTCGTACAGAACAATCTGGTGCAGTTTGTCGGATTCCACCGGCGGCAGCTTCACAAAACGGGAAAAAACAGATTGCCCGGAGATGGAGACCTGTACCCGCCCCGGCTTGATAGCCTTTTCCTGCATCAGTTCGCGCAGCGCAGTGACAATGTAAGCCGGGCGATCCGCCTCCGATTGCAGGTCGATCCCGAGTGAACCCACCGCAAAATTGGTCAGCTCGATACCGCCCGATTTCAAAGCGCGGAATTCGGCCAGCTTGAGATCACTCGCCCCGATATCCAGCGTTAAAATTCGATCCGACATACCCATAGTCTATTTCTTTTCCTGTGGGTTCCTGAGTGCCTCAAAGTCACTGAAATTAACCATCGCAAAGGGCGTCTGCATTCGGTTAAGAACCAGCCCCGACTCCGGTGCAAGACGTCTCCACGGCGTCATATCCTCTGTGGCGAGTTCCATCGGGCGCCCGTCCATACTGGTCCGAACGATGGCGGCATAACGCTTCGGCTCACCAAAACGCTCCAGCGTGCTCGGGTGCAGATATACCACACTGCGGTGCACACCCTTCTTGATGTTCACATAATCTACCGTCCCGACTAAAATCTTCTGCTTAACCGCCGGATCATCCTTAGGCTCTATCAGCACGTAAAAGGTGATGGACAATTCATCCATCCAATCAATCGACGTCTTGTAAGGAAGAGCTATTTCCAGCCAATTCTGCTCCCGCGTGGCCGACGGATACGATTGCAGACTTCGCTTGGTTTCATATTTAGGCGTCTCGATTTTCGACGTCTTTATATTGCCCAACCGGATCATATCGTCAGCGCTCGCCACCTGGGCATCCGCGGTTATGACGCCGGCCAGCGCCAACAATAAACACACGCTCAACAACTTCAAGTGCGTCCTGTTCATAATCACACCCCTTTTCAAATCAAAGCTATACAACCGCAAACGGTTAACACAACATGGCAAAAATTTTGGCGCATTATAGGAGGCCTTCTGCGCAACGTCAACCCTGTCAAAGAAATATGTTACCGGTTTTTTTGCAATCCGCCGGAACCAATTCCACCGGGCATTCTTCAAGAGAACGAAGGAACAACCGGCCGTACCACTTGGTTTTGACCCGCGGATCCAGAACGATGATCACCCCCCGATCCAGTGTCGTACGGATCAGCCGCCCCACGCCTTGCCGAAACCGAAGCACCGCCTCAGGCAGACTATATTCCTTGAACGGCTCTCCTCCGTCTTTTTTTATCTGTTCAATGCGCGCCTGAATTAGCGGTTGGTCGGGCACGGCAAACGGAAGCCGCGCAATCATCACCATGCTGAGCGCCTCACCCCTCACATCCACCCCCATCCAGAAACTATCCAGACCCAGCAGCACGTAGCGGCCAGAGCCGCGAAAACGTTCCAACATCCGACTGCGCTGCATGCCCTCTCCCTGGGCCAGCAGATGAATATCCTCCCGCTCGAGCGGCGCGCGAATCTGCTCCGCCACCTGACGCAACATCGCGGCGCTCGTAAACAGGACAAACGTCTTGCCACCCAGCAGCGTGGTATAATGCAGGATCTGTTCGGATACCGCGCGAACATACTCCTCCGTATCGGTCGGATCCGGCATACCCTCCGGAATCAAAATGCGCATTTGAGAGGCATAATCAAACGGCGAACCCACCTGCAATTCGTCGCATTCCTCTGCACCGATCCGTCCGCGGAAATAGGCCAGCGAATGATTCACCGCGAGCGTGGCGCTGGTCATCACCACGCTGGAAACCTGATCAAACAGATGCTCCCGAAGCAGCGGCGCCACCGAAATGGGGGCCGAGTTGAGAACCGTCTGCCGGCGCCGCCCCTCGCTCGCCAGCCAATAGACATGCCCCGAAGCGCCCTGCCGCAAAAAGACACCCAGCTCGTTCTGCATCGCCAGCCCGCGTTGACGCAAGCCCGCCAGCTCCAGCTTCAAATCCTGATCCTCCAGCTTCGCTCCAACATCCCGAAGCATCCCGCACACCAGCGTCAGCCGCGAAGAAACCTGATCGTTTACCTCCAGTGGCGCCTTCAACAGACACTGGCGCCGCCCCTCCCCAAAACGGGCCGACTTCGTAATCTGTTCAAAAAGCTCATCCACCGCATCCCGAAGCAGCGCCGCCTCATGCGCCGCCGGCCCCGCCTTTAGTGCCGCCAGAATGCCTTTGTTCTTTTCCGGAACATACAACCGGCGAAGCCAGTAATCGAAGGCATAATGCGAAAGCCGTATGCCCAGATGCTCTCCCGCCACATGCTCCACCTGGTGCGCCTCATCCATTATCACGGCATGGTAAGGCGGCAGAAAACCCACCCCATTCATCCGCATACCCAAATCCGAAAAAAACAAGTGGTGATTCACCACCAACACATGCGCATCCAGCAGCTCCCGACGAGCCTGCATGAAAAAACACTGCTTAAAAGCAAAGCATTTCCGCGCCAGACAATTCCCGTGTTCCGCACACACCTGCGACCATACCTCCGTCGAAGGCTGTTCCGGAATTTCCTGAATACTCCCCTCCACCGCCGTCTCCGCCCACTTCCGCACAGCCTCCAGCTCCCGCTGACGCGGCGTTTCAAAAAGCTCCGCCCCCATACGCAGCACCCGCGACAACCGCCGTCGACACAGATAATTCCCACGCCCCTTGACCAGAACCGCTTTGAAGTGATCTCCAATACTGCGCCGAAGAAACGGAATATCCTTGCTGACAAGCTGCTCCTGCAAACTGATCGTATACGTGGCCACCACCACCCGCTTACCCGTTGAAACCGCCGCATAAATCGCCGGCACCAAATAAGCAAAACTTTTCCCCACCCCCGTTCCCGCCTCCACGGCCAAATGATGCCCCGCCTCCAGGGCCTCCGCGACGGCCAGCGCCATCTCCCGCTGTTGGCGGCGCGGCTCATACGCAAAATCCGCCGCTTGACAGGTCTGTTTCAACCCGCCGTGAACAAAAAAACGCTCCGTACTGTCGCGAACACCGCACTCCGCACCAAACGCTTCATTTTCCCTGATCGTTGCAATCATTCAGCGCCTATACCATACCCATCAAAAGCACTCAAAAAAAATCGAAGAAAGACTTGATTTCAACATCCCCTCATGCAAGATATGCGCGTTCCTGAACGGGGAAACTTTAAGGAGCGAGCGTAGCTCAGTGGTAGAGCTCCACCTTGCCAAGGTGGCTGTCGTGAGTTCGAATCTCATCGCTCGCTCCATTTTTTTGACCATGAAACACCTCTACCTTATCCGCCATGCCAAATCCTCTTGGAATCATCCCGGTCTGACCGACCACCAGCGCCCCCTTAACGAGCGAGGCCAGACCGATGCCCCGCAAATGGCCCAATGGCTGGCCGACCGAACCCCCGCGCCGAATCGACTGATCTCCAGCACCGCCACCCGTGCACGCCAGACCGCCCTCGCTTTTGCACAGGCCTTCCAACTAACCGAAAGCGCCATCCAATACGAGGCTCGAATATACGAAGCCGATCTCGCCGATCTGCTGGAAGTAACCGCCGGATGCCCCGACGAAATAAACCGACTCCTCCTCGTGGGGCACAATCCCGTCATTTCCGCTTACATGAGTTATCTGACCGACGGGGGCGCCTGCTCCATGCCCACCTGTGCCATTGCCTCCCTTGATCTTGACATATCATCGTGGGCGGAAACCACCCGAGGTCTCGCCCGGCTGACTTTTCTCGTCTCGCCGAAGCATCATCCCTGAAACACGAACAGCCCCTTGAACCGCCCATGGCATACAGAACACCCGTAATGCTTTGAATCCCGCGCTGCATCTGCCCGAACGCCGCCTGAAGCACCTGGCGATCCGCCGCATTCAGCGTCCCGTTAAATGCTTCGATTTCCACCTTGACCCCCGGAACAGCCCTCCTCTATGTTCTCTCCCCATGAAAAAATGCTATGCCATTCCCGGGATCTACATCGCTCTCCTCTTATTTATAGGTATGTCACCAGCCGTCCGTGGCGAGGCCGACTACGAAGAAATACACAAACCAAAGGGCTGGTTTTTCAGTTCTCCCGCATGCGACAACCCTTCCGACCAGCTCTCCTACGCAAAAAAACTCCAGGATGACGGAAAAGCAAGTTCTGCCGCCCGACAATACAAACGGCTCGTCAACTACTGGCCCGATGCCCCCGAAGCCGCCTCCGCACAATATGAATACGCTCGCATTCTTGATGATCGCGGAAAGATTTTTGATGCCTTCGATGCCTATAAAGCGCTCCTTAAACAATACCCCAACCACATGCCCTACGACAAAATCCTCGACCGCATGTTCACGCTGGCCATCGATGTCATGAACCGCCGAAAAGGCCATTTTCTCTTCTTCCCCGGCTTCAAGGTCCCGACGCGCGCCGTACCCCTTTTTGAAGCCATTGTGGAACTCGCCCCCGAATGGAAGCGCTCGCCCGAAGCCCAATACCTCGCCGGGCAGGCCTACGAAGCTGAAAACGACTGGGAGCTTGCCATCGTCGCCTATACCGCCACCCTCTACCGCTACCCCCTCTCTCCCTACGCCGAAAAAGCCGCCTATGCCCGCGCCTCCAACCTCTTCCTCCTCTCCGAAGAAAGCCCCATCGACCTCCGACGTGCCCAGGAAGCCTGGGCGGCCCTGACCTTCTTTATCAACAACCACCCCTTCTCCGATCACCTCAATGCCGCGAAAACCATGCGCTCAACCATCTACGACCGCATGGCCCTCTCGGCCTACACGGAAGCCCTTTTCTACGATACCAAGACCCAAAAGACCGAAGCCGCCCTCATCGCCTATCGAAGGTTTATACAGGAATTTCCACATTCACCATGGACGACTCAGGCGGAAAAGCGTATACAGGAGCTTCAAAAAATCACGGCACGCAACGCATCCAACACCGGATCGCCGGCCACGGAGTACGACAACGATGAACAATAACGCAACCCAGGGTCAGCGCTTAAATATTATTAAGCGAACGCTTATTCAATCCGCCGGTTCCATCCTCGTGCTGTTCGCGCTCACCGGCTGCCTCGGCTACAGTCTGGGCACCACCCTGCCGCATGACATTCAAACCCTGCACGTCCCCACCTTTAAAAATCAAACCGCCGAACCGATGCTCGAAGTGAGCACCACCGACGCCACGATTGCCCAGTTCCAGTTCGACGGAAGCCTGCGAATTGCCGAAGCCGATCTCGCAGACGCCGTCCTGACCGTCACCCTCAAAAGCTACACCCTCGAACCCCTCAGCTACGATCGGGATAAAACAACCCAAACCCAGGAATACCGCGCACGAGTCTACGCCTCCGTCGTTCTTGTACGACTTTCCAACGACGAAGTGATCATGGACGACCCGAATATCGAAGGCGAAGCCACCTTCTTTGTCACCGGCGACATGACCTCCTCCAAAAAGCGCGCACTACCCTATCTTTCTGAAGACCTCGCCAAAAACATCGTCGATGCCATCACCCAGACCTGGCGCTAACAATACGGCGTGCAGACCGTGCCTGCTTCAAGGGGCGGCTTGTTGTCTTCTCACGAAACCAGGAATACCCGGCAGCGGCCATTCTTTCTCCACACAAAAAAACCGTCCAACGGGATCCCGTTGGACGGTGGAATTTCGATAACACGGTCGCCCCGCATTAATGCATCAGGCCATCGTTCGCACACGATTCATAGCGCGGCGCTTACGGCGAACCGCTGTATTTTTGCCGATGATACCCTTCTTCGCGGCCTTATCCAGCACCGAGCAGTAGCTTTTCAGCGTTTCAGCCGAAACTTCTTTACCCTGGCTCTCCACCGATTCCATAAACGAACGGCGCGCGTGCTTGACCTTGGTCTTCTCCGCCTGATTACGAACCCGCGACTTTTCCGACGTCAGCATTCTCTTCTTTGCACTCTTAATATTCGGCATTTCTTTCCCTTCTTCCTTTTGGCCTCATAGAGATTGATTCGAAAACGAAAAATCGGCAACATAGTAACTATGCCCCTAGCGAAGTCAACAAGCATCTCACGGAATGTTCAATCCCATGAATGAAACACCACCCATCACCATCCCCCCCGCCTCTTCCCTCTACAAAACCCGCCTGCATGAAGGCTCCTCCTCCCGCTCCTCCCTGTGCGGATGCTGGCTGCCCGAGCCCGAACTATCCCCGGAACGCCTCCGCGCCCTTGTCGCCGAGGCCATGCGCGATCCTGAAGCCGTCATCCTCAAAGAAGACCGCCGAACCACCGTCCTGCGCACGCGCCTCCTCGGGCGCGACGTCATGATCAAGCGCTACGTCCTCACCAAGCTCAGCGAACAGATCAAATATGCCTTCCGTCACTCCCCCGCCCGCCGATTCTGGGCCGCCGCACGAACCATGCAGGCCGTACGCATCCCCACGCCGGAGCCCCTCGGAATCCTCGAAGAATACCGTCTCGGCATTCCCATCCAACGCCACATGATCAGCGAATACCTCGACCACTCCCTCACCCTCCGCCAGTGGATTGAAACCTCCCCCTTCAATGAATCCGCCGAACACAAAGCCGCCGCCATCCGGCAACTCCTCGATCTTCTCCTCGCCCTCTATGCCTCCGGCCTCTATCATCGCGACACCAAAGGCGAAAACATCCTGGTCACCCATCACAACGACCCCTCCCATAGAACCCTCCACTGGATCGACCTCGAATGCGTCCAATCCAAAACACGACCCTCCCGGCACGATATCATTCGCAATCTGGTGCAACTGAACGGATCGATCTGTCACATGGTTTCCAAAGAAGACCGGATGGCGTTTTTAAAGTTCATGGCAGAAGCTCATCCCTGGGTTCTTCAACCTAACACCCTTCAAACAATTCGGCAGTGGACGCAACGCCGACTAGACAAAGAGCGGCATGAAACCCGTTAAATTCGTTGCAGGCATCCTGCTCATTCCATCCTGTATCGCGGCCCTGCTGGCCTTGCCCGACATGCTGCAAATCGGACGCACCGTTATAAGCGGGCCCCTTTATCTGGCGCCGACCGGATGGTGGTTTTTGGCAGGATTTACGCTTTGGGTACTGCTGTATCTGATGCTTCCCCGCCCTACCCGCACCTACGTGCTGGGACACGAACTCACCCACTTCCTGTGGGCCTGGCTGCTGGGCATCAAGGCCTCACAGCTTCGCGTCTCTTCCAAGGGCGGCAGTGTTCGCGTGGCGGAAAATCACTTCCTGATCTCGCTCGCCCCCTATTTCTTTCCCCTCTACACCCTGCTGGTGCTTCTGCTGCGCTTTATCCTGAATGCCTTCTGCGACACCTCGCTCTACGAACCCTTCTGGTTCGGATTCCTCGGCCTCACCTGGGCTTTTCACGTGACCTTCACCGGCTCCATGCTCAAGCAACGCCAGCCCGACATCCAACAGGAGGGCCATCTGTTCTCCTATGCCGTCATCCTACTGCTCAACACCCTCGGCATCGGCCTCTTGGCGGTTTGCATGACCCCGGCCACCCTGGAGGATTACATTCAACTCCTGGTCGCCAAACAACTCCTCGTCTTTTCCTGGGAACATCAGCTGCTCTTCTACGTCCTCAACCGATCATCCTGAACCACTAGCAGGCTGTCGGGCTTTGGCCCGCCATCCTGCCAGCTAACAACAGCGAATACGCTGTTGTGTTTGAATATTCAGGATAGGCCTCTATACTCAACGCAGAGCAGTAAACAAAAGGATATCGTATGCCTTTGCGTTTAAAGAATGTTGACCGGAACACCCCC
>JAQVYB010000019.1 GCA_028708815.1 Kiritimatiellia bacterium | reverse complement strand
GATCTTGGCAGCCAGGGCCGGAGCGGCAGGTTTTGTTGCGGGCGCGGCACTTCCCTTTGGAATGGTCAGTTTCTGACCTACAATGATTTTATCTCCACTCAGTTTGTTGGTCTCACGCAAAGCCTGAACCGTGGTGCCGTATTTCACCGCAATTTTCGATAGCACATCCCCCGGCTGCACCACATACTGATCGCCGGAAGCCGTTGCGGAAGGAGCACCCGAGGAAACCACCGCACGGCTCTGCGGACGAGCGGCAGGTTTTTTCGGTGCAGTGACCGACTGTTTCTTTGCATAGGGAGGGAGCATCAGCTTCTGCCCAACGCGCACCAGATTCGGATTCTTTATACCGTTGAGTTCGCAAAGTTCCTTGGTACTCACATCAAAGCGCTGGGCAATCCGGGAAAGGGAATCGCCTTTCTGAATGATATAGGTGGTATCCGTACGGTGTTGATCCCTCATGGGCGGCGCAGGCTCCACCGGCACGGGGGGACGTATCGCGCGGCGCGGCGCCCTTTGCTGCTGCGCCACACTCGCCTTGGGCGGCATCACCGGAGCGGGCGCAGGCTCGACGGCTCGCGGCTCCCGCTGCACTGTTCCACATCCCTGAATGGCAAAAAACCCGCCGATTGCCACCACATGCACACTGACCACCACCAGAGCCAAGGCCGACGTTTTAATCAGTTGGCTCCGACCTGTGCCCTGTTTTTCACCATTCAATACATACCGTTCTTTCATTTTATTCCTCCATCTCCAAATGTCTTACCACTTCTGCAAAGGCCCTGCCGCGTTCCTCAAAATTTTTGAATTGATCATAACTGGTGCACCCGGGCGAGAGCAGTACCGCATCTCCTTCCGCCGCATCCCGCCAGGCCGTCTGCACAGCCTGCTCCAAGGTGCAGCAGCAGACGCACGGCACTGCCGCACCCCAAGCCGCTGCCATCTTTTCCGCATCGCGACCAATAAGATATACTTTTCTTGTGTTTTGAGCCAATACTTCTTTTGCCGATTTAAAGTCTTTTTCCTTCGCCTGCCCGCCTGCGATGAGACGAACACGGGGCCCGAACGCCTCGACGGCGGCACAAAGCGCCGCCAGATTCGTGGCCTTGGAGTCGTTCACAAACCGCACCCCGCGATGGTTGGCCACCGTTTCCTGACGATGCGGCAGTGGCTTCATGGAACGCAGCACATCCAAACCCGTAGACCGGTTGATCTTCATCGCATCCATCCACGCACAGGCTGCCGCCCCGGATGCCTGCATGATCCGATTGCCATACATCGTTCCTGAAAGAGCTTCTCCAGGCATATCCTCCCCGCGCATCACCCGGTTTTTCCGAACCAGATAATCGGCCCCCTCCTCCACGCCAAAGGTCACCCAGCGTTTCTCCGGATAAAGACGCTCCGCCACCGCTTTCAGGGAATACGGCAGAAGGGCGGGCGCATCGGGATTCATCTGCTCAAACAGTTTCAATTTGATTCGCGTGTATCGCTCCATATCGCCATGTCGATCCAGATGATTCGAGAGGAGATTCAGCAGCACGGCCACATCGGGCGCAAAATGCACCGCCGCTTCCAGTTGAAACGAACTCAGTTCGATCACCAGTGCCTCGGGCTGCTTTTGAGCCATCACACAATCACAGACCGGCACTCCGTAATTGCCGCACACGACCGCGTCCACGCCTGTCTCGCGCAGTGTCTCCACACACCATTTCACAAACGTGCTTTTACCATTCGATCCGGTGACCGCTATGGTTCGCCCGCCGAAGCGCATCCACCCCAGCTCAAACTCGGGAATCAATGGAATACCGCGTTGACGCACCCCGCACAGCCAAGGATGTTCCGTCGGAATCCCGGGGCTGACCACGCATCCGTCAATTTCCCGCCAGGGCACGGACGCTTCATCAAAAAATATCTCCGAGTCATCCGGCACCTGTTGCATGACGGCTCCATGCGCACCGCCGCCTTCACGGTCCGTCAACACGGACACACGCCTCCCCTCGCTCAGAAGCAGGCGCACGGCGGCGCTTCCGCTCAGCCCCAGGCCCAACACAAGCCAATGCTGTTTTCCTGTTTTCTTCATCGCAATTTCAGGGTGGCCACTCCAAGCAGCGCGCAGACGATGGAAAGAATCCAGAAGCGGATGGTGATCATCGTTTCAATCACTTCCACATCCCGCCCCTCCTGCCTGGCGCGCTCCTTTTCGAGCAGTTCAAAGTGATGATGCAACGGTGCGCAACGGAAAATCCGGCGGCCTTCTCCATATTTTTTCTTCGTATATTTGAACCACGACACCTGCATAAGCACGCTGGCCGCTTCCATGACAAAAACAAACCCGACAATAAACAGCACCAGCTCCTGATTGATCAGGATCGCGATCATCGCAATGGTTCCACCGAGCGACAGACTCCCCGTATCGCCCATGAAAATACGGGCCGGATGGCAATTGTACCACAGGAAGCCCAGCCCGGCGCCCAACAGGCTTCCGCACAACACCGCCAGCTCCCCGCTCTCCGGCACGTAGGGCACCTGTAGATAACGCGCAAATACAGCATGTCCGGCCACATAGGTCATCACCAGATAAGCCACCGCCACAGAATTTGTGCAGCCGATGGCAAGCCCGTCCAGCCCATCCGTTAAATTCACGGCATTGGTGGATCCCACCATGACCAACCAGAGAAAAAGCAGCACGGCTGGAAAAGCCATCCCGACCAGGATCGGATCTTTCAGAAACGGCAGCATCAATTCCCGAACGCGCTCAGCGGTTTGCGGCCAGAACCAAAGGATTGCCGCAATCAGCAGGACCCAGGCTGTTTGCGCGATCATTTTACCATGCGCACTGAGTCCCTTGGTGTTTTTTTTCCGAATCTTCAGATAATCATCCCGAAAGCCGACGGCGCCCATAAAGCACATGGTGGCGAGCGTCAGCCAGACAAACCCATTGGTCGGCACGGCCCACAACAGGGTGGAAATCAATACGGAAAAGATAATCAGCACGCCGCCCATCGTGGGAGTTCCCTGCTTTTTCCCGTGCATGGAATACAGCTTTTCGGCCTCCTCTCGCCGGACCTCCTGACCGAAATTAAGCCGGCGCAGCAGACGTATCACGTAAGGTCCGAGCAATACGCTGATCAGGAAAGCCGTTCCAGCGCTCAGAAAAGCGCGAAAGGTGATATAGCGGAACACCCGCAGCGGCGAAATGAAATCGGAAAGATAAGAGAGGTAGTAGAGCATGTTATCCTTTGGGGTTCAGCGTTGATTGTTCTTTGAAAAGAGAAAGCACGTCTTCGAGTTTGGCGAACCGCGAGGCTTTGAGCAAAACGGCATCCTTTTCAGCAAGGCGGCATTCGCGCAGCAGCCGGGCTGCCTCGCGGACATCGGCACAGCGGTGAATCCGGTTCGAGGGCATACCCGCATGTACCGCACCTTCGGCAATGCCCGCACCCATCGTACCGACGGTTACCAGCCTCTCCCACGGCCCATCGGCCAACGCCGCACCCAGACCTTCATGTTCGCTGCGTTCCGCTCCACCCAACTCACCCATACCACCCAACACAAGCCACTTCGCGCCGTATCCCCGCAACTCCGCAAACGTGGCCAGCGCCGCACGCATGCTTAATGGATTGGCATTGTAGGCATCATTGACAAAGCATACCCCTTCGACGTGCTCCACCTGCCAACGCATGGCTACCGGTTTGAACGATGCAATCGCCCGGCAGGCCGATTCCGGCTCCACCCCCAGCGATAAACCAACCGCCAGCGCCAACAGCGCATCCTGCATCATATGACGACCCGGCAGCGGCATACGGCACGCCCATGTTCGGTTGTGCACTCGATCAACCAGGCGTAAGATCTGCGCCTCCCCGGAATCAACCAGCGAATAATCGGCATCGCTCCGTCCGCTCGAGGAGACCGTCAAACGCCGACAGGAAAGACCTTGCAGGATCGTCTCCGCCCAGCGCTGATCCACATCCAGCACGGCGGTACCTTCTTCGGGGAGCGCCCGAAACAACTCGGCCTTTTCACATGCAATTTGCTCCTCGGACTCGAAAAATCCTATATGGGCGGCGCCCACCAGCGTCATCACGCCCCAATCCGGCTGCAACACACGAGCCAGCATCGCCATCTCGCCCGGATGGTTGATTCCCGCCTCAAACACACCATATTCATCTTCCGGCGACATGGATAAAAGGCTCAACGGCAGCCCCAGCTCGTTGTTTCGGTTTCCGCGCGTGCGCGCCACACGACCGGCGCACGCCAACACGTCGGCCAGCATTTCCTTCACCGTGGTTTTGCCCACGCTTCCGGTCAGCCCGATGATCAGACCGCGAAGGTTTTTTCGGTATCCTGCGGCCAGTTCCATCAGGGCGCGACGGGTATCATCTACACAGAACAAAGCGCCGGGGAAGTCGGGGCACTGTACGGCATACTCGCGGGATACCACGGCAGCTGCCGCACCCGATTCAAAGGCCTTCTTCACAAAGGCATGGCCGTCCAACCGATCACCCTTGATTGCCACATACAAACCACCCGAAAAGGCTTCCCGTGTATCATGGAACACCCCTGTAAAATCGGCAACGGGCGCTGCGCCGCACCAATCACCCGCACACCACCGGGCTAAATTATCCGACGTCCATGTCATGAACCGCACCCTCTTAAGAATCGCCCGAGGGCGCGCACCCTCGGGCCTGCACCATCAACCGCTGTCTCTCTCCACCCTTCTCAGTCGGCATCTCCCAATACCGTACGTGCCACCTCGCGATCATCAAACGGCCTGACCGTATATCCGATTTCCTGGTAGGTTTCATGCCCTTTCCCGGCGATAAGCACGATGTCACCGCGATTAGCCAGGCCGATTGCGCGTTCAATGGCTTCTGAGCGATCCAGGATCATCTCGATCTGCCGGTCGCTTCCGAATCCGGCCAGCACTTCACCCGCGATATCCGCCGGATCTTCACTGCGTGCGTTATCCGTGGTAACAATGGAATAATCCGCCATCCGCGAGGCCACCGATCCCATGGCAGCGCGCTTACCCCGGTCGCGATCACCTCCACATCCGAACACCAGAATGATTCGTTGATCCGCACATTCGCGCAGAGCGGTCAACACGTTTTTCAAGGCATCGGCGGTATGCGCATAATCCACAAACACATGAATGCCACGGCGGTTGGCCACCGCCTCCAGACGACCGGGAACCGGCGGCATACGACCCAACACCTCCGCCATCAGGACCGGATCAATACCGAGCGCCCCGCAGGCCGCACAGGACGCCAGCGCATTGCTGACGTTGTAGCGCCCGAGTAACGGCAAACGCACCTCTGCGTGCCCCCAGGGCGTTCTAAGAACAAAGGAAGACCCGGTGCTGGTCAGGCGAAGCCGCTCCGCCTGCACCTGCGCGTTGGCATCCAGGCCATACGTGATTTCCTGTACCCGGTGGTGCTTTCCACCGAGCAGTTTCCGCCCCCATTCATCGTCCAGATTGATCACCGCCACGGATTTTTTTTCCCGATGCCCCAGTCCGCAGAACAGGGCCGACTTGGCCGCGAAATAGCCCTGCATATCACGATGATAATCCAGGTGTTCCTCGGTCAGGTTGGTAAACACCGCCACATCAAAATCGATCCCCCACACCCGCTTTTGCGCGAGGGCGTGCGAGGAAACCTCCATCACCGCGCTTCGGCATCCGGCCACCAGCATCTGACGAAGCAACGCCTGCAAATCCGCCGATTCCGGCGTCGTACGGCTCGAAGGAATCAGCCGCTGGCCAATCTCATACTGCACGGTTCCCAACAACCCCGGGGCCCGGCCCGCGGCAGCCATGATCGCCTTGGCCAAAAACGAAACCGTTGTTTTTCCGTTGGTTCCGGTCACGCCGATGGTTTGCAGATAACGGGAGGGATATTCATAAAAGGCGCAGGAAATATCGGCCAGCGCGCGTCGGGCATCCGCCACCTGGGCAAAGGCCACCTGCGCCGGATGCGCCAGCGGAACTTCCGCCACCACGCCCACCGCTCCACGCTGCAACGCCTCATTGACAAATCGACTCCCCGCCTGCTTCGCTCCAGGCAACGCGGCAAACAGATAATTTTCGCGGACCATCCGTGAATCGTACGTGACCCCCTGAATATCCGGATTTACAGATCCCGGCGTTCCAATGACCTGCACTTGCTTCAATAAACTCGTCCATTTCATGGCATTCAAATAAAGTTGGCTCAGCACCACTACTTTCTCCTCGATTAATCCGTTAATACATTCGCAAAATCAAGTTCATCCCGGCGGGATGTGGCACGATTCGCCATCATACCATCCATCAGGCCGGACCATTCGCCGGGCCGCGTTCCGAGATAACGCGCCACCTGCCCGCCAATCGCGGAAAACACCGGCGCCGAGACCTGCCCGCCCGTGTGCAGCGGTTGCGGCTCATCCACCACCACAATCATGGCCACCTCCGGATTTTCCACCGGGAAAAAACCCACAAAAGAAGCGATATTGGCACTGTCGGAATAGCCTCCACGCACAGGTTTCTGTGCGGTACCCGTTTTGCCGGCCACGCGATAGCCCTCGAAGGCCGCCTTGGTTCCCGTACCGCCCTTTTCAGTCACATGCGCGAGAATTTCCTTCATGGTATGGGAGGTTTCCTCGCGAATCGGACGCCCACGCACTTCCGGTTCAGCCTGAAAGATGGTTCGCCCGCCGCTGTCCTGCACCCGGCTGAGAATCAAGGGGCGCATCAGGAAGCCGTCATTGGCTATGGCCGACATCACATTGAGCATCTGCAGCGCAGTGACCGCCACCTCATGTCCCATGGCAATGCGTGTTATACTGATTGCACTCCATTTCTCGGTCGGATGCAGGATGCCGCTCTCTTCCCCCGGCAGATCCACGCCGGTACGCCGTCCGATTCCAAACTCGTGCAAATAGCGCTGCAGGGCCTTCGGGCCTAATTTCACCGCGACCTTTGCCGCACCGATGTTACTCGACTTCTTAATGACATCGGCCACACTCAATTTTCCATAGGCATGAAAATCGCGTAAGGGGCGATTGCCATAGAACCAATGCCCGTTTTCGCAGTCAATGATATCCTCCGGCGCCACAAGCCCCTCATTGAGTGCCGCCGCGATCACCGCCACCTTGAAGGTGGAGCCAGGTTCATAGACATACCCAATGTTCCGGTTCCGCCGCTGTTCGGGGGTGGATTTGCTATACTCATTCAGATCATAATTCGGGTAGCTGGCCATCGCCAGAATTTCACCGGTACGCACCCGCTGCACAATGGCCCAGGCGCCCTTGGCTTGATGCTGCTCCATCGCCTGAGTCATGGACTTTTCCAACAGGTGCTGGATGGTCATATCGAGTGTCAGGAAGACATCCGCTCCTTCCAGCGGGTCAATTTCGAGACTGCGCCGCCCGTAAATTTCCCGATGTCGGCCATCGCGCTCCCCCACGCGCAGGCCCGGCGTACTGCGGAGATAACCGTTCAGCCGCTGCTCGATCCCCGCGCTTCCCACGCCTTCCATATTTGAAAAACCCACGACATGACACATCAAGGAATTCTGAGGATAATACCGCTTGGTCGTCTCCTCAAAAAACACCCCGGGCAACTGCATTTTCGCAACCGGCTCACTCACCTCGGACGGAGCAAACTTGCGCACATATTCGAACCGACGATCCGGGCGGTTCAACCGATCCAGCACCACCTCCGGATCCTCCTGAAGCACCCGCGCCAGATTCCGCCCCACAAAAGGGACAAAGCCTTTTTCAGAGATCACCTTTGGATCAACACAGATGTTTTTCACCGCCAGGTCCATCGCCAACGGCACCCCATTACGATCCAGCACGCGACCCCGCCCGGCCACAATCGTCTGCTCCAGATGCCTGGTGCGATTGATGCGGTCCAACAACGCCTCATTGTCACCCAAATGCAAAAAGGCCAGGCGAACGCCCAGCCCCGTAAACGCGGCGCCGATCACGCATGCAATCAGCAGAATGCGCCAATGCCGTCTGAATGTCATCATCGCATGGCCATCCTGCCGAATGCAGTTCCGCTATCATCCTGGGTAAGGCGGTATTCCGCTTCATCATCAAAGCGGCAATGGTTCATGGCCACATGCACCGCACGCCGTTTTTCCGGCCAGGTCATATCCAATCCGTGCAGGGCAAGCGCTTTCTCCAAGCTAGCCTGCGACTTCATATTGTGCCACTTATACTCCTCATTAAAACGGCGCTTGCGCACTTCCACCCGCTGCTTTTCCAGATCCTTAATCCGGCGTCCCGCCGCATCGCACTGCCCGCACAACCACAGATAACTCAGCGAAAGAACCGCCACCAACGCCAGAATGGCCGCCAACGGCGCAGGAAACACATTGCGCTCCTGATCTTTTTTATAGTTTTTCTTTGTTTTGCGTGCCATGACTCACACCCTTTCCACTATGCGTAATTTCGCCGACCGCGACCGCGGATTATCCGCGGTTTCGCCATCGGATGCCCTTACAGCTTTTCGTGTAATCTTCCGCATTTGCGGAAGTTCGCCAACCCAGCGCGCTCCACCCTGGGGCAGCGATTCCATGCGCCCTGCATGTTTATTGAACGTCTGCTTAACCTTCCGATCTTCCAAACTGTGAAAAGAGATCACGGCCATCCGGCCGCCGGAAACCAACAGGTTCAGGCCATCAACCAATCCGCGCTCCAGCGCTCCGAGTTCATCATTCACCGCCATGCGCAGCGCCTGAAACGTACGCGTGGCCGGATGAATCCGCCCACGGCGCCCGCCACTGGCCTTCGACACCACGTCCGCCAGTTCAAGCGTGGTGGTCAGCGGCTTCTCTTCGCGGGCCTGCACGATGGCTCCGGCAATCCGCCAGGCTGCCGGCTCTTCGCCGTATGCCCGCAGAATCTCCGCGAGTTCTTCGCGCGAAAGCGTGTTCACCCAATCCGCCGCCGTGCGCCCACCGCTGCGGTCCATCCGCATATCCAACGGACCATCCTGCTGAAAACTGAAACCGCGTTCCGACCGATCGAGCTGAAACGAGGATACGCCGAGATCCAGTAGAATCCCGTCCACGCCCTCAGAAGCCCTGTTTTCAAGCAGACTTTTCATATCAGCAAAATTTCCATGAACCGGTGTAAACAGTTCGCGCCACATTGAGAGCCGCGCCACGGTTTCCGCCAGCACATCGGCATCCTGATCGATTCCAATCACTCGCCCGCCCCGTTCGAGAATCCGTTGCGCATGCCCTCCGCCCCCCAGCGTACCATCCACATAGAGTCCCCCCGGCTTCGGGTTCAACCCCTCGATGACCTCTTCGGCTAATACGGAAACATGCACGTTTCATCCTCACCTGCCTGTCAGGCTGAAAAAAACCAGGAATGACTGTCCGAAGCCACGCCCACACCACTACGAAAGGAACTGAAGCAGGTCGCCAGGATGCTCGGCCCACGGCCAAACCGCTGGGAACGGCCCGCGACACCCGAAGGCAACGCCAGCATCTTACTTTCACCCACCCGCCCGCATTCGATCGCCTTGTTCACCGTCAGTTTTCTGGCTATGTCACGTGATCTCCCACACACATCCTTGCCGGGATTATTAGAAACCGATATACTTCGCCGCTTCCTCGAAACCCGCCATATCCATCGCCGGCTGCGCCTCGCTCCAACGCTCCGGGCTCCACAATTCAAACCGGGTGCCCACACCCGCCAAAACCACCTGATCCGTCAAACCCGCCCAGCCCATCAACTCATCACTGATACGAATCCGCCCCTGCGAATCCCACGGAATCTGATTGGCCCTCGCAAAAATGGCGCGGGCAAACTGCTGCGCCCGAGTATCCGCAATGGAGACATTTCGAAATTTTTCCAAACGACGCGCCATCTCGTTTGCCGGAAAGACCGACAGACATTTGGTATTCACGCCAGGCAGAACGAAGAGCTGCGGGGTATCCAGTTTTTCGCGCCAATCCGAGGGAATGGTCAGGCGTTTTTTGGAATCCAGCAAGTGCGTGTAGGTGCCGAAGAAGCTGTCCATGGCCGGAGTCTCTATAGTCTCTCGTATTTCGTGTCGCTCCATTTGACTTATCCTTCGATGCACCTTATCCCACTTTGCCCCACCACCGGTCAACCCTTTTATGCGAAATACTTGAACTTTTTTTTAACAAAACCTCCACAACGCCACTATATACAGCATGTTGTGGTATAGGGCCCGGGCACCACAAGCTGCGGGAGCCGGAAACGCTTCAACGAAAAGGAGAAAATCCGCATCGGGAGGTTTTGGCCCGATCTTCAGGTTGCGGCACGCAACAGCAACATGATCCCCAGACTTTGCGCGTTGAACAGCATGTGCATGGTAATCGCTGCCAGGAGCGATCCGGTGGCGAGATAGACCAGCGAAAGACTAAACGACAGAATAAAGATGGGCGCCAGCGAAGGCACATGCAGGTGAATGACTGCAAAGAGCATGGACGTCAACACGCAACCGCCCAATATCCCTGTCCGCTGGGCGACAAACCGAAGCAGTATCCCTCGGAAGAGCACCTCCTCGGCGAGCGGCGCCAGCACCACCGCCAGAAAAAACAAATACGCACGCACCGACCATCCATGTTCTTCGGTGATATTAATCAGAATATCCTGAAAATCAACCGGCACATGAAACACGCGAAGCAGGGTCTGGTACAGCAGCGTACCCAGCATCAGAATCGGCATCATCCCCAGAAAAGCCGTCACCCCCGCACCCACATCCCGCACCGCACCGCGTAGCGTAATCCCGAAAAAAGAGGATGCCGTACAGCCGCGCCGATACAGAAGGACGGCCGTCAGGACAAGCACCGCCCAGTGAAGCGTGAGACTTTGCAGCACCATCAGCGGCACATCGCTTTCGGGCGCCGCCAGGAACCCGATCAGCAACCCAACCAAGTGCAGCACGAAAAGAACCGCAGCGAAAAACAGCACGAGCCTCAGGGAAATTCGGGGCGTCAGGGCGCGGGCGGCGGCAAGCGTCCACGTCCGAGCCCGCACGATCATACCCGCGAGCAGCCAGATATCCACCGCAAGCCCGACAAGCAGAACCAGGGTAATATAGATCCCAACCGGGATCAGCATATGCAGGTCCGCAGACTGCAACAAGGCCTCGTTGGTCAGCGGTTCAGCAATCTGGGCGAAAGGCATATCGGTCGGCACTCCCGAGGCAATCAGCAGGTGGACGTCACAATATCCCGGATTACATACACCGGCTTATCCTGCGACTCATGATACGTCCGCGCCTGCACTTCGGCCAGCAGGCCGATACAGATAAACTGCACCCCCATGAAAATCAGCATAAAGGACGACATCAGCCAGAACGGGCGCTTGATCAGAAATGCTGCAAACTCCGTTCCAAACAGATGATAGGAAAGGTTGCCCAACACCATAAAGAACATCATCAGTAATCCCGGAAGCCCAAACAGCGCACCGATTTTTCCGAACATCTGCATGGGCCCCGTACTGTAGCGGAGCAGAAATTTCACGGTAATCAAATCCAGGATCACCCGCCCGGTGCGCGAGAGCCCATACTTGGACTGCCCGGTCGTGCGCGGATGATGGTTCACCACCACTTCATCGATGCGTCCCCCCACCCAGCTCGCCAGCGCCGGAATAAAACGGTGCATCTCGCCGTAGAGGTGCACATTCTTAATCACTTCGCGCCGATACGCCTTCAGGGTACAGCCATAATCGTGCAGATGAACACCGGTGATGTAGCTAATCAGCGAATTAGCCAGCATCGAGGGCAGGCGCCGCTTGATAAAGCGGTCCTTTCTGTTCTTCCGCCAACCACTGACCACATCCACCCCCGTATCCATGTGCTCCAGCAACCGCGGAATATCCTCCGGATCATTCTGCAAGTCGGCATCCATTGTGATCACCACTTCGCCACGCGCCTCGTGAAAACCCGCGCTCATCGCCGCCGTCTGGCCGAAATTCCGCCGCAACCGAACCAGGTGAAGGCAGGGCACCCGATGCGATAACGCCTCCATGACCCGCCAGGAATCATCCCGGCTCCCATCGTCCACCAGTACGATTTCATACGGACGACCCAGCGTTGAAAGAACCTCGTGCAGCTTTTCCACCAGCGCCTGCACGCATCCTTCCTCGTTATACACCGGGGCAACTACGGAAACATCGATTTTTTCTTCTGCCTTCATGGCTCAACACCGTCCTGAGAAGTTAGCGGCTCAAATGCCTGTTTAATCCGCGTGTACGATAATTCATTTCCCTGATTTGGCAAGTTCCGTGTCTTCCTTATTTCCCTACGGAAGAAAACAGTATTCTTCTTCGTTGCATCCCATTCGAAATATGCTAGACACTTTTTTCGTTTAGCTACGCCGCCGAAGAGACGACGTTTTCAACCATCAACCGAAAACAGGATCTTGAATGAAAAAAACCATCAATCAACTCATTCAGTTACAGGAACTCATGGAGGCCATGGCCCAGCAAAGCGCCACCTCCACCAACGGACGACTGGATCAACTGAAAAAGGCCATTGACACCTATCTCGAAGCGCTCCCTCCCGACCTGGGCGAGCAATTCATCAAACTACAGAAAAAACATCACATCGCCATTGTACCCATCTCGAACGGGACCTGCACCGGATGCGGCATGGCGCTTCCCGTCAGCCGCGTACATGCCGTCCGGGCCGCCACCGAACTGCACACCTGCCCAAACTGCGCGCGCATCCTCTACTTCCCTCCCAAGGAACTGCCCAAACGTATGGCGCAGAAAACCCGGCGATTCTCCGGCCCGGCACAGGCCGGCCTCAGTCGCTTCTCCTCCCCCAATCTCATGCTGGCCCACAGCACAGCCACCTCCAAAGAAGAAATAATCGCCGAACTGGCTGCACTCATGGAAAAGGAAGGCTTCATCAACGATTCCGCCGCCCTGACCGAAGCAGCACTCCGGCGTGAAGCCATCGTCAGCACAGCCCTGGATCACGGGCTCGCCTTCCCGCACGTACGCGGTGTAGAAGGCGGAGGGCTGACCGTGGCCGTAGCCACCAGCAAAAACGGATTCAAATACGATGCCGACGCCACCAAGCTCACGCGAATCGTGGTCTTTGTGGTCATTCCAACCGCCGCCAGCGCCTTCTATTTGAAACTGCTCGCCGGACTCGCCCAGACCTTTCAGAAAAAAGAAGCCCGGGACAAAGTGGTGGATCTGAAAGATTCCGATAAGCTCTGGAAAAGCATGCTGGCGCTGACCAAGTCCACGATCCTGTAACCCGATGATCCGAACTGTTCTATTTGTGTGCACCGGAAACACCTGTCGCAGTCCGATGGCGGAACACCTCTTTCGCCGAAAACTCGGCCATGTGTTTGACGTATGCTGTTCCTCCGCCGGTCTTTCCGCCGCCGTTGGAGCCAAGGCCTCCCCGAACGCCATCGCCGTTATGCGTGAACTCGGCTGCGATCTGACCGTACACCGCAGCCGATTTTTGACCTCGGAGAAGATTGACGACGCCGATCTAATCGTGGTAATGACCTCCGCTCATCGGGACGCCGTGTGCCGCCTTTTTCCAAAAGCCCGAAATCGGGTGCGGCTGTTGCATGCATTTGGCGTGGCCGATACCGCAAAAGATGTGACCGACCCATTTGGTCAATCCGAAACCCGGTATCGCCAAATCCGCGATGAACTGGATGAGGCCATAACGGATATGGCCCTCTTTCTGAAAAACCAGGGAGCGCCCCTGATCAACAACGCAAAAAAGGATGGTTAACGTGAAAATTGCAATCGGTTCGGATCACGGCGGCTTTGAACTCAAAACGCATCTGCTCCGCTTTCTGGATGAAAAAGGGCTGGAAGTGCTGGATCAGGGCTGTTTCGGAACCGACGCCGTGGATTATCCCGACTACGCCGGAGCCGTCGCCCTGAAAATCACCGAAGGCCGCGTGGACATGGGCATTGTCATCTGCACCACCGGCATCGGCGTCTCCATTGTCGCCAACAAATACCCCCGCGTACGCGCCGCCCTCTGCACCACGGCCAAGATGGCCCAACTTGCGCGGGCGCACAACAACGCCAATGTCCTGGCACTTGGGGCCTCCCTCACCACCCCGGAAGAAGCCGAAGCCATCCTAAACGCCTGGCTCGATACCGACTTCGAATCCGGCGGACGCCACGAACGACGCGTCAGCAAGATACAGGCCTGCATGAACCAGAATGACGATCCCATCGCCATCTACGATACCGACCCGGAAATCTACAATGCCCTGCGCGGCGAAACAAAGCGCCAGCGGGAAAACCTCGAACTCATCGCCTCCGAAAACTATACCAGCCGGGCCGTACGTGACGCCACCGGCTCCATCATGACCAACAAATACGCCGAAGGCTACCCCGCTAAACGCTGGTACAACGGCTGTGAGTTCGTCGATACAGCCGAACGCCTTGCCATCGACCGCGCCGCCAAACTCTTCGGAGGCGACCAAGTCAACGTGCAGCCTCACAGCGGAAGCCAGGCCAATATGGCCGTCTATTTCAGCATACTCAATCCCGGCGACACCATCCTCGCCATGAGCCTTGCCGATGGCGGACACCTTACCCACGGCAACAAAATGAACTTCTCCGGACGCATGTATAACATCGTCTCCTACGGTGTCTCACGCGAAACCGAAACCATCGATTACGACGAGGTGCAGAAGCTCGCCGAACAACATTCTCCCAAACTGATTGTCGCCGGTGCCAGCGCCTATTCCCGCATCATCAACTTCAAGCGCCTTCGGCAGATTGCCGACGGCGTCGGGGCGCTGCTCATGGTTGACATGGCGCATATAGCAGGCCTCGTCGCCGCAGGCTGTCACCCCAATCCCGTGCCCTACTGCGAATTCGTCACCACCACCACCCACAAAACACTGCGTGGGCCGCGCGGCGGCATGATTCTCTGCCAGGAACGCTTCGCCGCCGACATCAACCGCCAGGTCTTTCCCGGCATTCAGGGCGGCCCGCTCATGCATGTGATCGCCGCCAAGGCGGTCTGCTTCGAAGAGGCCCTCCAGCCCTCCTTCAAGGAATACGCCCAGCAGGTCATTAAGAATGCCCAGGCCCTTTCCACCTCTCTGCAGGATGCCGGACTCCGGATCGTCTCCGGCGGCACCGACAACCACATGATGCTGGTGGACCTCACCCCCATCGATGTCACCGGCAAAGATGCCGCCACAGCACTGGACAAGGCCTGTATCACCGTCAACAAAAATGCCATTCCATTCGACACCACAAGCCCGTTCGTCACCTCCGGTGTTCGCCTCGGGACTGCCGCCCTGACCACCCGCGGCATGAAAGAGGACGAGATGCGCACCATTGCCGGCTTTATTGTGGACGTGCTGAAAAACAGCGACAACGAGAAGGTGATCGAAGGCGTACGCAGCAAAGTCATTGAACTGACCGCCGGCTATCCCGTTCCCTGAACACATCATTGACGCGCACCCCGCCTCCGGATACTGTACGATCATGAAACAGCACCGGAAGCTATCATGCCGCTTCTCACCGCAGCAGGAGGAGATCCTGAATGCCGCCCTGCAACAGGGCGATTCCGTAGCCGTTTCATCTCCGGCCACCTCCTCCACCGCCTACCTGGCCTGGGCCCTTTTTCATACCGTGCCCGGACACTGGCTCTGGATTACCGACAACCCTGCCGCCATGGAGCGGTTCTCCTCCGACCTTGACACCCTCGCCCCGGATACCGAGCCGCCCTGCCTCCTCTTCCCTGCCTGGGATATCCTTCCGGGCGAAGGCCCGAATCGCCGTATGGATACGGTCGGCGAACGAATGAACACCGTCCACCGCCTGCAGGAAACCGACGCCCCGCAATTGATCGTCACCTCCATCCAGGCCCTCATGCAGCAAACCATTTCCGCCGAACTCCTGCGCACCCGATCCCTCTCCCTGAAACTAACCGATTCGCACGATCCGGCAACCCTTTCCGAAAAACTCCAATCCTGGGGCTATGATTTCACCTACCAGGTCGAAACACCCGGTCAGGCCTCCCTGCGCGGCGGCCTGCTCGACATCTGGCCGCCCACCTCGCCCGACCCCATGCGTATCGAATTCTTCGGTGATGTCGTGGACTCCATCCGCTCCTTCGACCCGATGTCTCAGAGTTCCATCGCCAAACTGGACCGCGTCACGCTCTCTCCGGTAATGGAAACCTCGGACGGCACACGAACCGCCCTGACCGATTACCTGCCGGCAAACGCGCACTGCGCTTTTCTGGATGCGGACAGTCTGATCGAACATGCCGCTCTCTATGAAGAAACCGTCCTCGCCGAAGAAGAGCCGGACTTTCACCTACCCTTCGCCGAGGTGCTTCATGCACTCCAAAAGTTCCAGGGCCGCACCGTCTTCACCGGCGCCATCCCCTCCTCCATCCCCCCCTGGTCACCCACCCTCTTCGACGCCGGACTCGGCGCCGCCGAAAGCCTTCCGCGCCTCGAATCGGATGTCTTTCATCCCGACATCATGGAGCAGAGCCGTCGCCGCTACATCGAACAACTGATCGCCCGGGCCGAAGCGGGCGGCGAACTGCATCTCTTCTTCGACACCCCCGGCGCATCCGAACGCTTCAACGAACTCTACGCCCCGCTTTCACCCGTCGTCACGAACCGCTTCAACCTGCATGTGGCACCCCTCTCGGAAGGCTTCTCCATCGCCGCCAAACGCCTCCTCGCCGTCACCGAACAGGACATCTACGGATACGAGAAAAAACGCCGCGCCGCCTCACGCCGAAAACGCCTGCCACCCGCGAGCCTCCCGCAGGCGGCCCTGGTCTCCTGGAGTGAGCTGATGCCGGGAGAACTCGTGATTCACGCGGATCACGGCCTCGGAAAATATCTCGGCCTCTACGAGATGCAGTTCAACGGCCAACTTCAGGAAGTGCTTTCCATTGAATATGCCAACGAAGCGAAACTCTATGTTCCGGTCACGCAGGCCCATCTCATCAGCCGCTACATCAGTGTGGGAACCGCCCGCCCCGAGCTGCATATCCTGGGCGGGCGCCGATGGCAGAATCAAAAGGCAGCCGCCGGAAGGGCCGTCGAAGATCTCGCCGCCCTGCTGCTTGAAAATCAGGCAGCACGCCAATCACTTCAGGGGTACGCTTTCGCCAAAGACTCCACCTGGCAGCACGAATTCGAACAATCCTTCCCGTTTGAAGAAACCGAAGACCAGCACCGAGCCATACGCGAGGTGAAAGCGGACATGGAAAGTCCGCGTCCGATGGACCGCCTCATCTGCGGCGACGTGGGTTTCGGCAAAACCGAAGTCGCCATGCGAGCCGCGTTTAAGGCCGTGATGGACGGCAAACAGGTGGCCGTACTTGTCCCCACCACCATCCTCGCCCAGCAGCACTACTTCACCTTCTGCGAACGCATGGCCTCCTTTCCCGTTGCCATCGAAATGCTCAGCCGATTCCGTACACGTGCGGAACAACGCGAAACCATTGAACGCCTTAAGAATAAACAAGTCGACATCGTCATAGGCACGCACCGTCTCGTGCAGCCGGATGTCGGCTTTGCCGATCTCGGGCTGGTCATTATCGACGAAGAACAGCGCTTCGGCGTCGAGCACAAAGAACGTCTGAAGCGGTTCCGGCAGCTCGTGGACGTCCTGACCATGACCGCCACCCCCATCCCGCGCACCCTCTACATGAGCCTCACCGGCGCCAAGGATATGAGCACCATCCAAACCGCACCGCGCGAGCGACTCGCCATCGAAACCATCGTCACCGAGGACAGCGATCAGACCATCCGCCAGGCCATCATGAACGAAATCAACCGCAATGGGCAGGTCTTCTTCCTGCACAACCGCGTCCAGACCATCAAACTCATGCACGACCGCCTGCGTCGAATCGTACCCGAAGCCTGGATCAGCATCGCCCATGGACAAATGAGCGAAAACCGTCTTTCCGCCGTCATGCGCAAATTCACCGAACGGCGCTTCAACGTCCTGCTCTGCACCACCATCATCGAAAGCGGCGTGGACATACCCAATGTCAATACCATCATCATTGACCGCGCCGACCGCTTCGGACTCGCCGAACTCTATCAATTGCGCGGGCGCGTCGGACGCTACAAGCACAAAGCCTACGCCTACCTCCTGCTCCCGCGTCACAAACGCCTCTTCGACATCGCCCGCCGCCGCATCGGCGCCATCAAACGCTACGGCAGCCTCGGCGCCGGCTTCAAAGTGGCCCTGCGCGACCTCGAAATACGTGGTGCGGGCAATCTCCTCGGCGCCCAGCAGAGCGGTCACATCGCCGCCATCGGCTTCGAACTGTATTGCCGCCTTCTGCGTCAGGCCGTGGCCGTACGCCAGGGCGACCCCGTTCCCCCGGTCATCCATGTCGAAATCACCCTCGATTTCATCGAGTGGTCGCCGCGACTGGCCGACAGCGAGTGCGCTGTCGCCATTCCATACGACTACATCGAAGAGGAAAATCAGCGCATCGACGTCTACCGCCGTCTCGCAGGCGCCGTCACCGAGAAAGACCTTCAGGAATTACGCGCACGCCTACGCGACCAATTCGGTCCACTCCCCGAACCGGCACACCGCATGCTCCTCCTGGGCTCCCTGCGCATCGCCGCCGCCTTCAAAGGCATCGATCGCGTGGAAGTCCGCGACAACAAAGTCATCCTGACCCGCAACCAGGATTACGTCATGCTCAACCACCGCTTCCCGCGCCTCCACATGGTCTCCGTCACCGACCGACTCAACGAGCTCCTCGAACTCATTAAAACATGAGTTGTTCCTTACGGAAGAACCTGTAAGATCGGCCACTATGAAGCCAAGAGAACGAATAGCCGTGGCCCGCACGCCGGACGGAAGCAAGATGGAACTTTATCGGCATGACCGCGATTATTTCATACGAATCAATGGTCACGAGTTGATGAACAGCCGTCAACACGAGTCGGAACTGGAACTGGCACGTCTGGGATGTGCGCATCTGTCCGGCCATCCGGCCCCGGTCGTCCTGGTTGGCGGTCTTGGCATGGGATATACCTTGCGGCAGACGCTGGATCTGCTCGGACAGGATGCGCGGGTCGTGCTGGGTGAGTTGATGGGGGCTGTCGTCGAGTGGAACCGCACTTTTTTGCAGGAACTCAACGGGGAGGCGCTGCTTGACCAGCGTGTGGAAATCAAGACCGGTGATATTGTTGAGCTTATTGCAGGGGCAACGAATCGATACGATACGATCCTGCTGGACATTGATAATGGTCCTCATGCGATGACAGATGCCGGGAACCGCCGACTTTACGGACGCAAAGGGATGCAGGCGTGTCGCAGAGCGCTACGCGAAAAAGGGTGTCTGGCGGTATGGTCCGCAGAACCGAACAAGAATTTTGAGCAGTTATTAGTGACCTGCGGTTTTCATGTGAGCCGCTACCGCGTCCCTGCCTACGAAGGAAACACATCCATATCCTGTTTTATATGGGTCGCGTCGGAAGACAAGGCGGCTCTGCCCCCCGGGGGCGGCGAACCGCGTATGGCGCCATCGGCGAACAAGCGAACAACGCCGGGAACTTCGCCAAAACATAACCGCAACCGTTCGGGGAAGGAACTTTGTTATAATCATGGAGCAGGATGCCATCATAGAAAAAACGGTTGAGTACGTCAAAGCGGTCTTAGTCGATGCAGAAGGAGGGCATGACTGGTGGCATGTTTACCGAGTATGGAGGCTGGCCCATCAAATTGCCCGGACTGAAGATGTGGACGGATTTATTGTTGAACTCGGCGCCCTGCTTCATGATGTGGCCGACTCCAAGTTTCATGAGGGCGATGAAGAAATCGGTCCGCGCAAAGCCCGGGCATTTTTACACTCACTGCAGGTGGATGAGCGGGTTGTTGCCCACGTGGAAAAGATTGTTGCAAACATTTCGTTTAAGGGCGGAAATCATGTTCAGGCATTCCGGTCACCAGAGCTGGACGTGATCCAGGATGCAGACCGGCTGGATGCACTGGGAGCAATCGGCATCGCGCGCACGTTTAACTACGGGGGACATAAAAACCGGGAAATATGCAATCCCGCCATTCAGCCGAATCTGAACATGACCAAAGAGGAATACAAAAACAGCCAAGCCCCATCCCTTAATCATTTCTACGAAAAACTGCTTTTGCTGAAAGACCGCATGAACACCAGAACAGGACACACTCTGGCAAAACAACGACATGCCTTTATGGAACAATTCCTGGATGAATTTCATCAGGAATGGAAGGGAATACGATGAATGAATTGGAAAAAGTTATCAGCGCAATGAATTTTGAATATTTCGCAACCGGACAACACAAAATGGAATAAACAGATAGGTCAGGGTGCTGTAGCTCGGTGTCATAATGCTGATCAGCAGAGCAAGCAGTGCCGTTACGGGAAATACCAGCATTCTCTTTTTCATAAGCGTGATCACGGCATCAGGAAAATCGGCTTCAATCAACCGATGATTGCGGGCGGCATACGACCAGTTCCAGAAATACAGGACGGCAATCACCAGCATGTTCGCATGAAAGATCGCTACGGCAGAAAAATCCCCGCTGTATTCCGCATCCAGCGAGGCGGAAAAGGGAACCAGCACCACAAACATCAGCAGGCTGATGTTGATCCAGATGTGCCGATCATCCGTACGAATAATATCATGATATACGCGGTGCAGGTTGATCCATAACCGACTGAGCAGATAGAAACTCAAAAAATAATTGAAGAACTGCGGATAAAGCGCAAGCAGGTATTGATGCAACGCCGCGCCCGCCGTCACGGCTTCTTTTTTGGGAACCTCGATCGAGAGCACGAGCAGCGTCATCGCAATCGCGAATATTCCGTCCGTCAGCGTCATGATTCGATCCGTGGTCAACAGATTCCGGTTGCTGTGTGTTTTTCCAATCATTGGAAAAAGAGTCGCCCATTTTTCCAATCATTGGAAACTTTTTCGATGGCTTTTCAAAAAATTCTTCTCTGCCGAAAGCATATTCCGGGCACGCCCCTCAACCCAACGAGAGCCGGCACTCTCCAAGCAAGCGGCCATATACACGAAAACGCGCATCGGCACTGGCCTTTTGTCCGTAAATTGAATAGAAAATCAGGCCGTGGCGTTGAGGTTGAAACCTGGCGGCCCGACGAAGTCGGTGGCGCTGAAAATGGGAGTTCATGGTTATGGGGATTGGAAATTTTCGCCGGATCGCACGATTCAGCCTGACCCTCATGGTGGTCGGTGTTTTTTCTGCGATGGGAGCCGAATCTTCCTTTGAGCAGGAGTTGGCGCAGTATGATTATCGTGATACGCGCAAGCTCGTGCGCACGGTTCGAGACGCCGCCGATCTGATCGAAGAAAAGGGAACCAATGCGTTCTGCAAGTTCAGGACTGACCCGGATCGCTGGAACAACGAGTTGTTTTATGTGTATGTCTACGCACGAGACGGAGAGTGTCTCTTTCATCCCGCGATGCCGGCCTTTGAAGGAAAAAACCTGCTGAACGTCACGGATGCCGAAGGCAAAAAGACCCTGCAAATGGCGTTGAATGCCGCGACCGATCCCGACAGTCCTCATGGGTGGGTGCATTATTTCTGGCATCCGGCAGGCGGGTTCAACCCGATCGCCAAGTCCTCCTGTCATTTTTCGGTGACGATGCCTGACGGACGGGAGGTGGTGATCGGCGGGGGAATGGAATCGCCCCCGGAAGAACGGATGTTCGCCAAGTTCACCGTGGACTCCGCCGTCCGGTTGCTGGCCACCAAGGGGGCTGCCGCGCTGGACGAAATCCGGAAACCGGACGGCAAATATCGGTTTCGCGATGTGAAGGTGTTCGTGCTGGATGCGGAGGGAAACACTCTGGTCGACCCCGCTCTGGAGGCTATCGGCCCCCGTAATCTGGCCTCTTATGAGGATGCGGCAGGGCACAAGCCCTTTGGCGAATTGGTTCGTAAACTGCAAGAGGCGGATAGTTGCTGGGAAGTGATTCTTACGAAAAACCGCTACGAACGCATCATGGATAAACGGGGAATTTATGCGCGGAAGGGTCTAATGGAAGACACCCCCGTAATCGTGGGTGCGGCCACCGCCCTGCCGAAACCGATTTGGTCGAAATAAGGAAGAGATATGACTACACCCGAATCGATGGTTTACAAAGTGAATGACGTCCCCCCGCCGGGGCCGTTGATCGTGCTGAGCATTCAACACATGCTGTTCATGTTTGCGGCATCCTCTTTTCCGGCCATGCTGGTGCGCGAAATCGGCGGAAGCGTCGAAATGGCCACTGCGCTGGTGAGCCTGACCATGATTGTTGCGGGCATGGGGTCCATCATTCAGCCCCTGCGCTGGAAATATCTGGGGTCGGGCTATCTGTGTCCGAACCTGTGTGGTCCCTCTTATCTTTCGGCCTCGCTTCATGCGGCCTGGGTGGGCGGCCTTCCGCTTATGCGCGGGATGATTCTTTTTTCGGGACTGGTCGAAATGGGATTGGCGCCGATTGTCAAAAAACTCCGGTTTATGTTTCCACCAATCATCGTGGGATTGGTCGTGGCCATGGTCGGTGTCAGCGTGATTTCGGTGGCGACCGGCAATTTTTTCGGGGTGGCGTTTTCGGGCGACAGCACGCGCTGGCAAGATCTGGTGGTGGGACTTGTATCGTTGCTGATTATGGTGGGGGCCAATATCTGGGGACGCGGCTGGGTGCGGATGTATTGCCTGCTGATTGGAACCCTGCTGGGTTGGGCGCTGGCTCTTCTACTGACACCGGATACCCGCGTGGCGCTGACCCTGATTGAATCAAAACCGATGTTTGCTCTGCCGATGCTACCATTCGGCATCTGGGACATCCGCTTCAATCCTGCGCTGGCCCTGCCGTTTCTCATTGTATCGGTATGCGGATCTCTGAAATCGTTTGGGAATCTTTTGGCGGCCCAGCAGATCTCGGAACCCGAGTTGAAGGAACCCAATATGCAGCCGATAGCCGGTGGCTTGATGGCGGATGGCCTGACCACGGCACTGGCCGGTGTGATGGGAGCGCTGGCGGTGGATACGTCGTCGAGCAATGTCGGGCTGGCGGCAGCGACCCGTGCCTGCAGCCGCTGGATCTCCGTGGTGGCGGGGGTGATCTTTGCGGTGATGGCATTTATGCCGAAAGTGACGGCGGCTGTGGCCACGCTGCCGCGCCCGGTGCTGGGCGCCTCGCTGATTTTCGCGGGAAGCTTCATGATCTGTACCGGGTTGAAGGAGATGATGAAGGAAACCTTCGATACCCGGGCCATTTTCACTGTGGGAATTTCGCTGATTTTCGGGTTGAGCACCGGCTTTATGCCCGATCTATACGCCCGCTTCCCGGGCTGGTTGCAGAATTTCTTTTCCGATCCCCTACCCACAACCACCATCTTTGCCATCCTGCTTTATCAGTTGTTTTATTTCGACCTGCTGTATCTTCGTCCGAAAAAAACGCCCGCTGAGCCACGGACGTAAGAAAGACGATATACCGCGTGTTGACCGATGCGGAACGGGGCGGTCCGTTCATGATTTACTTTTTTCCCGTACCAAGAATGAAACAAGAGAACAGGAAAGAGAGAAAGCCGTGCAGCGGCAGGGTCAGCCGGGACACTCATGAGCCCATCACTTACCCAACATAATAAGCAGCATTTTAAATGGTGCTTTCGCCGCCTGCACGTCATGAGGAACATTCGCCGGCATGATGATCAATTCGCCCGCCTTCACGGTCTGCGGGTTCCCGGCGATAATAAAGGTTCCCTCCCCTTCCACCACTTCAACCACGGCGTCAAAGGGCGAAGTGTGCTCACTGAGTCCCTGCCCCGTATCAAACGAAAACAGCGTGATATTCCCGCTCTCCTTTTTCAGCAGCGTACGACTGATCACCGCGCCATCGGCATAGTCCACCAACGTTTTCAGATTCAGTGGTTTTCCTTTAAGTTCATCCATGTCATACCTCCAATCGACGTGTGGCGATCAGGTCGCCGTTCAGTGCAATAGTGGCTTCTTCCACGATCAGGTCCGTGCGTCCGGATTGCTGCACCGCCTGTTTAACCATCGCGGACAATCCTCCGCAGCACGGCACCTCCATACGCACGACGATCACTTTCGGGATTCCGTTGGAAGCGAAAATCGCCGCCAGCTTTTCCACGTACCCCTCGGTCCGGTCCAGCTTCGGACATGCCATCACAATCGCGCGACCACGTACGAAACGCCAGTTCACATCCGGCGAAGCCGAAGGCGCACAGGTACTCAGCACCACCAGTTCGCGATTCGCAAAAAAGGGCGCCTTGGGCGGAACCAGATGAAGCTGCGTCGGCCATTGTGCCAGTTCGGACGGAATCACCTGCCCGCCCGGCACCGACGAATCCGGCGGCGGGGCCGCCTTCTTTGCTGTCGGTTCAAAACGAACCTGCATACCGGGACACCCCGCAGGTGCGCGCGGCGCGGGTGCGGGTTTGTTCAGGTGAACCTCCACGGCGGCCTCGTCAAAATCGGGCGCATCACGCTCGACGATGTTCAGCGCGCCGGTCGGACATTCCCCGATGCACGCACCGAGTCCATCGCAGAACACTTCGTTCACCAGCTTTGCCTTGCCGTTCACAATCTGCAAAGCCCCCTCCGCGCAACCCGTCACACAGGCCCCGCATCCATTGCAAAGCGCTTCGTCGATTTCGATGATTTTCCGTTTCATATCGTCTTCTCCATTTTTCCAACGATTGGAAAACGCACCCCGAAAAGTTCCAACGATTGGAAACTTTTCGACCGATTTTTCCAACCATTGGAAACTTTTCGACCGATTTTCCAACCATTGGAAACTTTTCGTGCGTTTTTTCCAACCCTCAAAGGTTGTCACCCCGGATGGGGTGAAGGGGTATAGCCCAGGGTCTTCGTCAGACCCTGGGTTTTTATTTCCCAAAACACACGCACCCCGGAGGCGGTGCCGGAATATCCTGATGCAAGCATGTGTACGCCTCTGTTCCTGCACCTCCTCCGGGGTGCGCGTTGTTTTGTTTGACGTATTCCCGGGGTCTTCAGACCCCGGGCTATTCTCCCACACCCCTTCGGGGTCACCAGATATGGTCAGTTCCCAGCCATCATGGCGGCCACATCCGCTTCCACGTCGCCGGTGGGTTTGATGTGGAAATTTTCCACCAGCACCTTGGCCACGTTGGGCGAAAGGAACGCGGGCAGCGTGGGCCCCAGGCGCATCCCTTTGAACCCAAGCGCCAGCAGAGCCAGCAGCACGGCGACGGCTTTCTGCTCGTACCAGGCGATGTCGAAGGACAGCGGCAACTGGTTGACATCCTCCAATCCGAACACTTCCTTGAGCTTGAGCGCGATGACGGCCAGCGAATAGCTGTCATTGCATTGCCCGGCATCCAGCACGCGCGGAATCCCGCCGATATCGCCCAGGTTGAGCTTGTTGTAGCGGTACTTCGCACAACCGGCGGTCAGAATGACGGTGTCTTTCGGCAGCGCTTCGGCGACGTCGGTGAAGTAGGAGCGGGTTTTATGGCGTCCATCACAACCGGCCATCACCACAAAACGCTTGATCGCGCCGGACTTAACGGCATCCACGACTTTGTCGGCCAGCGCCAACACCTGGTTGTGCGCAAAGCCGCCCACAATGGTGCCGGTTTCGATTTCGGTCGGCGGCGGACATTTCTTCGCGAGCGCAATGATCGCCGAGAAATCCTTCTTTCCGCCTTTGGGGCGCTCTGCAATATGCGGTACGCCCGGCCAGCCGGCCATGCCCGTGGTAAAGATACGATCTTTGTAGGCATCCTTGAGCGGGATGATGCAGTTGGTCGTCATCAGGATCGGTCCGTTGAAGGTGGTGAAGTCCTCATTCTGTTTCCACCACGACGATCCGTAATTGCCGACGAAGTGTTTGTATTTCTTGAACGCCGGATAGTAATTCGCGGGCAGCATTTCGCTGTGCGTATACACATCCACGCCCGTGCCTTCGGTCTGATCGAGCAGTTCCTGCATGTCGTGCAGATCGTGTCCGGAGATCAGTATCCCGGGATTGCCGCGCACGCCGATATTGACCTGCGTGATTTCGGGATGACCGTAGGTTTCCGTGTTGGCCTTGTCCAGCAGCGCCATAACCTTGACAATGTCATGTCCGGTCTGGAGGGTTCGCGCCACCAACTGATCGACGCTCAATCCGCGGGTCGTGTCGGCCATGGCTTCCATGAACGACGCGTAGATTCCATCGTCCTCATAGCCCAGCATGGCGGCATGATCGGCATAGGCGGAGAGCCCTTTCAGACCCAGCGTGATCAACTGTTCCAGCGAGCGGGTATCCTCGTTCTGATTCGACAGCACGCCGACCTCCGCGCCTTTGGCGGCATAATCCGCTTCCGTTGTTCCCTGCCACACCGCGCAATCCGGCAACGCGCCCGCCACCTTGGCGTTGGCTTCCACCTTCGCACGCAGCTCATCGCGCTGCTTCAAGGCTTCCCCGATCAACGTCACAAAACGCGCGTTGTCGAAGTTGGCGTTGGTGATCGTTGCAAACAGACTCTGCATCGCGAACAGACCTTCTTTACTGACGTTGATCTGCTGCTTGGTTGCCTCGGCGCCCCAGAAGGCGATTCCGCGCACCGTGTGGATCAGTGCATCCTGCAGCGTGGCCGTCTCCGGCAGTTTTCCGCACACGCCGCGTACCGTACAGCCCTGATTGCGGGCCGTTTCCTGACATTGAAAACAGAACATACTCATTTTGCGCTCCTTCATTTCCCTTGTTGCCATGCCGCGGTCATCGCGTCATTTCATCTTGTTGACGCATACCTTAGTTCCGACTGTACGACTTTTCCTTGATCCAGGTCAAGAAATGCAAAAAAACAGTCCATGAGGGGAAGGCGCATCTTCGCTTTAGTGCACGCTGTGCCAATCAGACGATTGGCGGTCCCGGGAGCGCCGATCGTCGGATCGGCTCTTCGTGCGATGCACCTAATCGGAGATGCGCCTTCCATGAGGCGGGAATTGACAAGGGGGGGTCGGAAAGGTCAGGATGACGCGTACTTTTATTCCATCATGCGCATCAACCGAAAAAGAGGATCTCGGTGAAAAAAGAGAAGCATCCCGTTTGTTGTTTTTTGCTGACGTTCGTTTTTTTTCTGCTCACCGTGGGCGTTCGCGCACAGGAATCGGACGGATGGATGGATTCGACCCTCCTCAAGCTGAAAAATACGGAGTTTGAGTTCTCCCGTTCGGAAAGCGATGTGCCGTTTCTTCCGGTTTTATCGCTGCGGCACACGGAATATGGAAAGAACACGTTCACGCGCACCCGGGGTGATCAGGAAGATATCGAATTCCGCTCCCGGAACACCGCCGCCTATGCGATGGTTCCGATATACGTCGGGAAGAAAAGTATTGCGTTGGCGGTGCCCTATGTCAGCTATACGCATTTTGCCTTCACGGAAGGCCCCCTGAAAGATCGCGATGTGACGGGCTTGAATCTGGTCCTGGGTGGCGCGGTACAGACCAGCCCCGGACAGCAGTGGGGTGGATTTATCATGCCATCGGCCTATTCCCCACTGACGGACAACGCCGAGTGGGCCGGCAGCGGATGGGCCTGCGTGGCGGGACGTTCCCTTCAGGGAGAACGAACGGTTTGGTACTACGGACTCGTCTATGACTACGCTTTTTCCGACGGCTTCTTTCTGCCCTATCTCGGGTTCAGTTATATTATCGATCCCTGCTGGGCGATTTCGCTGGTGGCGCCCTGGCCCGCGATTAATTATGCCCCGTCCGATTCCCTGTTCTTCAAACTGGGCGTCTCTCCGTCGGGATCGAGCTGGACGATCGACCCGAAAGGGGATGACTCTCAGGTGGTCGGTTCGCTGGGTGCATGGGACTTTGGATTCTGGGCGGAAAAGCGTGTCTACAAATCGGTCTGGTTTAATTTCGGGGTTGGTTATTCGGGGCTGAAAAGTTTTGAATTCAACACCCAGGGCGATACGGAATTCGATCCGTCTCTAAAAAGCGAACCGTTCGTATCCATCGCCATCAACATCCGGCCCGGCAAGAGCAACTAAAGCGGGTGTCCCGCAACCCAGTTGACGTTCCTTGATTCTGCTTTCGTCTGACTCCCAGTCAATCGTTCGATGCCCGCCCGCTTTAGTGAAAATCGCTGTCGCGATTGGGGGAAGAGGCCTTTCCAGATTGCACCGATTGGGAAGAGTGCGCGTTTTGACGGAAAACAGGATTTGTTCTGGTGTAGCGTAGGCATTCCTGCCTGATTTCCTGCGTTCCCGATTGAGATTTGCGCAATTTTCGAGTGTTTCGTAGTGAAAAAGCGTTTTTTTGGCGTTTTAGGCCGGTTTTGGCGTTGTTTTTGGTGTTTTTCTTCGATTTCAGGCGGAATTTTGGGTGATTTTGGGGAAATTTTTCAGCGACATAGTGCCGGGGATGTCCCATGGTGCAAACACCCACGCACTCCGTACGGGTGGTAGAAAATCTCGTTTTTTTTGTCGGAAGTACGTTTTTAAGTTACCAATGCGCCATCCGCCCTTATTACTTCTCCCGACATCACACGGAAACATCCGGTTCTTTTCGTGAAGTCGCGATCCAGGGAAACAATGGTTGCATCGTTTGAAAACTTGCCGCGACCCACCGCTTTATGTTATTGGACAAAACATGTCCAACGAGCAGCATCCATATATATCGATCGGCTCAAACCTCCGTGCCTTGCGGGAGGAGGCGGAGTTGACATTGAGGGGGGTGGCGGCGGAGGTGAACCTTGATGTGTCCCTCTTGAGCAAGCTGGAACGTGGAGTACGTTTGCCCACGACAAATCAATGCAAAGATCTTGCTGATTTTTACGGCGTTTCGTCAGACATGTTGACCAGAGAACGGGCTCTTTCAAAGGCCTATGCCACCTTGGGATCACAACCGGAATTTGAACGGCTCTCCAATCAGCTTCGGGAGCCCGGCGTCACGTATCTGGACTATAAATCTGTCGGCTTAATGGGCCTACTGGATTATCGAAGACTGGATGTTTCCAGCCAGATCGCTCCGGAACGACGATCAAAACTGGGGCAATACTTCACCCCGTCTGAAATTGCCGAATTTATGGCGAAGATGTTCGAGGTCATTTCTTCCAACCAGATTCGAATTCTGGATGCCGGAGCCGGGATCGGCACCTTGACAGCGGCCTTGATCACCCGAATGCTTGAAGCAGAACATCTGCCGAAAACCATTGAAGTGACCGCCTTTGAAATTGATCCGGTGGTCCGCAGCTATCTGGAGGTGACCTTAAACCTTTGCAGAACCCGCTGCCGTGAGTTGGGCGTGTTTTTTTCGGCGGAGATCATTTCGGAAGACTTTATCCTGCATACCCGACACCATGCTGAAAACACGCTGTTTGAAAAACCGCCCCGCTTGTATACACACGCCATTTTGAATCCGCCATATAAAAAAATAAACAGCGATTCCGAACAGCGAGCGGCGTTGAGTGCGCTTGGCATAGAAACGGGCAATCTATATTCCGCCTTTGTGGCATTGGCCGTAAGAGACCTGGAACCCGGCGGGGAGCTGGTGGCTATCACGCCGCGCAGTTTTTGTAATGGATCCTATTTCAAGCCCTTTCGCCGGTTCCTTTTTGAGCAGACGTCCCTGCGAAAAATTCATGTGTTTGAGCGGAGGGATCAGGCCTTCTCAGACGACGAGGTGTTGCAGGAAAACATTATCTTTCACCTGATAAAAGGAATGATCAACGAGCGGATTACAATATCCTCCAGTAGCGGCGCGGGCTGGGATCTGCTTACGAGCCGCGAAGTGGATGCGGCACAGGTGGTCAACGTAAAGAGCTCGGAACAAATCATACACATTGCACTCAACGATTTCGATCAGACCACCATGGAACTCATGAAGGCATTTCCATGCAGCCTCGATGATCTCGGGATAGCGGTCTCCACGGGGCGCGTGGTGGATTTTCGGTCCAGAGAGTTTCTGCGCACTGAACCGGAGGCGGATAGTGAGCCCTTGATCTACCCGGGACATATCCGAAAAGGTTTTGTCGAACATCCGAAGAAAGAATTCAGCAAATGCCAGTTCATCGTGGAATGCGGGGCGACGAAAACGCTCCTGTTCCCGCCCGGTGACTATGTCGTAACCAAACGCTTTTCCGCCAAAGAAGAACCGCGCCGTGTCGTTGCGGCGGTGTGCAGGACAGAAACACCCATTGGTTTTGAAAATCATTTAAACGTATACCATACCGAGGGACACGGCCTGTCGGCTGATGTGGCGCAAGGGCTGGCTCTGTTTCTGAACTCCTCCCTCGTGGATATGTATTTCCGGCTTTTCAGTGGACATACCCAGGTTAATGCCGGAGATTTGCAGCGATTGAATTATCCTCCTTTGGACTCTCTGCAAAAATGGGGATGCGTATATAGAAAAGTTGTGGATGATCCCGAAATGATTGATGAACTCGTGGAAGCGGAGGCAAACAGAATGGCACCCAGGAAACGGCCCGGCAAACGGAAGATCAGGCATAAAATCGACGAGGCTCTCGCTATTCTCGGATTTTTGGGGCTTCCCAAGGAACAACAGAATGAGCGCTCAGCCTTAACATTATTGGCATTGGCAGGTCTTACCACGGAAGAGGACTGGGCTCAGCTTCGGACACCGCAAATCGGCATTACTCCCATCACGGATTTCTGCAAAGAGCACTACGGAGTGAATTACGCTCCGAATACCCGCGAAACTTTTCGACGACAAACCATGCATCAGTTCGTACAGGCGGGCTTTGTTCGGGAAAATCCCGATGACCCTGCACGAGCGACTAACAGCCCTAAATGGTGCTATCAATTGGTCCCCACGGCAGCAGATCTTCTGCGGCAATATAACACGCCTCAATGGATCGAGGAGCTGGACCACTATTTGAAGACGGTTCCATCTCTTCAGGAACGTTACGCCTCCCTTCGAACGATGGAACTCATACCCGTCCGTTTTAACAATGGAACCGAAATACAGCTTTCTTCAGGTGTACATAACGAATTGGTGAAAGCTATTGTTGAGAAATTCTGCCCCCGCTTTACTCCCGGCGCGGAGGTTTTGTATGTAGGCGACACCAAGAAGAAGTTCGCATTTTTTGACAAAAGCCGAATGAAGAAGCTCGGGTGCCGGGTCGATGAGCACGGAAAAATGCCTGATGTCATTGTTTACTATACGGAAAAACAGTGGCTGGTTCTGATCGAATCCGTGACCAGTCACGGTCCCGTGGATGCCAAGCGACACGAGGAACTGGCGACGCTGTTTTCCTCCGTTACGCCGGGACTTGTTTATGTGACCGCCTTTCCTGATCGTAACCTCATGGCGCGCTATCTGGGAGTAATCTCGTGGGAAACGGAAGTATGGGTGGCTGACGCTCCTGATCATCTCATCCATTTTAACGGCGAACGGTTTCTCGGCCCTTATGCATAAACGACGGACGCGGAAAAGCCGACTCTTTGCCGGTGCCGGAAGCTTCATTCCTCAATGCACCCGAAACAGAAATTGCTGCCATTTGTTGGCGATGGCCGAGGTGCCCCACAACCGGTCGCTTCCATCTTTATGGACCAGAAAGATCCCGTCCTCAAAATCCCAGAATACAATGGTTTTTCCCGGAGGCTTGAGTTTGAGCAGGTCATCAATGTTTCGGAGATTGACCACGTGCAGCATGATATAGTCAGCCTGTGATTCAGCGAGGCGCTCATACAATCCTTCGGTTAAGCGATCCCAATGCACGTAGGTGGACTTCGTGAGCCAGTAGATTTGTCCGGTGGGCTGGTTGGGGTATTTGCTCTTAATATATCGAATGACGTCACTGGAAATGGAACTGATCATGACGTCCGTTTCGCGCCCGCGGGCGTTAAGATCGGCCATGATGGCATCCGCCAACTGCTCGTCTTCCGCGCGATCACCCTGTGATTTGATTTCGATGTTCAGCTTTTTGTGCAGGACAGCCATGGCTTCGGTGTAGAGGGCGATATCTCCATTCGACATTTTTTCCAGCTCCGCGTAGTCGGCATTACCGACGGAAGCCATTCTCCCGTACAGACGCAGCAGACGCTGATCATGAAACAACACGATTTGCCTGTCCTTTGTATATTGAACATCGAATTCAATGAACGCGAAGCGGGGATCGTCGTCAGCCGCCTTCAGCGCGGACAGGGTGTTTTCCATATGGATCGCCGAGGCCCCGCGGTGAGCGCCTGCCGTACAACGATACGGAGGCAGTCCGCGGGCGGAACGTCCCGTTTCGTATTCGATGACCTGACTCAGACTCATCATACTGCGCGGCACGGTGCAGCCGATCGGCCACACGAATGCAACCAGCAGACTGATGCCCATCAGAAAGCGAAATAGCGAGTGGGGATTGGCGACAAGATCGTGCGACATGGTATTCCGTCCGGGCAAAACGGATGCTGGACCGTTCATCTTTTAAAGCTCGTTTGCCTGGCGGAGAACGTAGGCTTGCCTTACCCAATCGTCAATGTCCAAGCGGGACAAATTCGGGCGGCGGGTATTCCGGTGAAACCGTCAACGCGTATTGAGCGGACGGTCCGGCTCCCTGCTTCCTCCCTTCTTTTCCCATTCGGCGCGCTCCTTTTCGATGAAACAGTATTCAAAAAATACCGAAAACGGCCATAAAACGGTCGAAAATCGCCGAAAAACACTGAAAATCGCTGAAAATCGCTGAAAATCGTCGAAAATCATCGAAAATCGCTGAAAAATCGAATTTTTTTGGCAGAAACGACGAAAATTCAGCATTTTTCACCACGAAACACAAAAAATGCGCAAAATGGGGAGTCGTCTCGCACGAATGCACCAAGGCATGAAGAATCGAATGCCTTCGGTCAGGATGGCCGGATTTTCCGGATCTTCTTTTTATAATGAGTTCAAAACAAATCGGTTTGACGTTGACAGAAAGTTCCCTCCCCACCTACCGTTCCCCTCATGATATAAAGGGGCCTTGAAAGCTGAAGGAAGGCTAATAACACAGTTGGTTGACAGAAAGAGGAATCAAGCCGTATCGGGGTCAGGCCGTAAATAGTCATTTCTCATCATAATTGCAGAATTTCGCGTCTACACCAGTGGTACTCAGGCGATTCTGATTATTTCTTCTGCGCAGTTGGTATGTTTCACAGTTTCTATTCCTCCGTTTTCCCTGCTTTTTCGTTCACTGCCAAATGGCACAACTATAGCGGCGGCGGTACGGTCTGTTGAATTCTGTAGATCTTGTCAGAAACAAGTAGAGGTGCGTGAGACATGCGCCGTCCAGAAGAGGAGCATGGCATCGACAAGATCCACGAGGCCATCGCCATTGACTTCACCACGGGGGAAGCGGGCCTGAGAATTCCTGGGGCAACCCTAAAGAATGAAGCCATGCGCTTCCTGCGTGATGGATTGGTGCGGGAATGCATACCCCCGTCGTTAGCGGGCGCTCAGCGCCGCCTGCCGCCGCTCCGAGGCGGGCCAAAGTGACGCCTTTGCCCGGATGACTTGTGCGCTTTTGCCGCCTGCCCGGCAGGCTTCGCCTTTTTCAGGTGGGCGTTGGGCTGTTCAGACTCTTTGAACCCTTCGAGAATCCTGCGCGCCAGACGGCTTCCCATGCGCTTTTCAATGGCACGCACCAAGTCGGCGTCATCCGGCGTCACAAAGGTAAAGGCGTCCCCGTCTTTGGCTGCGCGTCCGGTGCGTCCGATTCGATGCACATAATCATCCACGTGAGCCGGAATATCGTAGTTGATTACATGAGAAATGGAAGAGACATCGAGTCCGCGCGAGGCGATGTCCGTAGCCACCATGATGCGGAATGTTCCTTCCCGAAATCCGTCCATTGCAGCCTTTCGGCGGCCCTGTGAAAGGTTGCCCTGAAGCGAAGTGGTGCGATGCCCGGCACTGATCAATTGGCGAGTCAGGCGCTCCGCGCGGTATTTGGTGCGCGTGAAAATCAGCACGGAATCCCGGTCGATCTGCTTGAGCAGCGCCAGCAGCAGCGGCGTTTTGTACTGATTGTCCGATACAGCAAATAGGGCATGCGTCACGGTGGCAGGCGGCATGGAATGCGATATTTCCACCGTTTTCGGGTCCCGCATCACGTCACGGGCCAGCGAGCGTATGTTCTCGGGCATGGTAGCGGAAAACAGCAGCGTTTGCCGTTCGGCCGGCAGCTTCTTCACGATACGCCGGATGTCGGGGAGAAAACCCATATCGAACATGCGGTCGGCTTCATCCAGAACCAACACCTCGATTTTCGACAAATCCACGGTCCCGCGCTCGATATGGTCCAGCAAACGCCCCGGACACGCAATCACCACATCCACCCCCTTTTTCAATTTGGTAATCTGCGGATTGATGCCCACGCCGCCATACGCCATCGCCCAGCGAAGTCCCGTCCCCTTCCCCAGTTGCTCAAAAACCGCCCGTATCTGCTCGGCCAGCTCGCGGGTCGGCACCACAATCAACGCCCTCGGGATACGTCGGGTCTGACCCAGGCGCTGCAGAATCGGCAACAGAAAGGCAGCGGTCTTGCCGGTCCCGGTCTGGGCCAGCCCCATCACGTCGTGCCCTTCGATGGCCAACCCAATGGTTTCTTTTTGGATCGGGGTGGGCTTGGAAAACCCCTGCTCGCTCAAATTGGCCATCAATGTGGCATGAAGAGAAAATGGAATAAAGGACATATGGTACCGACCTGTTTTTTGGTGTTATTCCGCCCAGGCGGAGGCCGGAGAGGATCGTTTTTCACGAATGAAGAAGCTACCTTAGCAGATCGCCTCGCCACTAGCGAGCGAATAAACAAGGCGGCCTGCAAAGCCAACAATTATGACACGATGCCTGATTGACAGAAACATAAAGATCAATCACTCTGATTGGCATACAGACGGCTTGGGGTGGCGCAAACAGATCATGGATCGCGCGAAAACGGCAAGGGACAGACAAGCAGCAAGAGCGGGTACGGCAATGGTCAATGGCGAAAATAAATGGGGAGAGACTCCGAAAGAGTCCCACGAGACCTCCACGGAGCGCGACAAACTTCTGGCTCGCGTGGCCCAGCTCGAAAAAGAACGGGAAACCCTGCTCGAACATATCAGCGAGCTCGAATACTCCATTGTGAAGGCCAATGAACTGGCCGTAAGCTCGGATATGGCCAATCTTTTCAAGACACAGTTTCTGGCCAACATGTCGCACGACATACGCACGCCCATGAACGGCGTGATCGGCATGGCCAAACTGCTGTGCGACACCCCGCTCTCCGAAGATCAACAGGAATTCACCCAATCCATCATTGACTCCGGAGAGACCCTCCTGGCGCTGATCAATGATATCCTGGACCTCTCCAAGATCGAGGCGGGTGAACTGGTTCTGGATCCCGCGCCGTTCAACCTGAACCAACTCCTCAAACAAATCTCCACCCCCCTGACTATTCAGGCTGAAAACAAGGGCATTGAATTCCACCTAAAATACGGCAGCGACGTCCCTTTTTATTATTTTGCCGACGGCAGACGAATTGCCCAAATCTTAACCAATCTTGCCGGAAATGCCGTGAAATTCACCGACAAGGGCTGCGTAAATATCTCCCTGAGCAGTCTCGGGGTTAACATCAAAGACGCCCTGATCCGCTTCGAAGTTGCCGATACCGGGATCGGCATTTCCCAGGAGGCCCTGCCCCGTATTTTTGAAAAATTCAGGCAGGCCGATGCTTCCACCACGCGCAAATACGGGGGCACGGGACTTGGATTGGCCATCAGCCGTCAACTGGTTGAACTCATGGGTGGAACCATGCGGGTCAAAAGCGAGCCGGGAAAAGGTTCCAGGTTCTCTTTTGAACTGAAGTTGCACCTCGCCTCGCGCAGTGACGTCCCCGAAGAAAACCCGGAAGAGATCCCGATTGCCGAGACAATCCGAGGACATATCCTGCTCGTGGACGACAGCTTGACCAATCAGAAAGTAGCCACGCGCGTGATTCAGAAGACGGGCTGCACGGTGGATGTTGCCAACAATGGTCAGGAAGTTCTGGACCTGGCCATGAGCAACCTCTACGACCTCATCTTCATGGAC
>JAQVYB010000151.1 GCA_028708815.1 Kiritimatiellia bacterium | reverse complement strand
AGTCGGTGACGGTTACGGGGCCGTGAAAGAGTTGTTCGGTGAGATGGCGTTCGTGCTCGGATTGCAGGTCCATGCCCCATTGGGGGGGGAACTCGAAGGAGGCGTCGGCCTGCTGGAGCAGGTGGATGGCTTCGGTGTAGGTGATGCGCTCGAAGCGACATTCGGCGAGTGCGGCGAGGCGGTCGCTCAGTCCGGCTGCAATGTGTTGGTCGAAGAAAGCGAGTTCTTCGGGGTGGGTGTGCAGGACTTCGGCAAAGAGATGGCGAAGGTAGTCTTCGGCGAGGTCGGCATCGTCCTGCAGATCGGCAAAGGCCATTTCCGGCTCGATCATCCAGAACTCGGCGAGGTGCCGGCGGGTGTTGGATTTTTCTGCGCGGAAGGTGGGGCCGAAGGTGTAGATGTTGCCGAGGGCGCAGGCATGGGTTTCGCCTTCGAGTTGCCCGCTGACGGTCAGGGCGGCGCGGCGTCCGAAGAAATCGGCCTGCCAGTCCACGTTGTTTTGGGGTGTGCGCGGCGGCGTATTCATATCCAGCGTGGTGACCTGAAACATTTCGCCGGCGCCTTCGCAGTCGCTGCATGTAATGATGGGGGTGTGGACATAGAGGAAGTCGCGCTGCTGGAAGAAGTCATGTGTGGCGCGTGCGAGGGTGTTGCGGAGGCGGGCGATGGCGCCGAAGGTGTTGGTGCGCGGGCGCAGATGGGCGATTTCTCGCAGGCGCTCAAAGGAGATGCGCTTTTTCTGGAGGGGATAGGTGTCCGGATTGCAGAAGCCGAGGACGCGAATGGAGGAGGCCCGCAGTTCCAGGGCCTGTTTGCCCCCGGGGGAGGGTACGGACAGGCCTTCTGCACGCAGCGAGGCGCCGGCATGCAAAGCAAGTATTTCGGTTTTATAATTAGGCAGGGAGGCGTCGGCCACAAGCTGGAGGTTGGCCAGGCAGGAGCCGTCGTTGAGTTCAATAAAGGAAAAGCCGCCTTTGGAGTCGCGCCGGGTACGAACCCATCCGGCAACGGTGATGGGCCCGTTTTGGGGGCCGTTGCGGAGGACGTCACGGATCAGTGTGCGTTTCATAGTGATGGTTGGTGCTCCTTCGAGGGTAAACGCTGGTTCAGTCTTTCCTGTGGTTTTCCGCGCATGGTATCAGGAACGGCGGAGTCCGGGAAAGGGAAATATGCGTGGGAGGGAAGCAGTGAATCATAGACCATAGACCGGGAGGTGAGACTATAGACCAAAGACGCTAAACCGGAGTGGCCTGTCTTTTGCGCTCTCTGCGTTCCTTCGCGGCCATTCCTGACGTTTGCATTAAGCAATCCGTCATGATGTCCAGGATAATATCACAATCACTTATGTCGAGCATTGCTGTCGGGTATAAGAGAGTTAAAGTCCGACGGATTGCTGGGTGATGAAGAATTCACCGACGTGGATGCGGTTGAAGGAGGTTGCGGTGTAGGCATCCAGGTTCATGCGTGTTCCGTTGCGGCGAAGGGTTTCCAGTTCGCGTACGCTGCGGTGTTCGCCCATGATGTGGTTCCAGGCGATAGTCTGTACCTGATTGATGGTCGGCACCACCAGGCAGGATCGGGGAAAGGCCGCCAGTTCCTGCGGCACTTGTGCGGCAAATCTCAGCAGATGGTTGGCCGAAGATTCCAGAAAGTTTGGGTGGCGCCATTCCACGCGTGAATCGCCTTGGCGCAACTTTTCCAGCAGGTGGAGTATGGAACGAACCCGTTCCACTCGGTATAGGGTTCCATTGAGTTCGAAGGGATAACCCCAGTCGGATGCGGCGTTGGCCCAGCGCCAGCGCAGGATGGGTTCCTGTGTGATGAATGCGGGAGGGGGTATGGGGTCGTCGCGTGTGTGTGTGTGGCAGATGTTCAGGCCCAGGCGAAGGGAGAATCCGAGTACGTCGGGGTGTTCACGCAGGACTTGTCCGGCCACGTTGACATTCACGGGTTGGTAGTAAACCACATCATCGCATCCGAACAGGACGAGCGGCGTTTGAACGGCATCCAGCCATTGGAGCACCTGGAGCGCGAAGTCCTGTTCCGGAAGGAAGTGTACTTCGGGATGTTCGCGTTTTAGTTCTTCATAGCCGTCCCGTATTTCCGAGTCGGTGGATGTATACAGTACCGTGATCTCGGGCGGATGAGCAAACCAACGGTGTACGGAACGAAGGTAGCCGTCCAGTTGGAGCGGGCGGTCCTTGGAAAAACAAAGGGCGGTCAGGCCGTTCATGGCTGTCTCTCTTGTTGCGGTTTCGTATTTTTGGGCGCATCTGCGATTTTGTACACCCTTTGCCAATCAGACGATTGGCAGTCCCGGGAGCGCCAATCGTCTGATTGGCGGTTTGTGCGATGCACAAAAACGCAGATGCGCCCGTATTCTTCGTCGTGCCGGAATAATCTCGCACGGGTGGTATATAGCATGCTATATGCCAGCCTGACGAGGAGATGGATTGAATAACGAGATGGATGCCTATCAATTACTGACGCGGCAGGCGGAGAAGTCTTCCTGGCGGAACTGGCCTGCGGCGTCACGGGCGGTGCTGCCGGTGATGGCGCGCGAGCGGTCGGCGGCGTGTCTGCCGGTCTGGTTTCCGTCGGTGGTCTATATCGAGCCGACGAATGCCTGCAATGCCAATTGCGTGTTTTGTCCGCGTCGGGTCATGACGCGTCCGGTTGGGTACATGGATCTGACTCTGTATCGCAGCATCGTGGACCAGGTTGCGGCGCTGGGGCCTTCGGAGTTGCGTCTCTTTCATTACGGGGAGCCGATGCTGCATCCGGCGTTACCGGAGATGATTCGGTATGCGCATGAGCGGGGGTTGGTGGCCCGTTTTCAGACGAACGGGCTGGTGTTGACCCGTGAGCGTATCGCGGAGTTGCTGGATGCCGGAATGAATTATATCGGGGTGTCTGTGAATGGTCTGGTGGCCCGTGATTATGAGGCGATTCGTCCCGGGCATTCCTTTGAAACGCTGACGCGGAATCTGCTGCTTTTGCGGGAGGGTGTGCAGGCCTCCGGCACGCCCTGTCATATTCACCTGAATGCGCATGTGGACCGGGAAGAGGTGCAGGAGCGCGATGCGGATATTCGATCCTTCAAGAAACACTGGCTGACGGTGGCGGACAGCCTTTCCATTTCGGGGCTGAGTTTGTATGACCGTATTGCCGTGGTGCGTCGTGGGGAGGTGAGCGAAACGGCGTTGGAAGGGCTCCCGCGCCGCCCGGATGGGGAGGTGGCCTGCGCGGAGCCGTTTGATCGGATGGTGATCAAGTGGGATGGGCGGGTTTCGCCCTGCTGCGCGGATTACGATGGACGCTTGATTCTCGGCGATGTCACGCATCAGCGCGTGGAGGAGGTGTGGAACGGAGCGGAGGCGCAGCGTCTGCGCGGGGCTGTGAAGGAACGCCGCTACACGGAGGTTCCGCTGTGCAGGACCTGCCCGAAATTTTATTCCACGTCGTATAACGTTGTTTTTGTACGCAGGAAATTTACGGATGCGCGTTCACCGCGTCAGGAATTGGAGTTGATTTGACATGGCCGGCGGGTTGATGAACCTGGAGGAAATGATCGCCTTCTACGGGCCGGAACACTTCCCGATTCCCGAGGACCGTATCCGCTTGTTTTTGGCGGACACGGACCCGAATCAGCAGGCGCTCGGGCATTTGCTGGCGGCGTGTAATCCCTATGCGGCAGGTCGGCCCGATAAGGCCCGGGATTATCTGCAAGGGCTGCGGCACGATTCGCGAACGCTTTCCGCCCCGATTATTGCGATGCTGATCTGGCTGGATCGCAGGGCGGGTGACCCGCAATCGGCGGCGTACGCCTGCGTGGAGTATGCTCGCGATGCCTCGGAGCAGGGACAGGATGCCCTCGCGCTGGAGGCCTGTTCCGCAGCGATATTTCTGGATCAGGCGGGCCGATTTGAAATTACCCGCTCGCCTGAAAAGACCATGCCGCTGGTGGGGTTGTATGAACGCGCGGCGCGGAAGAGACCCGTTCTTCCGAAGCGTGTTTGTTCTTCCGGGTCGGTGCGTCGGCGCGTGGCGCTGATCACGGGGAATCTGGTGGATCATGCCGTGGCGTACAGTCGGCGTGTGTTGAACATTGCACGGTATACGGACCGTGACCGGTACGACCTTCGTTTTTATTCCACGGAGAACCTCACGCAGCGGGATTGCCCTCTTTTTCCGTTTGGGCTGGAGAACGGCGGTACGGCGGAGTGCGCGCCGGCCTGCCTTGACACGCTTGAAAAGCTGCAGGTGCCGGTGTGGTTTGCCCCACGGGATAAAAACGCCATCCAGACGGCAGATGCCATCATTTGCAGGCTGGAAGAGGATGGGGTGGATTACGCGATATTCCAGACGGGCCTGGCCAGTCCGATCGACTGGCTCGTTGCGCGTTGCTCGCCCGTGCCGGTGAAGGCCGGCATTCATATTGGCTCGTCGCCGTTCAATACGGGTTTTGATCTCTATTTCTTTGACAATCCGGTCAATATCGAACGCGAAAAAAACTGGTGGACGGATGCCATGGGTGAGCGGGTGGTGCTGACCAGCGGGGTGGACATTGCGGGATTGCGCGGGAGCCCTTCCGTGTCGCGCGAAGGATTGATGATTCCGCCGGAAGCGGTGGTGATGGGTACGGTCAGCAATCATCTCGGCGAGCGGATGTCCGAATCATTCTGCGGTTTGCTGGCGCGCGTATTGAAGGCGCATCCGACGTGTTGGTATCTGGGCATCGGCACGCCCCCCGGGGAAGAACGATTGTGCATATTTCGGGAGGCGGGCGTGCTCGATCGGATGCGTTTTCCGGGGGCGGTGCGTACCGCTTCGGCGGTGCTGAAACTGTTGGATATCTATGCGAATGAGTTTCCGGTGGGCGGTTCTGAAAGCGTGAAGGAGGCGATGGCCTGCGGCATTCCGGTGGTGGCTATGACATGGAGCGATGCGCATGCGGAGAGTGCCGGCGCCGTTATCGCCGGGCCGGATTATGGTATTCCGCAGCGCGATCCGGCCGCCTATGAACGACTGCTGCACGAGTGGATCTGCAACCCGACGGCCCGACGCGACGCGGGGGTGCGTCTGGCCGCCCGCGCCGAAGAGCATTATGGCATTCAACCCTACGTTGCCGGATTGTTCCGGCAGTTGGACGAGGTCGAAAAGCGGCATCAGGCCTGAGGCAACCCGTGGTTCGGTCCCGCCCGCTTTTTGGAATGAGCCCCCGAAGGTTTCTGCCCACAGAAACGAGTTGGAAAAATCACCGCCATGGCAGTTGTTCACTACCGGTCACTCTGCCGGTTAGCCATGGCGGAAGCTATAACGTCCGTATTGGATCTCTTCCCACGTCCATGGAATTTCGTGGCACATAAAAGGGTTTAAAGAGGCCCGAAGAATATGCGGAAAATCGCTTGTGCTTGATCGAGGTAAGAGCTAGAGAAGCCAACATGTTGCATCAGCCTGTGCTTTGGGCTGGATGTGTTGCTCAACGTACGGCAATAAGCCGGGAAGGAGAAGAAGGCATATGTGGTCTGAAAAGAGAGTTCGAATGGGCGTGTTCGCTTCATCGTTAATGATTTTTGCATTGGCCTATTCAGCGCAAGCTGTGAGTTTCAAGGCCGGAGAATTTGATGTGGACATCTATGCGTCCCTGCGACTTTTCGCCGCGTACGACACGCAGCGCTGTAACAGTGATGATGCCGCCATGTGGGCGCTTCCGAAGGTGGCGGGTGACAACGACAATCAGTATACCATGACGGCCCGCCGAAGCCGGCTCGGGCTGAAGGTCGCGGCGCCTTCCACGGAGCTGTTTGATGTGAGCGGTCGCGCTGAAATTGATTTTGCAAGCGGAAGCTCGGGCACCTCGCCCAATCCGCGTCTGCGTCTGGCCTATGGTACGCTGGCGATGAAGAACGGGTTTTCTGTTTTGGCCGGTCAGGCGGCTGAGACCTTCCAGGCGCCGGGGCCCATGATGGTGAACAACAGCGCGGGAAACAATCAGGGGCATCTGGGGACGCGTCGCGCGCAGTTGCGGGTTCGCCAGGATGTGAAATTCGGCAAGGCCACGCTGGGTATGGCTCTGGCTGCGGCTCGTCAGGATGGCAGCGATGAAGATGGCGGCGGAGCGGAAGACGGACAGGATGCCGGTATTCCGGCCGTTCAGGCCCGCATCGAGCTGAAAGCGCCGATCTTTACGGAAAAGCCGGCGCTGTTCATGCTGGGTGGCGCCTATGGTCAGGAGAAGCTGGACCAGGTGGATGAAGACAAGAAGATCATCAAGAACGATGATAAGACCTATGATTCCAAGTTGGTGTTGGTGGGTATGTCTCTTCCGCTCTGCAAGATGTTCTCGGTGGTGGGCGAAGCCTGGACCGGAGAGAATCTGGCCACGTATCAGGGCGGTATCGGTCAGCGAATCAATACCACGCTGGACAAGGCCATTTCCGCGAGCGGTGGTTCGCTTCAGTTGCAGGCCCATTTAACCCAGGCGCTGACCATGAGCATGGCCTACGGACTGGATGAGCCGGACAGCGGCGACCTGAACAAGGGTAACCGCTCCAAAAACAGCACGATGTGGGCCAATGCCTTCTATCAGCTGACTCCCAATGTTCAGGTAGCCGTCGAATATATGCATATTGCGACGGACTACAAAGAAGGCGACGAGGTGAAGGATAATCGCTTTATCTTTAACACCTGCTTCAATTTCTAATCCAAAGCAACCCTGTAAGGAGGACTGTTCAGATGAAAAAATATTTGATTTATTGTTTGTTGGCCGCTGTTGTTATGCCCGTATATGTGGCGCGAGCCACGGAAGAGGTGGATAAGGATAAAATTCCACCCGAACGCTTGGCGGCGGATTATAAACAACTGCCCTGGGGGGTGGCTGTTTGGGATAACGCAGAAGCGATACCCTTGCTGCGCGAGAAGAGCGAGGATGTGCTCTGGGTGGATACCCGCCCGTCCTCATTCTATAAGCAGGGGACAGTGCGCGGCGCGGTTGAGTTGGTCTACGACAAGGCCGACTCCGTGATTCCCGACTCGGAACCGGCTCTGACCAAGGAATCCCTGGCCGCCGCTCTGGAGGCCGCAGGGAACCCACAGACCATCGCCTTCTTCTGTCAGGGGCCGCACTGCCACCGCAGTTACAATGCTTCGTGGCGGGCCGTTGCGGAGTGGGGCTATCCGGTGGAACGAGTGGTGTGGTATCGTGATGGGTACCCGGAACTGTACAAGGCTGTTACGGAAGACACCGCCCTGCGGCGTAGGGCCGGACGCTATTTGAGTGATGAAGGAGAGGCCGCTCTCCCTTGAGGAGTCGGCACAGAGCGTGGAATTTGCTCTTGCGGGGATGTTTTGCCCTGCTTTTGCTTCAGGGGCCGTCGTTTGCGGATGAGGTTGCCGCAGACGACGGTTCTTTGGAGCCGTGTTTGTCCGTTCACCCCACGACCTACTGCGTTGGCGTCATCGAAGAGGGGGGACAGGTAGAGGTGGAATTTGTTTTCAATAATCGGGGGGTATCGGATGTTCGATTGTGCTATATTGTCCCCGAATGCGATTGCACGCTTGACCTGCCGCTCCAGGCGGTCGTTCGAGCGTTGTCCGAATATCGGCTCATCGGGCGCTATACCGCAGCCCGTGAAGCAGGTAGCGACATAAAAGAGATCATTGCGGTGTATACGGATTGCCCTGCGCAACCCTTGATTGAACTTGAATTGACAGCAACAGTAAAAGGTGGAACAGAAAGGGAAATCGCCCCATGAAGCGCACAAAAACGTCACGTCGTTCGAAAGTCTTATACACCATACTCGCCCCCTTCTTTGTTTCGCTTTTGGTCTTGTTCATGTTCCAACTTGTTTTGGTATACTGGAACAACGCCCAAAACAGCAAAACCCTAAGCAATATGCGCACCCTTTCGGCACAGAATGCGCTGGATTTTCTGCTCCTGGACGTGGACGCGCGAATGCAAAAGGCGTCGGATGTGGTCCTGGGGATGGATGAGTCGATGGATGTCTTGAGTTCAGGTGAGGGCCAAAAACGGACTCAAGCTGTGCTGTTGGGGGCCCGCCTCTCCATGGATGCGATTATTAAAATAGAGGGCTACGGCATTTTTGACTTGGGCGGAGCATTGATTTTTTCCGATTCGCAGGCCGAGTGCGTATCTACGGCAAAGAGCCTGCCCAAAGAGTTAAACGAGCTTTCTCGTAAGGCGGCAGAAGAACTTTCCTACGAAGGATTTTACTCCACGGCGGTGCAGACCAATGGGTCCGTGGTCCTTTTGCGCGGCATGCTCTCCGCCATTATTGACGACGATGATGAGGTGATCGGTTACTTATGCCTCGAGGGAACCACGGATGCCCTGGTTGAGAATTTAGCTCAGGCGATTCAGAGTGTGGTCGGTTTTGTGCCGAATGGGCGAGAAGTTTTTTCCATGACCACCGACAGGGCCGTGCAGGATAAAGCCTTGGCTGAAAAAGTGACTGCGGCCGGTGCCTCTAATGTGCGCTCGGAGGCAGAGGGTGTTTTTTATGCGGCGGAGAGCCTGGCGATTGAGGGGCTGGATGGAAGCCTTCGCCTGGGCAAACTGATCGTCAGCGCGGATTGCTCGGAGCAGATTGCGCAGGGCCAGTTGCTGACTTGGGTCAGTACGTCGGGATTTGCCTTTCTATTGGTTGTTTCTATTTTGTTTATGGCTTTTCGTGTACGCCGGATGGTGTCGAACCCGGTCAGAACCTTGGCGGATATTTCGACGGCGCTGGCAGAGGGTAATCTGAAGCAGGATATCTCGTATTGCGCCAACAATGAAATCGGCCTGCTGTCGGACAATTTCCGAAAGATGGTTTCCTTTCAGCAGGAGCGTGCCGCGCTGATTCAGGCGGTAGCTCAGGGTGATTTTTCTTTGCAGGTGGGCGTGGCTTCCGACCAGGATATGGTGGGGATGGCTCTGCGTGGCATGCTGGATCGTTTGCAGGACGTGATTGAGCGGACGAAGGTGATCTGTGAAAAACAGAAGGCGGGAGAGATGGAGGCCCGCAGT
>JAQVYB010000150.1 GCA_028708815.1 Kiritimatiellia bacterium | reverse complement strand
GTATTAACGTGCTGTTATCCAGCGGCGCTTTAGGATTACCTGAGCGCGAATTTTTTGCAAACCCTTTCCAACCAAAATATCAAGGCTGGTTCACAAAGTTCGGCTACCCAGGCGGTCCCACTTAACGCGGTGGTGAGTCCGTTGGATCGGCTGGATGAAATGGAAAAGGAAGAAGGATGAATGGGGAGGAAGGATTTTTTGTGTGTGAGCTGGTTTGTCAGTTGCGAAGGCACCATTGGGCTACGGGCGGGAGCAGAAGGTGCAGGCCCTTGCGGATATTGAGAGGCTGCCGACCGGATGAAGTCGCTGGTTAGATTTTGGAATGATCTTATTGAACTTGTGAAATGAATCCGTAGGATTCCCACATCAAATGAACCGCTTTTCCAATGATTGGAAAAGGCTATGGCGGGACAAGATGGTTGGAAAAGTGCGCGGAGAGCATAGGATGGTTTTTCAGCAACAAGGATGAGGAGCGTGCAGTGTGATCAAGGCATGTAATATTAAGCGGGGCGATGTGGTGGATATCGGCGGTTTGCCGCATGTGGTGGAGAGTCTGTCGGTGCAGTCGCCTTCGGCACGGGGCGGGGCCACGCTGTACAAGGTGCGTTTTCGTAATGTGCAGACGAAGCAGAAGGTGGATCAGTCTCTGCGGGGAGATGATGGTTTTCAGGAGGCGGATTTTGATACGCTCGAGGCGCAGTATCTGTATAAGAACGGCGATCAGTATACGTTCATGGATCTGACGGATTATACGCAGTATGATCTGCCGGAGAATGAGGTGGAGGAGGCTGTTCCGTTTCTGGTGGAGGATATGGAGGGCATCACGCTGCTGATGTCGGATGGACGGATTCTGGGGCTTCAAATGCCGGATGTGGTGGAGTTGCAGATTGTGGAGTGTGATCCCTCGATGCGCGGGGCCTCGGCCACCTCGCGCACCAAACCGGCCAAGCTGCAAACGGGGCTTGTGGTTCAGGTGCCTGAATACATGTCGCCCGAAGAAGTGGTTCGGGTGGATACGCGTACCAGTGAATTTTTATCCAGGGCCTGATCATGGCAGGGAAAATACCAGTACGCGGCGAGATGGATGGGGCCTATCTGTGGGATATTTCCCGCATCTATCCGGAGGTTGAAGCGTGGGAGGCGGATTTTGCGCGGATTGATGCGCTGGTTGAGCCGCTGGCGGCGATGAAGAAGTCGCTGCGGGATCCGGAGCGGCTGCTGGCGGCGTTTGAACGCGAGGAGGCGTTGGGCCGTCTGCTGGACAGGCTCTATGTCTACGCGCATTTGCAGGAAGATCAGGATACGTCGGACAGCGACAGCCAGTGCCGGATGGCCCGCATCCGGGCGAAACTGACTGACGTGCAGGGACGGCTGGCGTGGATGACGCCGGAGATTCTCTCGAACCGCAAACGCGATTTGCAGCAGTGGGCCCAATCGGAGGCTTTTTCCGCCTTCCGCTACCCGTTGCAAAAGCTCATCCGGCGAAAGGCACATACGCTTTCCGAAAAGGAGGAAACGCTCCTTTCCAAGGCGTCGGAACTTTTTGCATCGCCGGCACGCACGTATGGCTATCTGACGAATGCCGACTTGCGTTTTCCCTCGGTGCGCGATGAAAAGGGCGAAGAGAGCGAGCTCTCGGACGGTCGGTATGTGCAGTTTCTGCTGAGTCGGGATCGGCGCGTGCGGCGGGACGCTTTTTCGGCGATGTATGATACCTACGGGGGTATAAAAAACACGGTGGCGTCCACGCTTTCCAGTACGGTGAAGGCACACAACTACAACGCGCGCATCCGCGAATTCGGTTCCGCCGTTGAGGCGTCGCTCTTTTCGGATCAGATTCCCGAGGCGCTATATTCCACGCTGATCGAAACGGTTCGTCGCGAATTGCCGCTGTATTTCCGCTATTTGTCGCTGCGTGCCCGGCAATTGGGTTTGAAGCAGCTGGACATGTATGATTTGTATGTTCCGCTGGTTCCGAAGATTGAGGTGCAGGTGTCGTATGAGCAGGCGAAGGAATGGGTGCTCGAGGCGTGCGCCCCGTTGGGCAAAGACTATCTCGAGGTGTTGCGCACGGCCTTCACGGATGGCTGGATTGATGTGTATGAAAACCGGGGTAAGCGCTCGGGCGCCTATTCGAGCGGGAGCTACGAGACGTTGCCCTATGTCCTGCTGAATTACCAGGGAACGCTGAATGACGTCTTCACCCTGGCGCACGAGCTGGGGCATTCCATGCACAGTTGGCTGGCGAATCATCATCAGCCCTCGCAGACGGCGGGCTACCCCATTTTCATCGCTGAAATCGCTTCGACCCTGAATGAGGAATTGCTGTTGCGCCATCTGCTCAAGCAGGCCGAGGACCCCGCTTTTCGTGCCTATCTGCTGAATCACTATTGCGACAGTTTTAAGGGGACGGTGTATCGTCAGACGATGTTTGCCGAGTTCGAGCGTGTGATCCATGCCATGGATGCCGGCGGGGAGCCGCTGACCCACGAAACCTTGTCCGAGGCGTATGCCGGGATCAATCGGGACTACTTCGGGGCGCAGGTGGAGGCCGATCCGCGCATCGCCCTCGAATGGGCCCGCATCCCGCATTTTTATTACAACTTCTATGTGTATAAATATGCCACCAGCTTCTGTGCTTCGCAGATCTTTGCTGATCGCGTGCTGGAATCAGAGGTCAGGCGTGAGCAGTATCTTGAGTTGCTTCGGGCGGGTGGGGCGGATGACCCGCTTACGCTGATTCGCACGGCGGGAGTGGATTTGACCGATCAATGCACCATGGAGGGGGCCTTCAATCTTTTCGGGAAGGTTCTGGGAGAACTGGAAGAGGCCTTGGAGCCACAGGGATAACAAGGAAGATTTTCTACCACCCGTCCGGGGCGCTTGAGTTGTTTTGTTTGCCTGTTCCCGGGGTCATTCGACCCCTGGCTGTATTCCAAGACCCCTCCGGGGTCATTCCTGCTCTCCAAATCGGGACAGCGATTTTCACTGAAGCGGGCAGAAGAAACGCCTTGCAGGGACGCTCATCCTCCAATGCAGATGAATTACGGCGTGTTGATTGGTTTGCGGGCGGGCCCGCTTTAGAAAGGATGGGGTGAGTGACGGGGATCGAACCCGCGACCTAAAGAGCCACAATCTTTCGCTCTAACCAACTGAGCTACACCCACCATCCTGCTGTTCTGGAAAACGCATGAGACCATACCGGTGATCGGAAGTAAATCAAGTAAAAGAGCAAAAATCTTGCCGTTTTGTTTCCTTTATGGTGTTTTTTTGCGCAAACCGGCTTGGCAAAGGAGGGGTGGCTGTGCATAGTACCCGCTTTCCAAACAAAAAAGACGAGGTAAGCGATGTATGAAGTTTCGGAGTTACGCAAGGGGTTGAAGATCGAAATTGATGGCGCGCCGTATGAAATCACGGACTTTACGTTTGCCAAGCCCGGCAAGGGGCAGGCCATTTATCGCTGCAAGCTGCGCAATCTGGTGACCGGTTCCACGCAGGACAAAACCTATCGCTCCGGCGACAAGGTGGACCAGCCCTCTCTGGCCCAGCGCGATCTGATCTATTCCTATCAGGATGCCGAGCACTACGTCTTCATGGAGAAGGAAACCTACGAGCAGATCATGGTGGAAGCGGATGTTCTGAAGGAACAGCACTATTTTCTGATTGAGGATATGGAGGTGAAGGTTCTTTTCTTCAATGATAAGGCCATCGAGGTTTCTCTGCCTAATTTCATCGAGAAGCGTGTCGTGGAAACCGAGCCCGGCGCCCGCGGGGATACGGCCACCAACGTGAATAAGCCTGCCAAACTCGACAACGGCTATGAAATTCCGGTGCCGATCTTCATCAACGAAGGGGATATTATCCGCATTGATACGCGCGATGGATCCTATAATGGCCGCGTCAATTCCTGATCGCCCGATAGTGAACGGATGTGCGGCGAACAATGCGCCGCTGGCACCCTTTGCCGATGTGTTGCAGGCCCGTCACCGCCTATTGCAGGCGATACGGGCCTTTTTTTGCGCCCGGGATTATCTCGAAGTGGAAACGCCGGTGCGCATTCCGCGTCCTGCGTTGGAAGATCACATCGACGCCGAGCCGTCGGGCGACTGTTATCTGCGCACCTCGCCCGAACTGCATATGAAACGGCTGCTGGCCTCCGGTTATCCGCGCATTTTTCAGCTTGGGCCCTGCTTTCGGAAGGGCGAGCGTGGCGCCCGGCATCATCCGGAATACAGTATGTTGGAGTGGTATCGGGCCGGGGCGGATTATCAGGATATTCTTGAAGAGACGGTGGAGCTGGTGCGGCATGCCGCACAGGCGGTGATTGGAACCGCGTTGCTGCCGGGAACGACCGGGCCGATTGATGTGGCCGGGGAGTGGCCGTTGCTTTCCGTGCGCGCGGCGTTTGTTCGATACGCCGGATGGGACCCGGTGACCGAATGCGATCCGCAACGGTTTGATCTGGATTTGATGGATCGGGTGGAGCCGGCGCTTCCGACGGACCGTCCGACGGTGCTGATTGATTATCCGGCGTACCTCGGCGCCCTGGCCCGGCGCAAGCCGGATGCGCCCGAGCTGGCTGAACGCTGGGAGCTGTATCTTGATGGGCTCGAAATCGCCAATGCCTATTCAGAGCTGATTGATTCCGTGGAACAGCGTGCGCGTTTTCAGGTGTGCGCGGAAGGACGCGCCGCACGGGGGCAGGCGGTATATGGCGTGGATGAGGCGTTTTTGTCGGCATTGGAGCACATGCCGTCGGCGGGCGGCATTGCGCTGGGGGTGGACCGCCTGCTGATGGTTCTAACCGGCAGGCGCGATTTGGATGAGGTGCTGCCGTTTCGAAATGACAACTGAAGAACTGCCGCTGTCTCCTGTCTTCTGTCTTCTATCTTCAGGGACTCAGTGGGTTGAGAAATCCGCTTTGCAGTTCGGCTTCTTCAATGGCGGTGACGATGCCGTCCTCAAACTCGATGCGCTTTTTTTCGTATTCATGGAGCTGGTCCACATCCACCCAAACGGAGTCGTTGACCGTGCGATAATGGCCGGAGGCATCTTTGACGCGGAAGGAGCCTTCCACCCGCTGCTGCTGCGGGGTGGTGTAGGTGTCGGTGTAGGACCAGACGGAAATATTGCGGGTCGCGGTGACGCGGGTGTATTTCCGGTCGGGTGCGCCGAGGGCCATGTAGACCATCTCTTCGGTGAAGCCGGGTTCGACGAGCCCTTTACGCACGGCGGTCTGAACGCTGGGCGGATAGGTGTCGAACAGCCCCTGATTTTTTTTGATACGCGAATCGGGGGTGGAGCATCCGGCCAGCAGGACCGTTGCAACGACAAGAATGGGGCATGAGAAAAAGAACGTTTTCATGGTTTAGACCCTTATATTGAGCAGTTTTTCAGTCGCTACCGTATCGTTCCGCCTTGCGCTTGACAAGAAAATGATGACCGCAATCCATCGCGGACAGCAAGTCCGCGATGGATTGGATGTTTTTATTACGGGTTGACCGGAATCGCTTCGTTCCAGCCCCAGGACTGTATGCGTGCGCCACCACGGCCGCTTTGCCAAATGCTCCATAGGCCGTCGTTTGGTGAATAGACCGTGAAGTCGCCGATGGAGTCGCCATCGTAATCGGCGGGTACCGGCCACGCTTCGCTCCAGCCCCAATTGCGGGTAAGGCTTTGCCCGCTGCCGCTCAGATACGCGCTCCAGCCTCCGTTTTCCGGAAGATAGACGGCGACATCCGTTTTTCCATCGCCATCATAGTCCCCCTGAACAGGCTCCGCCTCGCTCCAGCCCCAGGCTTGAGAACGCAGGGTCATCGTGGAGGATTGCAGGATCATCCATTGTCCATCCAGAGCGCTGTATACGGCGATGTCGGCCAGGCCATCCCCGTCGTAATCGCCGGGTACGGGTTGCGCTTCGCTCCAGCCCCAGTCTTGAATGCATGTGGTGTTGTCACTGGATTGCAGGATGGTCCATTGGCCACCTTCGGGCCAGTATACGGCGATATCGGTTATTCCGTCGCCGTCATAATCAGCCGGCACCGGCAGGGCCTCGCTCCAGCCCCAGGCTTGAGAGCGCAGGGTCATCGTGGCGGATTGCAGGATCACCCATTGTCCATCCACGGCACAGTATACGGCGACATCGGCTTTGCCGTCTCCATCATAATCGCCGGGTACGGGTTGCGCCTCGCTCCAGCCCCAGTCTTGAATGCGAGTGGTGTTGTCGCCGGATTGCAGGATGGACCATTGGCCGCCTTCGGGCCAGTAGACGGCGATGTCGGCCTTGCCATCTCCGTCAAAATCAAGATAAACGCTCTGCATGCGCACCTGAATCTGTGTGGAAGCGTCGCCGACTCCGGTGCCGTACAGCGCCCGGAGGGTGTAGTAATAGATTTCTCCTTTGGTGACGTTGCTGTCGGTCCACGCAGCCGTTCCGGCGGCAGGGGATGCAACCAGCGAGCCTTGTGAGGCGGAGTTGGTGGAGCGGTAAATGCGATAACCTTGTGCGCCGGTGATGGTTTGCCAGGATATCAGCACGGTGAGTCCGGCTGCGCGTGCCTGCACCGCTGAAACGGCGAGTGGATATTCATAGGCACCCATATCCACGGCATCTCCGATGATCCGTGCATTTCCGATCAGGTCGGGGGCGTTGGTCATCCAGGCCTTGTTTTCACCTGCGTTGATGCAGGGAGAGGTGGTTTGAAGGCTGAAGTTTGTGGCGCCGGCGAATTGCGGATCGTTGGTACTGTTTCCGTTCGAGCCGTGGCTCAGTTCCGGTGCGCAGCAGAAGGTGATGGAGTCGAAAATATCCGTGGCAATGTTGACGGAGGGCGGTTCGCTGCCGGGCGCGCCTGGAGCGACGTTGTGCTGCACAATGGTGTTAAGCAATACGCCGGCCTGCATGGAGGGATTTTCATCATTCTCCAGGGAGCGGACGGCGGCGCCGCCGGGTAGGTGGGTGATGTTGCGCGTAATTGTACAGTTTTCCACGGTTCCACCTTCTTCGAGAACGAGGGCGCCGCCATCGTATTCATTGGTGTCGGTGGCGCTGTTACCCTGAACGAGACAATTGCGCAAAGTGCCGGCTGAATCGATGAATACGCCACCCGCTCCGTCGGCGGTGTTCTGGATGATTTCACAGTTTGCGACGATGCCTGTGGAGAGCATCACGCCGCCTCCGCCCCAGACGCCTTCATTCTGCGCAATACGCGAATCCTGTACCGTGCCGCCGCCTTGGCTGATCGTGACTCCGGCGCCCTGCATGCCGGAATTTCCTGTGACCAGGCAGTTTTTCATGGTTCCGCCATTCATCAGGACACCGCCGCCACTGACGCCGGGATCATCCTCGGCATCGTCGGGATCAGCGGCATAATGCGTGCCGCCGCCTTGCAGCGTGAAGCCGTCCAGTACGGCGTATTCGGGGACATACGCGCCGCGCACGGCGTCGGGTCCGTTGGTGCCGTTATCCCGTGCGCCGCTGATGATGGCGCCGGCATATCCGTTCTGACTGCGCAGCGTGACGTAGGAGGGGATGGACACGCGATTCGCCATGCCGCCTGCTACAGCGCCACCGACCTCATACGTTCCGTCGGCCACCAGGACCACGTCCCCGGGAGATGCGGCATCCAGCGCGGCTTGAATGTTTGTGGCCGCCATGGTCCAGTTGGTGTAGGGGGAGGTGTGGCTTCCTGCGAGGGATACATAGAGGGTGCGTCCGAGAAGATTCGGGGTTTCCTGCGCATAGAGACCCGATCCGCTGCCCAGGGTGAGTTCATCCCAGCGCAGGACGTACAGCGCGGTCTGGTTTGGATAGTCATAGATGCGCACCCACTGATCGCCACGGAACGAGTAGAGTCCAAGCTTATAAGAGAACAGCACCGAATCGTCACCGGCCTCATCCAGTCCGACGGCAATCAGCGCATTATCCGAGACGGCAAAGTCGCTGGAGGCCGGGAGGCCGCCCATTGGCGGCGCCGTCCAAAGCCCTGTGCCGGAATCGCGTTGATAAAGAACCGGCAAGCCCGCGTTGGTGTCGATCCCCGACACCCACACCGTACCGTCCGATTCCACGGCCAGGCCGCGTGCATGGAAGGGGGTGGAAATTTCGTGCGTGACCGTCCATCCGTTTTCGGTATCCACGCGGAATACGCCGCTGTTGGCGGGATAGGCGTCATTATAAGATGCCGCAATATAGAGTTGGCCGTCAGAGAAAAGCAGATCGCGGATATCGCAGAGCTGATTGCCGTTGAAGAGGAGGTTGGTCCAGTTGGCGCCGTAATCCTCGGAGAACATCAGCCCGTTGATGTCGTTGGTGGACGAGGTGGGCGGCTCATAGCTGTAGCCCACGACGATGACATTGCTATCGCCGGGTTTGACGGCCATACGCCGGACGGTGCCCATGCAGTACGCCAGCGGGGTGCCGTTGGTATCGAATCCGGGTCGGAAGATGCGTGTCCAGGCGGAGGTGTCGGTGGTGAATCCGGCTTCGCTGCGGTAGACATTCCGGTTGTCCGCCGCATAGATGCGGCAGCCGGAGGGTTCATTCGGGTCAATGGCCACGGCGTGATAGGAGGGCGCTTCATCCGGCATGATGGGCTCGCTCCAGATCACCGGCGTTTCGTTGAGATTGGTGGTCCAGCGGATGCCCTGCCCCGATGCGGACCAGCCGACGGTCTTGTTGGTGGTGAATGTGAAATCGTTGATTTTCACCGCTTCGATTCCGTAGCTGTAGGTATCCATGTAGATTTCGAGGACATTATCGCCGTTGTTGTTCTGATTGGTTTCGGTGGAAAGGGCGTTGGTGGAATAACCGAGGCCGAGTTCGTCGGAGGAGAGATAAAGCATGTTGGACACATTGGGATCCGGGAAGGGCGTGTGACTGCCGAAGCGGGTTAGAAACCAGGAGCCATCCTCGCCCCGGTTGGTGCTGGCGCAACTGGAGGAATAGACATAATAATTATTCGCGCCATCCGGTACGAAAGCGATTTGTGCGGCGAGATTGCCCTGTTCCACGCCCGTATCGATTTCCGCGGACCAGGATTGCCCCTGATCATCGGAGTAGGCCATGCGGATGGTTCCGCCGTTTCGTCCGGCGATAAATACGCGTCCATC
>JAQVYB010000149.1 GCA_028708815.1 Kiritimatiellia bacterium | reverse complement strand
AGTTTGAATTTTGCCACCAGCCCTTGCAGGTGTGTGGCCTGACTGCTCAGTTCCTCCGCCGCGGAGGCCGTCTCTTCGGCGTTGGCCGTGTTCTGCTGCGTCACCTGATCCACCTGACTCAACCCAATGTTGATTTGTGAAACGCCCTGCGCCTGCTCATTCGAGGCTGCGGCGATTTCACCGACCAGATCATTGGTCTTCACAATGCCGTTAAGAATTTCCTGGAACGAATCCGCTGTGGAAGTGGCCACTTCCATCCCGGCCTGGGTTTTTGCACCCGACGACTCGATCAGCTCCGCCGTCTCTTTGGCGGCTTTCGCACTGCGGCCCGCCAGATTACGGACCTCATCCGCCACCACGGCAAAGCCTTTTCCGTGCCGTCCGGCACGGGCCGCTTCCACGGCCGCATTCAGCGCCAGCAGGTTCGTTTGAAAAGCGATGTCATCAATCACTTTGATAATCTTGGCAATCTGCGCGCTGGAGGCATTGATCGACTCCATGGATTCCACCATCTGCGCCATCTGACCGGATCCTTTTTCCGAGGCCTGGCGCACCGTATCGGCCAGACTGTTGGCCTGGTTCGCATTCTCCGCATTGGTCTTCGTCTGCGAGGCGATCTCCGCCAGCGAGCTCGTGATTTCTTCGAGGGACGACGCCTGCTCGGTCGCGCCCTGCGAAAGCGACTGACTGGCATCGCTGATCTGTTCCGCGCCGGTGTTCACCTGCATCACCGCCTCTGCCACCTGCGTCAGGGCGTCGTTGAGGTTGTTGCGTGAATTTTCCAGATTCACATTAATGCTTTCGAACGCCTGCCTCTCGTTGAGCGTATCGGCATCCCCCGCATCGGCAGCGGCCACAAAGTTGAAATTACCATCGGCCAGCAGGGCAAGGTTCGCACCCAGTTTTTCCACCTCGCGGGCCTGATACGTCGCTCTTTTCTCCACCAGCCGCTGCGCCGTTTTGACCGCCGTAAGATCGGTGATGAATTCAAGGCCGCCGACCACTTTTCCGGCGCTGTCGTGCAACGGAATGCCCTTGTACTCGATATCCAGATTCATCCCGTTCGGATGGGCATCCGTTTCGGCGGAAATCAACTTGTTTTCACGCATGCAACGCCCCGTTGCGCAGTTGCTTGTGTTGCAATGCGGCGTTTTGAAATGGGAGAAACACTTCGTCCCGACACATTGTTCCGCAGGCATTCCGGTCACACCGGCCGCCGCCTTGTTGATGAAGCGGATGGCCATCTCCGTATCGACGGTGAACAGGGGGGTCGGAATGGTGTCAATGATCCCCACCAAGCCTCCGATCAAGGCGTTCAGATTCTCCATCATATCCCGGTATTGTCCCTTGAAGCGACCGGCATCCGCCCGGTTGTTGAGCTTGCCATCGTGCATGTCGATGGAAAGGGCGCTAATATTTTCCACGATGGTGAGCAGATTACTGCGTACGTTGCGCAACCCATTCGTCAGCGCCATTTGCTTGCCGGGCAGTTCGCGCATTTCCTTGGAGAGGTCTCCGTCGGCATATTCGTTCAACATGGCGATCCCCTCCATCAGCGGGAGGGCTATGCTGTCCAGCGCGGCATTGACGCCGGCCGCCAGCGTTTCATAGTCGCCCTTCAGGCCGGCCAACTCATTTCGGGCGTCCATATCGCCGCGTTGCTGTGCTTCGCAGGTGGCTGTATTCCGCTGGATCACGTCGCGCAGGGCTTCGGCCATCTCAATCAGCGCCTGACCGGCGGCATCCCCCTCCGACGCCTTGGAAACCGAGACGGAGAAATCGCCGACCGAGAGGGCCTTGAGGGCCTGGGTCATACCGCTCATATAGCGCATCAGGGACTGAACGGCCTGTGCAATTTTTCCCAGTTCATCCCCGCGGCGCGTCAAGGCGGGGATCGATTGTTTTTTGCTTTCATCGCCCTCCGTGATTTCTCCCAGAGCGACGCGCTGGAGCGTTGCGGTGAGCAGGCGAATGGGCTTGGTGATATACAGCCCCACGATATAAACCAGACCGAGAGCGAGCAGGATGGCCAGAATCGTAAGCAGGACGGCGCTGGCGCGAACCTTTTTGTAATCATCGATTCGTACGAGCAGCAGCTTGTCGAGTTCCGTAACGATGGTGTCCCAGACGCTGTAGCTGCCGGATAAGGCCGTCATGCCGGCGCGCAGGAAGGTTGCCGGGTCCACGCCATCCGTCTTCTCGGAAGCCATGGCTTCCAGCATCGTCAGCAGGGCTTCCGTATCCCGGCTGAACGAAGCAATGGCCGGGGGATAGTTCTTCTGAAACGAATCACTTATTCCATAAAAGTTCTGGTCCTCGTTGAGCGCGGTCTGCCCGCTGGCCAGCACGCGCGCATAATCCGACTCCTTGAGCATGGCGGCATAGATGGCGAGTTGCACGCGGTCTTCCCCGGAGATACTTATCTGTTTCAACACGCGATCGCCGAACACGATGATTTCCGCCAGACGGTCCTGCATCTGGGGCAGGGCCAGCAGCGTAATATCCATCAGGTAATAACTGTCCAGATCCGGGTCCAGGATCAGGTTGGAGGTATCGCCCGCATGGGCAATCATGCCCCGAACATCATCCATCAGTTTTCGGGCGTCCTCGCCGGCGGAGGCCGTACCGGCCTTTCCCTTCAGAGCCTCCCAGCGCGACCGGACGTTGTCGGGCATCAAGTGGCCGCGATCACGCAGGCCAAGACCGTACTCCGTAAATTGCAGATCCTCGCCGATTTCTTCCTGAACCTTCGCCAACGCATCAAAGGCCTGATCGATCTTCGAGGCGGCCAACGTCATATCCTGATCAACGGCGCCCACCTGAGTGTCTATGTACCAGTCGCTGAGCCCTTGCAGCAGCGCCTCCAGCGGGCGTTGATAGGCGTCCCCGTAGACCTCCAGCGTGGAGAAGCGGATACTGGCGTTGATTCCTTTCATCTGGAAAAAGAAAAGAACAAGAATCGGAATGGAAAAAACAAACGCGCTGATAAACGTTAACTTCAAGTCAAGGCGCAGATTCTTTAGTTTCGGCATGTCTGTTTTTCCTTTCAACATTACTTGTTTGATACCCATCCTCATCACTCCCCCAAAGCCTGAAGAAAGCATACTGCAGCATTCATACCAACATCTTCACTAATGAATAAAAATCATGAAAAAACGGGTATTCCCCGTGTTTTCAACCCATCCAGGCGACCACTCCGGATAACATCCGCCACAAACAACGACATATTTGTCCCTTATCGCCCCATTTTATAACATATTCGTATTTTTTGATTACGGGCCGACATTCGTGTTCCCGAACTTGTTTCGGCGTTTTTGACGATTTTTGATGCCACCGTCCAAAGTCCGCTTCCAGATGACCCCGAAGGGGTCCGGGAGAATAGCCCGGGGTCCGAAGACCCCGGGGGGATATACGTCAAAGAAAACAACACGCACCCCGGATGGGGTGCAGGAAATGAGATTTTGGCGGGTTTTAGGCGTTTTATGGCCATTATTTGGCGTTTTTTGGACGATTTTTGACTTTTTATGACGATTTTTGGGACGATTTTGACGATTTTCGTCCGTTTTTTGGCATTTTTCGGCGAGCGAGCGCCGGAATTACTCTTTTCAGGCACTCGACAGGCAACGTCCGTCTATTTTTCCAAATCGCGACAGCGATTTTCACTAAAGCGGGCGGGAAACAAACGATCTACAGCGAGTCAGACGAAAATAGGATCAAGGAACGTCAACTGGGTTGCGGGACGCCCGCTTTAGATTTGGCTTGTCGATACGGCCGGATTGTACGACTCTTTCTATGGTTCAATACAAAGGAGGTTCTTATGCGGCGATGTCTTTTTTCGATCCTTTTGCTTTGCGGACTCATCGGGCTGCCCGGCACCGCGCCGGCGCGCGTGAAACTGGTGGCGCTCCCCGACCGCTCCGATACCCAGATCAATCTCGACAACCCCACCGCCACCCTCGTGGAGGAGGAACGCACCCTCACCCTGCAGCAGGGGCGGAATCAGGTCGACTTCTCCTGGAAAGGCGTGGAGATCGATGCCGATTCCATCCGCCTGAATGTCCTGACGCAACCGGAGAGCGTGAACCTGCTTTCCGTCAGCTACCCCCCCGCTGAGGCGGCGCTGGTCTGGGATCTTTCAAGCAAAGAAGCCACCGATGTCCGCGTACGCATCAGCTACCTCCTGCGTAACATCGATCAACTGGTCGCCTACAAAATGATCGCCGACAAACAGGAAACCGAAGTCGCGCTGAAAAGTTTTTCGGTCCTGCGCAATTTCTCCGGCGAGGATTTTTCGGAGTCCCGCATACAGGCCAATGCCACCCGCGCCTTTGAAGGCATTGACCTGCCCCACGAAGAAACCCTGCAACTGCTCGCGCTCGACCTGCCGCAGGTGCCGATTAACAAAGTGTGGACGTTCGATGCCGCGCGCCTGCCCTGGGATCCCGAAAAGGTGGATGGCAATGTCGGCATTCCGGTGAGCTACGTGATAAAGAACAGCAAAACCTCCGGACTGGGCGGCGAAGCGCTGGCGGCGGGGCGCGTACGCGTCTTCCAGCGCGACGGACAGGACGGGACCATCTTTCTGGGGGAAGACGACATCCCGCTGACCCCCGATGGCGAGGAGATGAAGGTCTACATCGGCGACAGCCGCGACATCGTCGTCACGCAGCGTCAGATGAAAAAGACCAAGATAAACATCCGCCGCAGTGGGAACCGGATTATCCTCTACGACACCGACGAACAAATCACCGCCACCATGGAGAATTTCAAATCCGAACCCGCCTCCCTCACGATGATCCAGCACATCCCCGGCGAATGGACCATGCGCGACTGCAATATCAAGTATGAACGTAAAGATGCCGGCACCCTGGAATTTCAGGTTGAACTGCAACCCAATTCCACCAATCAACTCGTCATGGACTTCAACCGTCTCAACGTCCGATAAGGAGATTTTGTCATGCGCCAACCCATCCGATTCTTTACCACGCACAAATTCATCGCCGCGGCAACCGCAACCATCCTGCTCGGAGCCGTCCTGCCGGCCTTCGCCAAAGTGGACCTGGTCACCCTCCCCCGACGCAACGCCGTACAACTCACCATCTATAACAGCGCCGACCTCACCCTCGTTCGCGACACCCGCGACCTGACGCTGGTCGAAGGTGAAAATACGCTTCAGTTTTCCTGGGCCAACACCCTGATTGATCCCACCAGCCTCGACCTGCGCCCCCGCAGGCAGGCCGACCAGATTGACATCCTCGACCTGGTGTTCCCGGCACGCGTGAATAACGTGGGCATCTGGAACATCATGAGTCGCGCGGTCGGCAAGGTGACGATGGATATTGATTACTTCACCAGCGGCCTTTCCTGGCGCGCCTTTTACATGGGCACACTGACGCCCGACGAGGCCACCATGCAGTTGCAGGGCTATGTCGTGGTCCGCAACGACAGCGGCGAAGATTACGAGAACGCCCAGACCCGGCTCATCGTCGGCAAGGTCCACCTGCTTGATCAAATCGCGGAACTCTCCCGTCGCCAGTATCCCTACGGACGCCCCGGCATGAGACCTGTTCAGACGCCGATGGCTTCGCCCATGGCGATGCGCAGTCTGAAAAATGCCGTTATGATGGACATGGCCCACGGCGGTGCCGCAGAAAGCGAAAGTGACCGCTTCGAAGAGGCCAAAGAAATCAAAAAAGAGGGACTCAGCGAATATTTCCTCTACACCATTCCCGGCACCGAAACCATCCCCAACGGATGGGCCAAACGCCTCCCCAGCTTCGACGTCGCGGATATACCCGTGAAAAATCTCTATAAGTATAATGAGAGCCGCTATGGCACCAACGTCATACGCTTCCTCAGTTTCAAAAACGACACCGAACACGAACTGGGCGAAACCCCCATCCCCGGCGGAACACTCGCCGCCTACCGTGCACTCGAAAAGGGCGCGGACGCCCGCCTCAGTTACGAAGGCGCCTCCTCCTTTCAGTACATCCCCGTCAATGAAGACGTCGAACTCAACCTCGGGCCCGCTCCGCAGGTCCTCGTTGACATCACCCGCATGAACACCACCACCAAAGACTACCTCTTCGATCAGAACGGCGACATCGCCGGATGGATCGAACTCGAAACCTTCCGCGTGCGCATCAACAACACACGCCCCGTACCCGCCAAAATCGAAATCCCCCGCAACGCCCCCGCACCACTCTGGACCATCGAAAATTCAGGCGACTGCGGGCGCTACCAAAAAATCGACGCACACACCTACCGCTACACCCTCGAACTCCCCCCCGCCACCCCCCGCGAATTCACCCTCCTGCTCACCTCGCGCTACGGACGCCGCGCCGAATAGTTGCAGAAGAAACTTCCAATCATTGGAAATTTTCCCGATACTTTTTCCAATCATTGGAAAATAAATCGGCGGTTTTTCCAACCATTGGAAACTTTTTGAACGATTTTTCCAATCGTTGGAAAAAGGTTCCGGGAGAGTACGCCTTCCCGCGAGCCGTACAAAAAGGATCGGAACACCCGAAAAGGAGGACGAGATGAAACAGTTCTGGAACATGGCGCTGCTTGGAATCCTGCTCACCGCACCGGTCTTTGCCGAAGATGAATACCTGCCGGGAAAAGACCGCTTTCAAGTCTGCAACAACAAATCCGGCGGCGGCTTCTACTGGGTGGACTCCACCACCGGCGATGCCTGGCTCATGGATTCCGCCCGGAAAGGCTGGAACTACTGCGGCAAACCCGAAGGCGCGCCACCCGCCGAAATAGGAACCTATCTGCCCTACCCCAACCGCAACGGACGCGGCGTATTCGTCCTCAACACCTCCACCGGCGAAGGCTGGTATTATGACAGCAAAACCTGGACGCCCCTCGGCAAGCCCCAAACGAGCAGGGAGGCCCCGTGAATCCGTTTAAACAATGCTCCATGTGCAAAACCTCCTGGGATACGCGGGAGCAATTTCTCAGCGATCCGCAAACCGAAATCATCGGATACCAACCCGACTTCGATGACCTCCTCCAAGGCCTCCTCTACTTCAACCACAACAAAACCGGCTGCGGAACCACCCTCAGCTTCAACGTCCACCAGTTCGCGGACATCTACAGCGGACCCATCTACGCCGAACACAAAACCGGCGGTGCCGAATGCCCCGGCTTCTGCCTCCATAAAGACAACCTCGAACCATGCCCCGCCTACTGCGCCTGCGCCTACGTACGCGAGGTGCTCCAGATTCTCCGTCAATACAACCAATCAAAATCCGTATGACCCCCTTCAACCTCCCCAAACTTATCCGCGACGTCTTTGATCCCCAACCTCGCGAAACCGCCCTCTTTCTCGTGGACCTCCCCACCCCCGAATCACCCGAATCACCCGACTGGCAGGACCGACGCCTCATGGCCGCCGACTGGCGGGCGGCTTTTCTGGAATACGGCGTGACGTGCCCACCCATTCTTTTTTTCCCGGCCACCGGCGCCAACAACGGCGACCTTCCCCTCGCCGGACAGATGCAGAAGCAGAACGTCTGCATCGCGGATGAACTGGCGAAGGTCGACATCGCCCTGGCCTTCACACGCTATTCCGCCACCGCCCCGCTCGCCGCACTGGCACAGAAAACAGGAACCCTCCGCGTAGCCAGTCTGCCCGGCGTATTGCGCCGCATGGAACAAACCGCCCTCGCCGCCGACTACGAAGAAGTGGCCCGCCAGGCCGACGCGCTCGCCGAACGCCTGCAACGCGCCGAATCCGCACAGGTAATCTTTTCCACCGGACACGAACTCTTCTTTGACCTGCGCTTCCGCAACGCCCATGCCGACAACGGGCGCTGCCGCCGCGAACAAACGCCGCACCTGATCAATCTGCCCAGCGGAGAGGCATATATTGTCCCTTACGAAGGCGAGCGCGGGGAACCCAGCCAAACCGCCGGCGAAATTCCCGTGATGCTTCACGGGGAAACGGTCCTGCTGACCGTGAAAAGCAACCGGATCACCGAGGTGAACGGATCATCCCCCGAAGCCGACCGCTTGCGCGATCTCTTTGCCGCCGATCCCACCCGACGCAACCTGGCGGAATTGGGCTTGGGCTGCAATGACTGCGCGGTGGTGTCGGGCGTGGTGCTGGAGGATGAAAAAGCCGGAATGCACTGGGCCTACGGACGCAGCGAACACCTCGGCGGAACCGTCGGCCCCTCCGCATTCCGCGATCCTTCGCTCGTGCTTCACAACGACGTCGTCTATGCCAAGGACTCCCCGATCGGCATCCGCTCCCTCATCCTGACCTATCCCGATCACTCCGAAGAGCTGATCATGGAAAACAGCACCTACCTCTAAAGCGGGCGCCCCGCAACCCAATCAACGCGCCGTAATTCATCTGCATTGAAGGGTGAGTCTCCCTGCGAGCGGGATCTCCCACCCGCTTTAGTCAAAATCGCTGACGCGATTTGGGGAGTAAGAATGACCCCGGAGGGGTCTTTGAATACAGCCCGGGGTCTGAAGACCCCGGGGGGATATACGTCAAAAAAAACAACCGACAGAAGTCCGTTTCCAGATGACCCCGGAGGGGTCCGGGAGAATAGCCCGGGGTCGAATGACCCCGGGAATAGGCAAACAAAACAACACGCACCCCGGATGGGGTGCAGGAGCACTCAAATGTTGCGAATCCAAAAAGACTCCGTGTCCTCCAGCAAAGCAGGTGGTGAAAATCTCGTTTTTTTGTCGGGGTTGAGTTTATAAGTTACTGGAGTGGGACCTCTTTGAATCCCGCATGCTCTTATCTGCCTGTATTCATTCGTTGCCTTCCCTATTCGTTGGAATACCCCAAGCCTGCCTGTTGACTTTTACTCTCCTTCCTGTACGTTCATCCTCGCGATTCAGCAAAAGGAAAAAACATGTTCAAACAACTCACAGACATCGATTGGACCACCTGGACACCCAAAGAAAAGGCCACGCTGCTTTTCGTTCTCCGGGATAACCAAATTCTCCTTATTCACAAAAAACGCGGGCTCGGTCACGGCAAAATCAACGGCCCCGGCGGACGGCTCGAACCCGGCGAAACTCCGCGCCAGGCCGCCATCCGCGAAGTGATCGAAGAAGTGGGCATCACCCCACTCAACGTCTCGCCCTCCGGCGAATTACTCTTCCAATTCTGTGACGGCTACTCCCTCCACGGCTATGTCTTCACCGCCACCGACTTCCAAGGCGAACTCATCGTAACCGACGAAGCATGCCCCGAATGGTTTGAGCTCGACCAAATTCCCTCCGACCGCATGTGGCCGGACGACCGCTTCTGGATGCCCTGAT
>JAQVYB010000018.1 GCA_028708815.1 Kiritimatiellia bacterium | reverse complement strand
TCTTCCGTCTTCTGTCTTCCGTCTTCCGTCTTCCCCCTTCCCGTTCCGGTTACGGATCCATCGTGGAGGTGGGCGGGGTATAATAGATTTTATTCGTCCAGGTGTAGCCTGTGGCGCCGTATCGATAAATCAGGAGGGCATCATCCTGGCCAATCGGCCGTTCCAAAGCCCCCACGGGGTCATTCTTGCTGCTGGAGCCATAATACCAGGCACTCATCGGCACATTGTACCACAAATACTGCCCATCATCAGCTATGCGCTGATTCTCACGATCCCACATGAATATTTTATCACTGTATCTCGAAATGCCGCGCGCATTTCCGGTGAAGCCGGACTCGAAGAGATTCAACTCATTCGGGTGCATATTGCCAGGCAGTTGCATGCTCACAAAGGTGTAGGCCTGGTTTCCGGCAATGGTGACCGTGGGCGTATTGGTGCGCAGTGCGCCTACCAATGCCAGGTATCGGCTGACGGCTCCCGGGAGAGTCACCAGGAAGCCCTGATCAACCGGGAGTTCATCTTCATCGGCGGCTCCCGAACCACCCAGCGACCACTGCCAAAGCCCCGAGGCACTGCCCAGCCAGAAGGCGCCGGTGGGGGTGATCGAGCCGCCCTGATCGTAGAGTTCCACGAGCGTGGAGTGGGCGGAATCCTCTCCCGCGGGCAGATTGTAGCCAAAGACATTCGAGACCGTCGGATTCACCGGCGTGCCCGGCATGGCCACCCAGTTGCGTCCCGGCCACAGAATTGCTTTCTTCGCCACATACACCTGTTTGCTGGCAAACTTGTCCGTTTCATTCTGCCAGGCGCCCACAGGCGAGACTCGCAGGAAACGCAGGTTTCCGGCACTCAGGCTGGCCAGATTGTTGGTGAAGATGGTCGCACTCTCCGTCGCCGTCTTGCTGTAGAGTTTCTGCCAGGTAATGGTGGAAGCGGCGGAACCGGACGGCCAGGTAATGCGATCGGTATAAATCAGGTCGTAACTCAAGTCGGGCACCGTATCCGCCTGAATCTTTATTTCCAGATCGTCAGCGGAACTCGGCGTACCATCCGTTATTTCGCAATAGGGCGTGGCGCCGCGCACATAGTACGTCCCGCTGCCGATATTGGTATACCCCACCTTCATGAAGGGTTTCAGACTCTCCGGTACACCTGTGATATTCCAATTGGTGTGCGGAGAACCATGCGAGGTGCCGCTGAAATGAACAAACGGAATATTGCGGAAGTAATTCGTGGTGCTGCCCTGATAGCTCAGGTCCACGGTGATCTGCTCGCTGGAGGCCGGGAGGGCCATATTGCCGGTCACCATGACCATGCCGTTCGTCGTGGCGGATACCGGGATGATAAACTTCGACCCATGCTTCATGGTCAGATTGGTGCAAGTCACCTTAACGGTATCCGTCGTGGCATTCCCTGGACGCACGATTCCACCACCCTGTACCGTCAGCGCGCCGACGCTACCTGCTCCACTGAGCGTCGCATTCGTCACCGTCACCGCCGAAACACCCACCGAACCACGCACTTCCAACACACCACCGGTCACATTGATGCTGCCCGAATAGGTCGCCGAACTGTTGCCGCCGAGTCGCAGGGTTCCCGAACCCGCTTTCAGCAGGTTGCCGGATCCATGCAACAATCCATCATACGTCCAGATAAAGCCTGCCACACGAATCGTACCGTTCCCCGCACCAATGGTCAGACCACGACTGGCGTTCAGATCCGAATAGTCACTCCCGCTGCCGGAGGTCTGTTTATACAATTCACCCCCGTTGATCGTTAAATGTCCCGGGGTCACACCGGTCGGCGGCAAGCCCAGGGAGCTATCACGATTCACAGCCAGAACCCCTTCGATAATCGTGGTCGTGCCGGTATACGTGTTGATCGTTCCGTTGGTCAGCACCACGCGCCCCGGCCCGGTTTTGGTCAGCCCGCCCACACCGAATATCGTGTTGGTCAGCACAAGGTCCGTGTTGTAATCGGTACTTGCGCCAATCGTGGTGTCGGTCGCCAATTCGACCCGCGCCGTCACCACGCAATCCGCCAGAGCCCGCAGCGCACCAGCACCGCCGCCCGTGCCGCGAAGGGTAATATTGCTGCCAACGATGTACGAAGTGGCATCCCCGGAAAGTTCCAGGGCCGCGCCGTCGGCCACATCCACATTCGGGCTGACACCCAGCGACTGCCTGTTAACCAAACGCAATGTTCCCGCCTCCACAAAGGTTTTGCCGGACATCACGTTATTCCCATCCGTCGAGCTTAATGCCAGCGTTCCGGCGCCCTGCTTGCGGAATTCGCCCGCGCCGCTCCATTGCGACAGGGCTGAGAAAGTCATCACGGAAGCGCCCTGCGTCACGGACACCACGCCGGTACCGTCTGTCGGGAAGTTCATATTCTTCGTGGTGCTTCCGGCGCCGCCCGTATAAGTCAGGGTTCCCTTCTTCCCGGCACTCCCCAGATAGACCAGGGGCACGCGCCCCAGGGGCTGAACCGTCGTTGCCGCCGCAATCGACGCCACCTTGACCGAACCATCACTGATGAGAAGAGACCCATCATTCTCATTGTTGGCCGTCAGTTCCAACGTACCCGCCCCGATTTTGGTCAGGTTCTTCGTGGTCACATCGGTAATGAGCCCACTGAGCGTGAGCGTATCTTCCGCCGCATCCACGCCGATACTCGATGCCGTATTCAGCGAAACGGCCCCGGCGAAGGTATTGTCATCCGACACACTGCGCAGCGCCCCGAAGGCACCAGCCGGGCCGTTATCCCCCGCCCCGTTCAGCGTGAGGGCTTCCGTTGGAACGGTGATGCCGCCGGCCAGTTCGAGCGCCGCACCGTTGGCCACCGTCGTGCCCGCCGACACCGAACCGAGTCCGTTGCTGTGCGTGATGCGCAATCGGCCGTCATTGATGGCTGTCGCACCGGCAAAGGTGTTGTTCCCCGCGAGGGTCAACTGCCCGCCGTCGTGAATGGCCAGGGCGCCGGCGCCGCTGACTACGCCGTTAACCCTGGAGGTATATTCCGTATAGACATCAATCCGTCCGTTTCCGGTCAGGGCAACTCCGCGTGCGGCATCGAAATTCGCTTCCTGAGCGATCCAGAGGCGTGCGCCGTTGTTGAAGGTGATGCCGCCCGTGCCGAGATTTGTCTCGGTGTTGATCTGCAAGCTTCCGTTGTCAATAATCGTGCCGCCCGTATAGTCGTTGTTACCCGTGAGTATCTGCCGATCGTTGACATCTCCTACGGCAATATCGCCCGACTTTTTAAATGTGCCTGCGCCGGTAATCTTGCCCGTGAAGGTACGATCATACCCGTTGGTGATGGTGATGGTTCCGCTGCCCAAATCCAGATCGCCATTGCCTTCCAGCACCTGCACCCACAGGTTGTACGTGTCCAGATCATACGTGCCCGTATTCGTAATCACGAGGTCGCAATAATGCCACAAAGCACCGTGCACTCCGGAACGCGCGACACCGTCATCAACGATCAAATGCTTGAACGTGTTCAGATTGCTCTTGAAGACCACCGTGCCACCCCAGACCTTGTTCACGTAGATGCCTTCGCCCACCAACGACTCGATAAGGCCCGACACATTCAGCGTGCAACCGGCGATGGCGCCCAGGTCCAGGTCCTGATACAAATCGATCTTTCCGGTGGTTTCCGCCGAATCCGTGGGATACATGGCAATCGTGCGCGTTCCGGTTTCGAAGTTGGCGTTCGTGCGAACAGCGATATTGTTGGTCAACACCACACCCGGACCCAGCGCAAGTCGTGCGTCCGGAGAGGGGTTGAAGTCCAGGTCTTCACCCAGATTCACCCACAACGTGTCCAGCGGGTCTGCGTTCAGGAGTTCCAGTTCACCGCCGTTGATGCAGAGAATGCCGGGGATGGACGCCCGCTGACTGAACGTGAGCTTGCCGGTCCCCTCCTTGGACAGGGAGACCCCCGGTGACGCCGTGATCGGGCCGGCAATGGTCAAATGCGCATTCGTCACCACGCTGATCAGGGCATTGGTCGCCATAAAAACACCCCGGTTGGCGGTAAGGGTGATACCGTTGGTATAATTCACAAAATTATTGGTCATCAGCAACGTACTCCACGCCAGATTCGTGAAGCAGATATTGTCCGCATCGGGGGCGAGCGGGGTTTCGCCCAGATGATTTTCCTGGCCAAAGGCCAGATAACCGTGCTGCAGATGGGTCCCGCCCGAATAGTCGCTTTCGGCATAGAGATTCAACTGCCCCGCGCCGTTTTTATTGAGCTGTCCACCCCCGGTGATGTCTCCCTGAAATTCCACCGTCTCTCCGCCTTCCACGGTCAGATGGCCGCCATCGTCATCGCACAAAACCAGCGTACGTCCGGCATTCACGGCAAAACTATCCGTGAAATCAAGACTCTTCCAGGCCCCCAGCCAGATGTCACCCGTAGCCGCTCCCAGATTGGCATCCGCTGAAACGCGAATCAATCCACCGGAGATGACCGTGCCGCCCGAATAAGTGTTTATGCCGCTTAAAGTCAGGTCGCCTTCTTCGCCGCCACCCAACCCCTCGTGAATGAGCTGGCCGCCCACGCCGCTGATCACGCCTGCGAATTCGGTAGTCCACACGCCGGAAATGCGCAGATCACCCGCGCCCATGGCAATCGTACTGCCCGCGACACCCGAAATGGAATTGATGTCTTCATTATGATTGGACATGGCAAAGGTCGCACCGGAGGCCACAATCAGATCCGAAAGGTCATCAATACGATCCGCCGCACCGAGGGCCAGAGTGCCCACACTCACGGTGGTATCCCCTTCATAGCTATTGTCACCCGAGAGCGTCAGCGTGCCGGCGCCCGTCTTGGTGAAATTACCCGATCCGCTCATCACGCCTTCATACTCCGTGCTGGTGCCGAGTCCGCCCGCCGTCAGCGTACCGCTGCCCAATGTCACCGACCCCGCACCCGCCAGAGAGCCCACCGTTTCGTTGTTGTTCGCCAAATCAAACGTACCGGAAGCTCCCACACTCAACGCCGACGTATTCGGCACGCGATCGGATGCACCGATGCGCAGGATACCCGCGCTCACCGTTGTGTCGCCGTCGTATGTATTATCCGCATTCAGCACCACCGTTCCGGCACCCGACTTGGTCAGGCCGCCGCCCGCCGAGCCCACAATCAGCGGATTGATGGTCAAGGTGCGGTCCGAATCCGCCGAAAGCCCGCCGCCACTGGCGCCCAGCGTGATTCCGCGGGTATCGCTCAGCTCCTGATTCGACGCACCGTTCAGATGCAGTGTGCCGCCGTTCAGCGTGATCTGATCCGCCACATATTCCGCGGGCGTGGCACCCAGACGCGTTTCGCCGGACTGGAAGCCCAAGGTCCCGGCATTCACAATGTCTTTCCCGGTAAAGGTTGTATTGATCGCCGTCAGCATCAGCATCCCGGCCCCCACCTTCGTCAGATTGGCCGATCCCTGAATGGTGTCGGTCAGCGTCAAACTGTCCGCATCCACCCCGATGGAAGCCGCCGATTCCATATAAATATCCTGCGAATTGGTCTGCGCTCCTGAAACGCTGCGCAATGCACCGTCCGAAGCAATGCCCGTGCCGTTTAGATACATACGCTCAGCGATAGTGAATCCGCCTTGCAGTTCGAGTGAAGCACCTGAAACAATACGGGATGCATGATTATCGCTGGCTCCGCCTGATCCAAGCGAATTGGCATCCACCGCGCGCAAAACGCCCTCCTCAACCACAGTCAGACCGCCATAATTATTCGCCGAGCTGGAAAACACCGCCGTGCCGGCGCCGCTCTTGATCAGCGTGGCCGTGGTGCCGCCATCGCGAATCACGCCGCTGATCGTCAGGGTCGTATCGCTTTCCACCACGTCAATTTCCCCCGTGCTCGAATTCACAATACCGTAGTATTTCGCGGATTCACCCGTTGCGCCCGTATAACGCAGCACACCCTTGTTATTCGCCGAACCCAAATAAATATCACGCGTCTGCGTGGCCGCGCCCAGCGGCTGGGCCGCATCGCGCGTGGCCGATACACTCGCCACGGAAACCACACCCTCTTCAATATTCAACTGACCGGCAAAGGTGTTCGCACCTCCCAACACCAGCGTACCAGCCCCCGTCTTGGTCAGATTCCGCCCCACGCCTTCGCTGTTCACCACACCACCAAGCGTCAGACTGTCCGCATCCACCTGAACTTCCCCTGCCGAGGTCAGTGTGATTCCCCCTGAAAGCGTATTGTCTCCGCTGATACTGTTGATAGCGCCGGCTCCACCGTCGCCCGTCCCACGCATGCTCAACGCTTCTGCCGAAGTGATGCCGCCCTGCACCGCCAGCGTTGCACCGTCGGAAACCGTCGACCCCACTGCAGTACCCAGTGCCGTGTTATGCGTAATTTTCAGCGTACCCGCTTCGATGGTGCCCGCACCGGAATAGGTGTTGGCGCCGCTCAACGTCACTTCACCGGCTCCCTGCTTCGCCAGCGTACCCGTACCGGAGAGAACACCGCTGTAGGTGCCGTCACCCGCCTGATCGAAGGCCACCGCCGCATTGTTCGTGATGTATCCCTTCAGGCTGGTGGTGGTGCCTTTCAGTGTCCCTGCGCTGACCAGGGTTCCGCCGGAATATTCATTCGCACCCGAAAGCGTCACGGTTCCGCTGCCCTGCTGCTCGACCCAGCCCGTCCCGCTGATCACATCGTCATAGTCCAGCGCCGTGTCCGTCCGGTCAAAGGCCAGCTTCGCGTTATTGACGATATTCCCGGCCACATCCCCACTCGCACCCGCATTCCCGATCTGCAGCGTCCCCGCGCTGATGGTGGTATCCAAGGCGTAGTCATTCGCGCCGGACAAAATCAGAAGACCATCCCCGGCCTTGGTCAGGCCACCTGCCGAAATAACACCGGAAATGATATTGGTGTTCGCCATGGTCAGTGTGCGCGTGTCCGAATTCAGGCTCATGGCGCCCGAGAACGTCATCGCCCCACCCCCGGAGTGCCCCAGCGTCACATTGCCGTTAATCTGACTGGCCTTGGTCATCGTACGGGCGGTGGTGCCATCGGAACGATACGTTGATCCATTTTCCATAATGAGCGTGCCGCCGGGCGTCATGGTGCCGGTATACTGCTTGATTTCGCCCCCACTCAGAGTGATGTTGCCCGAATGCGTGCCGGGACGAAGCCGAAATGCCCCCGCACCCTGTTTCGTCAACTGGCCGGCGCCCGTCATGGTGCCGCCGCTCATTCCACTCTCACTGGCATTATTAAACACCAGCGTGCCACTTGCGATGTTTAATCCGCCGTAAATGTAAAAATTACCGGAGGAAATCGTGGCGGTCGAACTGTGGTAGCTGACCATATCGCCCCGCCAAGTGGTTGACCCTGACACGGACTTCGTCACATCTCCGTTGAGCAGGGTCAAGGTGACCGGACGCAATGTAGCCGCGCCGTAATTCAGGTCCAGTGTCGCATTGGTCACATTCACGGCCCCCGCCCCCATGGCGTTCGTATGCGTCTGCAGTCGCAGGGTTCCGCCATAAACATTCAAACCGCCTTCAAACGTATTGTTTCCACCCAACGTCCACGGATCGCCCCCCATTTTCGTCACGCCTCCCGAGCCGCCGATCACACCGCTAAGGGTTCCGTTCCATCCGCCATCGACCACGAGGTTCCCAGCGCCCATCGAGACATTGCCCACACCATCCACACAGCCCTGCGTCACCGTATTCCCGGCCAGATCAAACACTGCCCCGGACAACAGGTTCATGTGCGACCAGTTGAACCATCCTCCCTCGGAAGCCGCACGCAACGTTCCCACCTCATTCGTGATGTGATTGACATGGTTGGTATAGAGCACCAATACGCCCGAACCGGTCTTGCGAAATCCCAGATCGTTGGCGCTCTGCCAGATTTTAAAAACGACCTGAGTACTGGTTGCCGCATTGGTCACCACCATGTATTCAGAGACCTCGATCTCCCCGCTGAGGAGCGAAGAGCCTGCTTCCCGCATGCCCAGGGTATTTTCCAACCAGACGTCGCCTTTGCGGAAGTGGATCGCGTTGGTAATGACGGCGCCATCTTTCGCAAAGAGACGTGCCGGGTCGTCTCCGGATACGGGGCCCACATCCAAATAGGGCACCTTCAGGGGGTTGGCCCCACCCACTTCCACCGTGCCGTTCTCCACATACAGGTTACCCGTGAAGGTATTGGTTCCGAGCAGCACCAGGTCGCCCGGCCCTACTTTAGCCACGGCGCGGGCTGTGGCATCTTCTGAGATAATGCCCGCATAAGTCCCTGTGCAGGATGCGTTTACGGACAGATTGGCATTTCGTTCCAGATAAATACCGCGCTTGACGTTCAGGGTGAACGTATTCGTGAAAAAGAGATAGCCCCAATCATTATATTTGAAGCTCAGTTGATCCGAAACAAAGTCATCCGGCACAACACCCAGATTAGCATCAATTCCGATGGCCAGGCTGCCCTGGTGAATTTCTGTTTTTCCAGTGAACCCACTGCCACTGTTGTCGCCCATCAGATTGACCCGCCCGCCGCCTGCGATATTCAGCTGGCCGCTACCGACAATCACGCCCGGCACATTCAGCACCTGGCCCCAGTCCCTCGGGCTGAGGTGCCCCCCTTCGATGCGCAGGGTGCGCTTGGCATCCAGCGTGACCTCCGCAGCGGTGGGCCGAAGTGTAGCCCAATTGGTTATCACGATATTCTCCTCCGCCGAAGCCGGCACGTCACCCAGGTTGCCATCCGAAGTAATCTCAAGAAAGCCGCCGGCAATATAGGTTCCGCCCTCATATTCGTTCGCGGCAGCCAGAATGGCGACGCCGTTGCCAATCTTCTTCAGCCCGCCCACTCCGGAAATGATCCCTCCCGTGCCTCCCGCCGTATTCGTCGTACCTTCCGGCGTCGACAACGTCAGCGTTTTGGCCAGCGCGATATTGGCATTCAGTTCGGCCGCCCCGGTATCTCCCGTCTGCATGCCGATCACCCGCGCGCCATCACCGGACAGGACACTCACATCCGTCGCCAATTCCTTGCCCGGTTCCACAAAGAGCGCCGCGCCCTCCGCTGTCGCACCGTAGCCCAGTATGATTTCCGCATCCCCCACCGCCGTGGACGAACCCAGCTTAAGCGCCCCGCCGCTAATCAGCGTCTCGCTTTGATACGTCGCATTACTCACCATTTCAATCAGACCCGGGCCTGTTTTTTGTATACCACCCTTGCCGCTCAAAGCACCTTCAACCACCACCAACTGACCGGGAATCGGCGAAATCGTCAACGTGGCGTCATCCCATTTGACCGAACGATAACCCGCCCCACCAACAAAACCGCCGCCCCCGACGATGACCTTAATCACCGTGATTCCCGTATGTTCCACCACCGAGGAAAGCGTATATTTGTTCCACTTATCTGGATCGCCGACCAGCGCAGCATACACGTTCACTTCGTGCTCCCGCACCTTGTCTCCGCCCTGCCAGTATTCAATTTTCAGCCAACATTCACTACTGGAACTATCAAAAGCGGCCTCCGCCAACCCCCAGATGGAAAAGGTAATCATATCGCCCACAGTCAGGTTCACTGAATAATCCTGACCAAAACCACCATATCCGCCAACAACCCCCCCATAAAAAGCCATCCCATTGGTGCCTGAACGGCAGGCCCAGCTCTCCTGACCGCAGTTTTGATACAACCACCAATCGGGCGGAGTGGCGCCGCCTGCTGCACCCAGCTCGAAGCCCGGGTTTTTCAGCAGATTGGTCGAGGCCGTGCCGGAGTTGTTCAGCACCAGATAATGCCCCGAGTTAGTCCCCAGATCCACGGTGCCCTGAATGGTGATGGTATCCTCATCATGCGTAAAATTGAACTGCCGCGTACCCGGTGTTTTTGTGCCCGAAGCATCAAAAAATCCGGCCGCGATACTCACGTCATAGCTTTTATCGCCAGTCGCGAACGTCAGCGAGGCATTCTGCGTCACCTGATTGCTGTTATCAGTGGTACCCAATTGATACGTCACCCCGTCAAAAACAACATTCGGCCCAATCACCGCGTTGCCCGCATCCTGAAAGATCGACGACTCCAGCCTTCCATCAAACGTAGGCGAACCGGTGCCCCGGATCACCAGGCCCCCGCTGCCCGGATTGGTGATCGATCCGGAAAACGTCACCGCATTTCCGATAACCAGTGCCCGGTTATCGCCGGATGGACTGGCCAGGTCCACATCCCCCGAAAACGTCAGTGTGCCGCTCGTTGTGTTGGTAATCATACTGACGCGCCGTCCGCCCGTTTCATCCGCCCACAGATGCAGGCGCCCTGTCATTTCGACGTTGCCACTGCCCACCTTTTCAATAACCGCCATGGTCTCATTCTTGTGCGGACGCATGAACAAATCATTGGTAACAGTCAACCCGGATGCCACCATCAGCGAGGCATTGGTGTCGTTGGCTGCATCGCCCGAGATATAAATTCCCCCGCCGGCGGCGGCACGGTTGTGATTCGTCAGCAGCAGAGCGCCGCGTCCGATATAGGTTCCACCCCCATACGTGTTGTTCCCGAAAAAGGTCACCACGCCACCCGCGGCATCCAGCCAAACACTTCCATCTCCGGAAATCACATTCGTTAGCGAAAGCGTTCCGCTCCCCGAAGGCATGTAAAGCCGAAGCTGGGAGTCCGTATTGATGCTCACAGCTCCACGCACTATATTCTCACCGGATGTGTTCAGACTCGCAAACGTGCGTGAAGCCGCGCCGGACTTGGCTTTCACATTGACAGTGTTGGTCATGCTGATACCCCCGGCGGTCGGGGCCAGCTGCAGTTCTGCACTCACGGCCGTATACGAAGCGCTACCAATATCAACAGAATTGGTACCTATACTATTACCATGATTGATGGCCAAAATACCGTCATCAATGTAGGTTCCTCCTGTATAGGTGTTCGTCCCTGCCAACTGAAGAGTAGCGCCACCCTTCTTAACCAGTTTGTGACTTCCTCCGCTTTCTGTCAGCGCCCCCGCGATATAAAGCGTTCCGCTCGCTGACCCGATATTGGCGTCCTGCCCCAAAACAACCGCCCCCGGCCAAGTGGCCGTTCCACTGCCCGAATTCTCATGCTTTTGGAACGCGCCATAGGCCGAATTAACACCCGTTCCATATAATTCCAATTTGCGGGGCCGCCAGGGCACGCTCGCATGCAACTCCAACACCGCATTGGTCCCCACCTTGATCTCGCCCGTACCCAGGCCGGCGGCATTGGTATGTCCACCCCCATCATTACCAAGGCGGACCCCCCCCTTCTCAATATTGATGTTCCCCGTAAACGTATTGTTATTCGTCAGAATCGCATAGCTGTTCTCCTTGATCGTCAAACCGCCTGTTCCGGCACCACCTCCACCACAATCCAACACACCGAAAAAATGAATAAACTTGCCATTATCACCGTATACATCTATCCAGTAGCTATTCACGTAAACGGTCCCGTTAAACGTCAGATTCCCGTTCACGGGATTAAGCTGCCCCCAGTTATTTACACCGATCGCTGAATTAAAGGTATGATTGGCCGACGACAGATTTTCAATCTTGGCACCCTGCAAATTAATGCCATTATCACTGATTGTACGCTCCTCTGAAGCTCCCGCGTCAAAATACAGCTCTTGTACGTTAAACCACCTGTCATTCAAAGACATTGTTTTTTGGTTATTGTTACCAAAATGTACATAGTTTGTTGAATCCCAAGCATCTGGAGTTGATTGCGACTCTCCGTTCCCGCTATTCCACCACGGATACCACCACGCATCAGGGGCACTATTCTCCCAATTTCCATTGGCAGCCTCAGAACGCCATTCAACCATCGTCACGTCTCCCAACACCAGCGTCGGCACCACCACCACGAACAGAGCAAACAGAGCAAACGCGAAGGAGAAGGGGTCAGTCCTATATTTTAATGATCGGCCGTAGGATGGGCTGCCAGCCCGTGTTCTTTCACCGCAGGAGGTTTCACGGACTGGAAGTCCACGCCACGGAGGAAACCCCCTTCCCGACCTGCGACGGGACAGGCTATTGCCGGCGGCTATATCACTGCCGGGCGTCACGGACGCCAAGGGCAGCATCTTTCCTGGAAAACCCTTTTTCCAATGATTGGAAAAACAGTCACACATTTTTCCAATCATTGGAAAAAACGAGAAAAAAACTTCCAATGGTTGGAAATGCCGTTTGGAGTGCGGTGACAACGCAGCCGACACCGCTTTGTTTTGCGAATCCAAATTTCTCTTCATTGTTTTCATGGTCTTATTCCCCATATTTCCGGTCACCCTCTCGTTCCCGTACCAGCTTAAACTGTTATTCGGCCCATGCATCCAAGCCCGAGGTCAACCCATGCGAACGCATCGGTCCCATTGCGTGTCAGGCACTCCTCTCTGCCCATTATGCTGCAAGTTGGTATGCCAAGCCCTCTGATCAAAGCACCGATCAACTTTTTCTACTTTCATATTCTTCTTCATTCTCCCTGAAACGAAGCGGATGGGAAAGAAAAAAATGGGATGCAGCGCAGGTTTTTACGTGGCACGAAATTTCCGCGAGTGGTCTTCCGTCGCAGCATGGGCTTCCAGTCCGTGGCCTTCCTCTCAAGGAGCATTCCGGCCTTGGAGGTCCGCGCCACGCACGTAGCCATCTTCCCGAGCTGCGTCGGGACAGGCTATAGCCGACGAGTGTATTGCTTTTTGATGCTCGGGGGTGCATCTCAGATGCAGTGGACTCCCGGGACAACGGATCTCCCGGAAAGGCCTCAGAAAAGAATAGTGTACGAACTCGAGGAAAAACACCTTCCCGCTTTCTGAAGCCCGGGTTTTCGGCCTTCCTTTTCATGCATGCCCCGCCTCTTTTCCCTGCATACACATCCACGGAACAATCCAACGGGTCCAACCAACCCAACACCATTCCGCCCCAACCCAAAATCACACAAAATCAACCCCGTTGCTACGCACCCATGGCGGGATCTTGCATGGAATCGTTCTGCCGAAATTCAAACAGGCGTTCAATCCTGAAGCTAGTCAGGCTGCGTCACCAAACGAATGCGGTAGTAGGCCCTCTCCTCGTCGTTGTCCGGGAACTCAACCTGGAGCAACCCGTCGGCTTCCGCCGTAACAGTGGTGAGATCCATCCATTCGGGTTCCGTGAGGGTACTCAGGTTCTGTTGAACAGAATAGACTTTTCCCGAAACGCCGGCCCACTGAAGAACCTCGCCGCTTCGATAGCTCATTTGCACGGAGAGCAGCGAGTTGGGATCATCATGCCGAGTTCCGGCGGCTATCTCATCCGCATCCGACATGCCATCGCCATCGGAATCAAGGCCGGCAGCATACTCGGGATTAACGGCCTGTGTCGTAGCCGGGATGGTCACAATGACTCGCCCCAAATTATCCGCCTCATTGTAGACCAGCGGAGAATCGGCATAAAAGGTGGCTTCCCCGGTCGTTGAGGCGTTGTATACCCGAACGAAGAAGGGGGTTTCGGGATTGATTAGCCCGCCCCCAAGGATGGTCAAAGCAAAGATCGATGGACTATTCAGTCCCAGGCAGGTTTCACTGCCGATAAACGCCGATTGCAGCACCGGATTCTGTTCATCAGGCGTCCCGTCTTCATTAGGGGGGAAAATGCCGTTAGTGGCCCACAGAATCTGCACCAAGTCGCACAGCGAGGGCTCGATCATGGCCGACCCAATCAGATCATTTCCGTATTCATCCAGAATTTTTCCGCTCACGCCAATAGTCAGGGACGGCGTAAGCGAATTTTCATCGGCCTGTACCACCGCATACGGGAGAAAAAGGAAAGCAAGGAAAGAGAAAAGCCGAAGCGATCCCCCCCGCAGAGCCAACAAATTTTTTATATTATACTGAATCATAGGAGCCTCCTTGACCTCCCCCCCCGGGGTGTGGCTCTTTCCTGGCGCAAATTTTCAACAATCCCGGCATGCCCACAAGGCCCATACCAAGGAAAAAGATCAACAGACTTCCGGTGCCAGGTTCCGGAATAACCACAAAATTATTGGTCGCGTGCATGTATATATCGCTTCCTCCCGACACATCCACTTCGATGTATTTCATGTCAACATCATAATTGGTTACGCTGAGCACAGCCGAATATCCCCAAGGTGTTACGCCCTCCACCGGAAACGAATGTGTGTCAAAAAAGTAGAGATAGACATACTTCACGTCGGCAGAATCAAAGAAGAACGGTCCGGCATCGATCCAGCCCCCATCCGTACCCCACGTGTTCATCGTAAACGTCCCAAGAAGGATATCGTTCTCCACCTCGGACATCAGATTGGTACCGCCAAACGTCACCAAGGGATCTCTAACACCGGTATTGTTGCCGAGCACCATGACGTAGGAACCATCGGAGAGTGGGTCTCCATCGCCTCCGATGACTTTATCGTAATCCAACTCCGAGTTGTACTGGGTATAGAGATACATGGTGACAATCGCCCCCTTGGTCACCGGGACCAGTAGACACAGCATTGCCGCAGCGAGTAGCCCCGCCGTCCAGCCCCCCCGCATTCTGGTGTTCCTGTTTTTCATAACCGGCTTCCAGTTACTGCTCTCAGCAAGCCTCATACCACGTATGCATCCCAACCATGCCAAGCACAGAATGTGACTCGTAAATCCATTACCTCACAGGTATATATAGATTTGGAGCGGCAAATTGTCAAGGCTCGTTAAGGGATTTTCAGAAGTATCTAAACGATCAAAAACAACGAATCATCCATCGAAGGGCGAAGACCGGAGACCATAGACTGAAGACTGAAGACCGGAGACCATAGACCGGAGACCATAGACTGGAGACCTTTGTGGCATTTCCCTTCCTGCATACACTTCCGCATCCGGGTGCTCTGCGTGAAAAACTCTTCCCCTTGTCGGCTCTATAGGACGAACCCTACGATGTTGTAGCGTCGGCTCTATATGAGGCGATACCTGGTGCGAAAACTCCATTCCAGAATCACAAAAAAAGGTTCCGATCCGTACGGACTGGAACCTTTGGAGATGGTGGAGGATATCAGGATCGAACTGACGACCTCTTGAATGCCATTCAAGCGCTCTCCCAACTGAGCTAATCCCCCGAAATCCACCGAGTCATGTCATATAAAACGCGCCCTCTATATCGGCTTGGCCCTCTCTTGTCAATCTTCAGTGCCTATTTTTTTCCTCCGGCAATCCGTTGTAGAAACTTGATTTTCAGGAGGATTGCTGCTTCATTGAGGGCTGATACACACACCCCTTTGGAGAGATCGACAATGACGAAACAGCTTTGGGCGCCTTGGAGAATGGATTATATCCGCAACAACACCTCCGCGGGGTGCTTTATGTGCGAGGCATTCAGCCGAGACGAGGACCGAAAAAACCTGATTGCCCGGCGGGGAGAAACCTGCGCAGTCATCCTAAACCGCTATCCCTATACCAACGGCCATCTGATGGTGGCGCCTTACCGCCACCTTCCGGATCTCGAAAGTATGTCCCGGGAGGAGCGCACCGAAATGCTGAATCTTGCGGCGTGGTGTACCTCATGCCTTTCCCGCATGATGCATCCACACGGGTTCAACATCGGCATCAACCTGGGCGAGGTGGCCGGCGCCGGGCTCAAGGATCACGTGCACCTGCATGTGGTGCCGCGTTGGAGCGGCGACACGAATTTCATGCCGGTTTTCGGCGAAACGCGCGTCATCCCACAGGCCCTCGAAGAGGTCTGGGACCAACTCCGCGAACAGCCTACCGACTGAATAACAACCCTTTTGTGCCCCGGTCGTTCTTTCGCGGCGAAAAAAGCAGCGAGTGGGGAAAATCTGCGGGGAGGAGGAATCCTCACACAATGCATGCAGGGCACGATTTGTTGAAGAATAAAAAAGCCCCTCTTTCGAGGGGCTTGAGATGGTAGATGCGGAGGGGATCGAACCCACGACCCGCGGATTAAGAGTCCGCTGCTCTGCCAACTGAGCTACGCATCCATCCGTTTGTTCGTAAAAACCGGTACGGTATTACTCCCCGCGTTTTTTAAAATCAAGCGGTTTGTGGCATATTTTGCAGGGCCAGTGCGCGGGCGGCACGAAAGACATCCAGATTGGCCTGGATGACCTGGCCGTCTTTATGTGCAAACTGTTCGCGAATGGACTGTTCAACCACCTCCACGGCAAGCGGAACAAAGGGGGATGCCGCTCCAAGCATCGCCATATTCAGGGCCCGCGACGAGCCATATTCGGTGGCCACGGAAACCCCATCAAACAACAGGTGATGCGGCAGCGCCTGCAAAGCCGCGTGCACGGACGTCAAATCGGGATACGCTGCAATGTTATCGACGGGCTGGTTGTTGGATACCACCCACCCCTCCTTCTTGAGCCAGGGAAGATAACGCAGTGCCTCCATCGGCTCCATGGAAAGAATCAGGTCCGCCTGACCGAAAGGAATGACGTCCGAGGCCACCGCCTCCGCAGACATGCGGAAGTGCGACTGCACCGCCCCGCCGCGTTGGGCCATGCCATGCACCTCGGCCTGTTTGATATGGAGCCCCTGTTCGAGAGCCGCACGCCCCAGCACCGCGGCAATGGAAAGAATGCCCTGGCCACCAACTCCTGCCAATACAATATCACATTTCATCGTCTATACTCTCCGTTTAATCTGCACACAGGCCCGACGCGAAATAATCACCGAAACACCGGCATAACCAATTTCCTCCCGCAGCACCGCCATGTTCGCCTCGTGATTCTTTTTCAGAGGCACCACGATGCGAAGGTGTTCTTCGGCAACCCCCAGTCCGAGACAAATCTGTTCCAGTCTTCCAGTCGCCATGGAAACCTGCTGCCCCGTCATACCCGTGGTATCGTTATCGAGAATCAACACGGTAAAGGGCGTGTTCTCATGCACGGCATCAAGCAGCCCCGTCATACCGGAATGCGTGAAGGTGGAATCCCCTATGACGGCCAATGCGGGACGCAGTCCCGCATCGGAGGCGCCTTTAGCCATGGTGATGGAGGCCCCCATATCCACACAGGTGTGAATAGACTCAAAGGGCGGGAGAGCCCCCAGCGTATAGCACCCGATATCGGAAAAGACCCTGGCCGCCGGATGCTCTTCCAGCGCAGCGTTGAGAAAGAGATACGTGTCAATGTGTGGGCATCCTTTACAAAGCTGCGGGGGACGCGGATGGACCAGATCCAGGACGGCGCGTGGCGACACCGATTTTCCCTGCATGGCGGCGCGGACAAGGTCGGGCGTGAGTTCGCCCGTCTGCGGCAGGGCGCCGGTGCGGCGCCCATGCACGGGCTTGTGCTCACCGAGCAGCCCAACGAGCTTGTTTTCAATAAAAGGAGCCCCCTCTTCAATCACCAATAATTCATCACACGATTCATACAGGGCCGTCACCAAAGCGACAGGTACGGGATACTGGCGGATATAGACCACCGGGTGATCGCCCGGCGAAACTTCATCGAGATAATTTCCGGCCAGACCTGAAGCAATGATCCCCAGCGATGGTTCGCCGCCAGGCTGCCATGTGTTGAAAGGGGACGTTTCCGAAAGAGATAGCAGTTCGGCCTGTCGATCAAGCAACGCCTGATAATTACGTCGCGCATTGGCTGGGAGAAGTGTGAATTGCCGGTGATCGCTGGGTGGATTGAGCGGGTTCTCCGGTCGGGGTTCACCCCGTGCCACATCGGCTCGGGAATGAGCCAGACGCGTGGTAATGCGCATCAATACGGGCAAGCGGGATTGTTCAGACAGGTTGAAGGCATGCGCCATCATATCATAGGCTTCCTGCTGACTGCGCGGTTCTAAAAAGGGGATTCCCGCAAAATCGGCATAGTACCGCGAGTCCTGTTCATTCTGACTGGAGTGCATGGAGGGATCATCCGCCACCACGACCACCAGCCCACCCTGAACGCCCGTTATGGCGGCATTGACAAAGGCATCTGCCGCCACATTCAGCCCCACATGCTTCATGCACACCAGCACCCGCCGGCCGGCATAAGCCATACCCAGGCCCGACTCCATGGCCGTTTTTTCGTTGGAACTCCACTCGCGGTGTACGCCTCGCCCGGCGGCTTCCGCAGAGGACTGAATGTATTCCGTAATCTCCGTCGAAGGTGTTCCGGGATAAGCGTAGACCCCGGAAATACCCGCATCTAAAGCACCCTGCGCGATGGCTTCATCGCCTAGCATAAGCTGTTTCTTTTGTTTTTTCATCATGCGTTCTCCATACCGATGTCGTGAGCGCGCATACTACCGCTCCTATCACGCCTGACAACTCTTTTCAGAACACATCCCTGCAAAAATCCAACTCGAAAGAGATAAGTGATTGCACAAAGCACAGTTTTTCGGTCTACTGTTTGGAATGGTCGGTGCAAGCATTCCGATTGCAGTAAATTAAGAAGAAGGGAGCGAGGAATATGATCAACTCAGCGCGCATAGTTATTCTTTCTGCCGTACTTACGGTTATTTCTCTGGCCGAAACGATCTGGGCAGGACCACAGGAAGATCGTACGCTGTTTGATGCCATCCGAAAAAATGAACCGGCAGCGGTGCAAAAAGCCTTGAATCAGGGCGCCAACCCCAATGCCCGTTCGTTCGGGGGCACGGCCACCGATGCCGCACGCAAAGGCGGCAACGCAGAAATTATCGCCCTGCTCGCCGCCGCCGCGCCGTCCAACTCATCCGCGCCCGAATCGACTCGCAAAGCGGTTCCCGCTCTCGAGCAGACCGAAGCCCCCCGACCTGTCGCGCCACCCATCCAACCATCTGAACCGGATGTGACGGCACCAGCCCCCGATACCACGCCGCAGGACACGCCCCACTCCACCGAGCCTGCCAAAGCAACAATGGCCTCTGCCGCTTCGGCCACCCCTCCCCCCTCCATGGAACAGAACACCGCACAGCCGGCGGCATCCGACGAAGTGGCCGCGCGCGCGACCGAAATCATCCGCACCGGCGAGATGAAAACACGCTATAATCCGATTGTCGTGGATTATCTGGTCAACGAGGGTAAAAACCGCCTCACGCCCGAACTGAAGAAGGCCGCTCTGGACCAACTGGTTTCAGCCCTTCTGGCCAAGACACAGATTTCAAAAGAAGAGCAACTCGAAATGTCGTTGGGTGTGCTGACCGGCATAGCCATGGGCGCCGCAGGAAACGATGTGATTTCAGATGCCGGTGGAGACGTCGAAAGTTCGTACGCCTCCGACTGGAGCGACTGGATCGACTCCGCATTTAATCTGATTCACGCCGGATACGGTGATGACGCGGCCCGTTTCTTTGAATTCGGCATGGTACACATACCCTACCCCGAGCTGCGGGCACGCTGCGTCAAAGGGCTCGCCCTCGCACGCCCGGAACAGGCCTATGACTTCCTCATGAACAAACTCACCACCGACAACGATCCGAACGTAAAGGCGAACGCCCTGCCCCTCCTGGGCCTTCTGGCCTCCGACAAAAACTGTACGCCGGAACGTAAGGAAGCCATCCTACAGATGCTCACCGAAAATACCGGCATGATGGCCGGGCCCGAAGGGCAACTCGGCGCTATGCTCGGACTGGAAAATATGAACGACCCACGTGCCGCCGACGTGATGCGCAAATTCACCACCGGGCTGACCACCGATAAGAACGTAAAGCGGGCCGCCATCCGTGGATTGCTTTTCACCTACGGCGACAAAGAGATGATCCCCCTACTCGAAAAAACAGCCAACGCGGGTTCCTTCAGCATGACGGATGACTACGACAAGGTCTGGGCCGGGCTCCTCCTCATTCAGGCCCAGACGCCGGAAGGATACGCCTGGGCCGAAGAAAAACTTCCACCACCCAAAAGAAGCTTTTTCGCACCCAAAGAGTCCGGCCCCGATCCGCGCGCCGACATTGTCCATTACCTCGTGAAATACGGCGGCGACAAAGGCCGGCAGATTCTCGCCGACTCCATCGGAAAATACAAAGACGACGACTGGATGAAGACGTGGATTGCCACCGGCCTGCTGGAATTCCGCGACACCTCCCACATCGCTCTGGTCAAGGCCTCGCTCTCCAACCCCGATTGGGATTTCACCGCCATACGCATGGTGGAAGCACTGGCCAAAAACGGAGACTACAGCGGCCTGCCCGTACTGGATGAATTGATTCGAAAAACTCCGCCCCACAAGAGCACCGCGACCAAATTCATGAACGCACTGGCCGGAAAAGAAGATGACACGGCCGCCAGGAAGCGACGCCTGGCCCGCCTCCGCATTCAAATAGCCGATGCGCTCGCCCGCATAAACACGGAGGCCTGCGTTCCGCTGCTGATCACCCTGCTGGCCGACGAGGATATCTATGTCCGTTCAACGGCTGCACTGGCACTTACCAAAATGACCATCCCGGCAGCGCTCAACGGTTTGAAAACCGCCATGACGATTGATTACGGTGCAGTGAACAAGCAATCACGCAACCCGAACATCCAGGCGCATCTTATCCGCCTGGCCTCAATACGTTTTCCCGGGGATTCCCGAACGGCGGAAATTCAGCAGGCCGGACGCGCCTCATCCTATGCCGGAGTGCGCTTCCTGGCCGTGGTGGAGCCCTGACCAGCACCCTCAAATCCGACACAACAAATACAACGAATCGGATGTGGAAATGAACAAATTGATTCGGACAGGTCTTATTCCATTCATCGCCGCCTTCCTGCTGATACCCGGCTGTGCGGCACCGCCGAACAACCCGCAGGATGGGCAGGATCAATGGGGCCATGATGTGCGAAGCCGCCAAACGGAAATTGGACCGGGACCGGGACGGCGGATCAAGCTCACCGATGAGGTGGACATTATGCGGGATGTGGATGAGCGGCAAAAATGGTAAGTGCGTAATGAATCACGAAGACGTTTCTTCTTCTGCCTGAAAGCCATACGCCTGCGCCAATTTCATATAGTGCCCGCGCCGACTCGGATCCTGCCGTGAGAGCCACTCGGCAAACTGCTGCTGCTCCTCGACAGTCAACTCGTCCGCCCCCTGCGCATTATCTGTATTCATCTCGTTCACTTCATCCATGACTTCTTTTTTCCAAGACCATGATGCTCCTAAAAAACAAAAACGTCAATCTCCCCCTTTATTCAAAATAGATCAGGATCCCGTCCATTCGGCCCGTTCCCTTCCACTTCTTCTCTGTATATAATCACACAATCTTCTGGCCTACAGACCGCTCTCTCTGTTAAGTTTTACGCACTATGATCAGGCTATCCAATGCATTGAATACCACAGCCCCAACAGCCCAAGGGCAGGAGACCCCATGACCTCGATCTTCCCGCCTGCACTCACACTCTCCCCTTCTCTTGCGGCCGTTTCCTCGCCGGCGTATCTCGACCATCCCCTGCTCTGGATACTGGGAATCCTCCACATCACCGGATTTCTGCTTGTGGTGTACGACTGCCTTCGCCATCGCCGCAAGGCCGACTCCGCACTGCTCTGGATTTTCATCGCCTGGTCCTTCACCCTTGTCGGCGCGCTGCTTTATCTGTATTTCGGCGTGGACCGCGTACCCGGCATACGCCACAGACGAAACCGGCGCGACCGGGAACTGGACAAGGAATTGAAATCGCGCGAGCAGGGGGACGACATGCCCCTGCTCTACTGGCGTCATGTGCATGAAGCCGCCAAAGCTGAGCCGGAATCCCAGGTGTGCAAAAGCATAAACCGCTGCATGAGCGCCATTATACCGGATCACCCACTGCTTGCCGGCAACCGGATCGAACCCCTCATCGCCGGAGATGAAGCCTATCCCAAAATGATCGAAGCCATCCGGACCGCCCGGCATCACATCCACCTCGAGAGCTTTATTATCGGGGCGGATGAGGTAGGCTGTCAGTTTCTGGACGAGCTTTGCCGCAAGGCACGCGAGGGGGTCAAAGTGCGCATTCTCTATGACCGCTTCGGCTCCACACACGCCGTATGGGAAGGATTCTTCAAAAAATACCAGCACATTGATCATTTGCGCATCATTGGATTCACGCAGGCCAATCTCCTCCGCCGCCAATTTGCCATCAATCTGCGAAACCATCGTAAAATCCTGGTGGTGGATGGAGTTCACGCCTTCTCCGGCGGAACGAATCTCGCCATCGACAATGTCACGCATAACGATCATCCCGCCATTCAGGATTATCATTTTTCCATTCATGGCCCCATTGTACAGGAACTCCAATACACCTTCCTGCAGGATTGGTATTCCATGACCCGCGAAACACCCGCCCAACTCCTCACCGCCTCCTACTTCCCGGAAATACCTTTCGAAGGAAGCGCCATGATGCGCCTGATCAACAGTGGCCCGGTGACCACGGATGAACCCATTACCTCCGCCGTCTTCTCCGCTTTCACACAAGCCCGCAAACAGATTCTCGCCGTAACGCCCTACTTTGTACCCACGGAGGACATTCTCTTCGCGCTCAAGGCCGCCGCCCAGCGCGGGGTGGACACCCGCCTCATTGTCCCGCAGCAGAACAATCATTTCTACGCCGGACTCGCCTCAGCGGCCCTCTACGAGGAAATGCTTGAAAGCGGCGTACAGATTTATGAACGTCACCCGCCCTTCTCTCATGCCAAGGCGCTGGTGGTGGATGATGTCTTTACCCTGATCGGATCGGCCAACCTCGATGTGCGCAGTCTGCGCCTGAACTTTGAAACGTGCCTTTCCGTACACGATGAGAATTTCGCCGGGCTCATGAAGTCCATCATCCTGGACGATCAGGCCTCCAGCTCACCGGTTCATCTTTCGATCTGGCGCAAGCGTCATCACTACCGGCGCCTTATGGAAAATGCCGCTTCACTTCTCACCCCTATGCTCTAGCAATCCGTGCCTGATAACAATCATCGAAAAAAGACTATCAGCTACTCGCCGACGACATACCGCCGCGTCGCTTCATCAAAGCGGATAGAGTCTTTATTCCCTCTATACCAGTCGGGAAAATCCTCCACGGAGACGCCTTCGGGCAGCAGCTCGGGCAGAACTTTCCGAAGGACGCGGACCCGATAACGATCTTGATCCTCGTCATCCAGCATAGCCGCCGCCTCACTCAGGGCATCCAAATGACCATATTGAATCGCCACGGAAACCATATCCCGCTTTTGATAATCATGCGCGTCATAACGGACTCTGCGCCAGGCCTGGTCGACGGCATCCTGCAGGTCTATCCCCGGCAGATCCTTGATGGCGCCATAGGTGCCTGACCGTCCGTTTCCGCGAATCAGATAGCGCTTGAGATCGTCGTAAGTAGCCGGGTCCTTGAGGTCGGCCACGGCCTTGATCCAGGCCGTCGGAAGGTTCTCCGGATCTTTCTTTAACTCTGCGACCAGCGTATCGCTGACTTCGTCAACCCAGCCCTGACCGACCACCACGTCTATCAGGTTGTGATAGTCAGGCAACTGGGCAATGATCAGTTCCTTATGCTCCGGCCCGGCCAATTGTTTCACGGCCAGGAAGGCATAATACTGATAACCGTCCATCAATAACACATCCAGATTTTCAGGCCCCACCGCCACCAGCATGTCCACCTGCGGATCCCGCGATGAATACCGGCGCTGACAGTCGGAATCCGTCAGAATTTCCTTCACATAGTCAATCACATCCTCGCGCGTGGGATTCTCGGGCAGCACGATAGTGGCCAGGATTTCCGGGTCCGGTCCTTCCCGGGTTTTCTCGACATACCGCCGCGGCCTCGAAGAACGGCCCTCCAACTGAAATCCTTCCACCTCGATGGTCTTTCGGCAGTATCCATACGGCTCTTCCTCAACGCGTACCAGATCGGCATCCTGCAGCCAGGCGTCGTCCACGATGAACCCGGAATCTTCGATCTGGTTCGGCTCAAACACCAAACGCAGCGGCGTCACTGAAAGACGTTGCTTCCCGCCCGCACACAGACCGCCAAACTGCCGATCGGTTTGCGGAAGATAAATCTGCCCTCGCGCCTGGTTGCGCAACACGTAGAAAACCTTGGCTTCATCATTCCGTGACGAGCATCCCGATCCCGAGCAACTCCGCGCCTCGCGCCCGCCAAACAGGAGGTTGACCTTGCTCTCGCGCAGGATGACCGTACAACCGGATGACTGCTTCATGATGCGCGAGACCACCAGGTGCTCCGAACCGCTCGAGTAGCGCGCGCCCTCCTGCAATGGAATTTCTGCGGCCACCCGGTATCCCGAGATCTCCGCTTCCACGTCAAGCGAAAGGGTCCCCTCCATGCGGCCATACTTGAAGTACTGTTCGGTCGACACGGAGATAATTTTGGTGCTTTGCCAGACATAGGAACTGCGATTGAGCACCTCGTAGCCGGCAAACAAAGCAGCCAGTGCACGCATATCCTGATCCCGCAGGCCGAACCGGTTGTTTATGCGGTTGGTGGAGGTCAGCACCACGCCGTCCGCATAGTCCAGGCGGGCGATGGTTTCCGTCGGGCGCACCACATATTCATCGCCCAATCCCTCCGCCTCAATCCTCATGCTGAACTCCTTGCGCGGGGATTCCGTGCGGCGCATCTGAAATTCATCGGAACTGCTCCTGTGGCTCTGATCGAGTGAAAGCTCCAGCTCTTCACAGCGCACGATCGAAGCATCCGGCGCGGCTTTTTCCTCCGCAAAGAAATTGATTCCCCAAAGCTGGGAACACGCAAACTGAAGTGCGAATCCAACCACCGCCAGGATGATGGAGCGTCCCGTTTTTCGGGTCAGATATTGATTCAGCACCACCGCCAGTCCGAAGAGCAGAACCAGCAGATGCGCAACCAACCCACGCGACGCAACCAACCCCGGTTCCGACGCAAACAGCATCGAATCCATACCCCCGAAATAGAGCCGTGAAATATACACGGCCACACTCAACATCATTATCGCTATATAAATAACCACCCCTGCAATGGCAAACCGCGCGAAATTACGCGTCAACACGGCCAACACCATCACCTGCAGAATCAGGGCCGTATCCCCAATCAGTATTTCCGGTATCGCCAGCAGAATATGGCACACCAGGACTCCGTTGCCCGCAAAGATTCCAACTTCAACCAGCAAGGGAAAGAGAATCAGCAGCAATCCAATGAAGAGCCCCTTGGCCGCAAGGATGGTCTTGCGCGACAGTGGACGGCTGAGCCAGAACGCCGTAGTCCCGGTAAGCGGTTCGCCGTGAATCAGCAGTGGAATCAGCACAATGGCGGCAATGATTTTCAACACAGGCAACACGGCGGAGAGGACCTGAAAGGTCACCATCGTGGCCATATCATCCGCCGAGGCGCTGATCCCCGATCCGACGAGTATCGCCTGCGAAGCAATCAGCAACACCCAAACCAACAAAATACCCCGCAGATGCCGCACGTCCTTTTTAAACAGATGCATTACCAGTGAATTCATGCCGCACGCTCCTTTCCAAAGCGAAAGGCCCGAGCCAACGCCAGAAAAATATCACGCAACGATAACGGTTTCAAATCCAGCTTCCGCGCAAAGGGGAATTGGCTGAGAAGAAATGCTTCCCGCCCAGGCTGATTGAAGGCACTGTCCACAAAACGGATGCGCCCGCCTTCCCGCTCAAGCCCCATGCATTCCGGCGGCAGCGGCGGAAGGGGCGCGTCAGGGGGCGCCTCCAACTCCACGCGCCGGAACCGCGCCTGAAGCGAACCCGCCGACTCAACCAGCTTCAGACGGCCCTCGTTGATCATTCCCACCCAGTTTGCCAGGCGCTCGACCTCGTCGATATCGTGGGAAGAAACAAACACCGTCCAGTTTTCCTGGGCAGTCAGCTCCTGTACGCTTTGTATGAATTCATCGCGCACCAACGGATCGAGCCCGCTGAACGGTTCATCCAGCACCAGCAGGCGCGGACGATATGCCAGCGACGAAAGCAGTACGGCTTTCATTTTCATGCCGCGCGAGAGATGCCGCAGTTTGGCGTTGGGCGGAAGATCAAAATCCTTCAGCATCCGCGCGCAGAAATCGTCATCCCAGGTGGGATACATCGGCCGGCAGAAATTCAGAAGCTGCCGCACCGTCATCCACTCGGGCAGTTTCTGATTTTCCGAGACATAGCCAATCTGCTCGAACTCGCGTTGCGAAAGTGTTCGGGAGTCCTTGCCCAGCACCATGACCCGCCCGGCGGTGGGAACATGCATGTTCATCAGCATCTTGATGGTCGTGGTTTTCCCCGCGCCGTTCGGCCCGAGAAAAGCAAAAATACTGCCCTGCTCAACGGCGAGGTCCAGTCCGTTTACGGCCACCTTGCGTCCGAACTGTTTTGTCAGCCCGTTGGATTCAATCACGTTGTCCATGCATCTTCTCCTCTTTTCAAGTTCCGTTCGAACGGAAGGATTTCTTTATACTTCTCCGCATTGAGGGCAGGCGACTCGTCGATGACTTCCGCACGGAACCAGGGCCGGTTCCGTGGTACGACAGCCATCAAGTACGACATTACAACGCGGATGAAAGCGGCAACCGGCGGGCCATTGATTCGGAGCAGGCACCGCACCCGGAATACTGGAAAGCCGTTTGGTCCCGCCGTTCAGCGGCGGAATGGAGGCCAGCAGGGCCCGGGTGTAGGGATGGCGCGGCGAAGCCAGCACCTCCACCGTCGGCCCCTCTTCCACCACTACCCCCGCATACATTACAAAAAGACGTTCAGCCACGCCGTGCACCAGTCCGAGATTGTGTGTGATCAGCCACACCGCCATGCCGAGTGACCGATTGAGTTCCTGCAGCAATTCGATCACCTGTGCCTGAATGGTCACATCCAGTGCCGTGGTCGGTTCATCGGCGATCAACAATTCGGGTCGACACGCCAACGCCATGGCAATCATCACCCGCTGCTGCATTCCTCCGCTCAACTGATGCGGATACGCCTGCGCCTTTTCCTGCGCGTCCGGAATGCCCACCTGTCCGAGGAGACGGAGCACCTCCTCCCGAACCGAGGGGATCTGCTGATGCCGCCGGACCGCCTCGGCAATCTGAGCGCCCACGCGCATCACCGGATTCAACGAACGCCCCGGCTCCTGAAAGACGTAGGCAATGGTCCCGCCCCGCAGGGCACACAGCTCACGCGGGCTCATCGACGCCACCTCGCGCCCCTTCACCAGTACGCGCCCGTCTATTCGGCGGGCCGCATCGGGAAGCAGGCCGGTCAGTGCATAGGCCAACACACTCTTTCCGCAACCCGACTCACCGGCAAAGGCCAGAAATTCGCCCGCCCGCACCGCCAGCGAAACGCCGTCCACCGCACGCACCGGTTGCTCCTCCCGCCCGAAGTAAATCCGCAAGTCTTCAATTCGTACCAGTTCTTGCTTTTGCGTTTCCATAGTTGTGACGTATATTCACGAACAAGAATAACAGACACAACGTTTATCTTTATGAAAGAAATGAAAGAAGAGAGGCTCTACATGCGCTGGATTTCCACTTTTATCGGATTACTGATTATCGCCCATAGCCTCCGCGCCGAAGAAACGTTTCCGGGAACCGACTGGCGGGACACTACCGACCCCCTTGCTGCTCAGCATGCCGAAGCGGGCGGGGAACTCACGGTCTTTGCCGGCCAATACCCCCAAAGCTTCAACTACTATCTGGATAACAACGTACTCAGCGCCGAACTGTTTTCATCCATGTACGAAACACTCCTCTCGCTCGACCCGATCACCGCCGAGTATGTGCCCGGCCTGGCAGAACGATGGAGCATCTCCGATGACAAAAAAACCTTCACCTTTCACCTCGATCCATCGGCTTCCTGGAGTGATGGAACACCCGTCACGGCGGAGGACGTCGCCTGGACCTTTTCCGCCCTGCTCGATCCGGCCAATATGACGGGCGTACACAAAGTCAGCCTCGAAAACTTCGATCCGCCGGAAGTACTCGATGAGCACACCATCCGTTTCACCGCGCACGATGTACATTGGCGCAACCTGGGTGCGGCGGGTGGTTTTCAAATTCTGCCCAAACACACGATGAGCGAACTCGATTTCAACAAGATCAATTTCGAATTCCCGGTCGTCTCGGGGCCCTATCGTCTCGACAAGGTTTCCGAGGGTCTCTTCGTCACCATGCAGCGCCGCACCAACTGGTGGGCACGCCCGCGCACATCCAATCAGCACATCCTGAACTTTGACTCCATTCGTTACCGCTTTTATGATGACCAGGTCAACGCCTTCGAGGCCTTCAAAAAAGGCCAAATCGACATCTTTCCCGTCTATACCGCACGCCTTTGGGTCAACGAAACCGGAGGCGAGCGCTTTGAGAAAAACTGGATTGTGAAACAGAAAATAAAGAACCGGAAACCCGTCGGGTTTCAGGGCTTCGCGATGAACATGCGGCGCCCGCCTTTCGACGATCTGCGCGTGCGGCAAGCGCTGGCCCATCTGCTCGATCGCGAAAAAATGAATGCCACGCTTATGTATAATCAGTATTTTCTGCAGAAATCCTATTTCGAAGATCTGTATGATGTCGAATATCCCTGCCGCAATCCGGTCTTTGACTTCAACAAGGACAAGGCCCGCAAACTCCTCGCGGAGGCCGGATGGGTCGCCAACCCGAAAACGGGCATTCTCGAAAAGGACGGGCAACCCTTCCGAATCAAATTCCTCACGCGAGATCCCTCTTCCGACAAGTTTCTCGCCATCTATGCCGAGGATTTGAAGGATGTCGGCATTCTCCTCGAAACCGACCGCAAGGACTGGGCCGCCTGGACCAAGGATATGGGCGAATTCAATTACGACATGACCTGGGCGGCCTGGAGCGCAGGACTCTTTAAAGATCCCGAAGGCATGTGGGAATCCACCGAAGCCGACCGGGTGAACGGAAACAATATCACCGGCTACAAAAATGCGCGCGTGGATGAACTGATCGAAAAGCAGAAGGGCCTTTTTGACTTAAAAGAACGCAACGCCCTTTGCCGTGAAATCGACGGTCTCATTGCCGCCGAAGTCCCTTATGTCCTGCTCTGGAATACGGATTCGGTTCGATTGCTGTACTGGAACCGATTCGGAACACCGCTCACCGTTTTATCCAAGTACGGCTCTGAAAGTTCCGCGCAATATTACTGGTGGATCGACCCAGACTCCGAAGCCGATCTGCAAGACGCCAGACAGGAGGAAATCGCCCTGCCGCCCAAAGCCGCGGAAATCGACTTTGATCAGATTTTTGGAAAGTAAGTTCAGTCGCAACGAAATGAAATACGGGGAAATAAATGACCGGCGAACCGCAAAATGAATTGAGCAGACTCTCCATTGAGTCCAACCAGAAGCCCGAGAGTGTTGGACGATTATGGGCCTGCTACTGGCGTTCCAACCTCGTGCTGACACTCATCTTCTCCAGCTTTCTGATCTGGTTTGGTGACGACTCCATGCCCGCGCTCCAGCTCGGACTGATGCTGCTGATCCTGAATACCATCGTCTTCCCCATCTACCTGATTGCCCGCTCCATCCTGAAGGGAAGCCTGGTATTTTTCATCATTCTTTGTTTTCTAATGAGCGGGAGCCCTCTCTTTGCCCTGCTGTGGGGCGCCTGGTTCGTGGTGATTGGACGTTACATTCTGCACGTGGAAGAGCACTTCAAAACCGAAATGACCGCCTGCGTTCTGCTCTGCGCCGTTTCCTTCGGGCTTGTGAGCACCGGGCTGATTCAGCTGCCCGAATCGCTCCGAATTAAAACCCACAGCATCTTCGAAAAAAAACTCACGATTCCCGTACATCATAATGAGACAAGACCTTCGCCTCTTGTTCGGCAAACAGCAGAAGACGTCGCGACCCCACCGGCGGCGCCGACCGCCCTCCCCCCAACACCCGTTCCACCCACCCCCACACCTTTGGCATTTGTTGAATTTCAGGAACCCAACGGCACCTATACCGTCCAACTCCCCACCGGATTCAAGCACAACTCACGCCCCTATCGAAACGGAACCAAAATGCTTCTCGATTACGGCGATGGCCTCTCCGTGGTACTTCTCGCCAGCAGCATGAACAAGACCTGGGATGCCGCTGAAGCCATGAACTCTAAGGCCACCGCCATCCAGGAAGGACGCGCGGGCGGACAGCTCGCCCGACTGCAACTCGAAAATGCAGCCCTCACGCCGTTCCCCTCCGGAACCGGATACACCCTCCTGCTATCCGACAAACAGGGGTCGCCCCTCTCCATGGCAGCTATGGTCCGCGTGGACAAAGAGATCAGCTTTTCCGCCACCATCACCTCCACCGATTCGAAAAACAGCAACTTGTTCAAAACCATTCTCTCCTGCCTTCAGAACAATCTCGCCATTCACGGGCAATCCACCAAATCCAACCACCGCACGCACGCAACCCCCACCCCGCTGGCAAAAGCCCACATCCCCACAGTGGATACCGCTCGCGACCGTATCCGTATCCAGGGGGTCATGGAACAAAACGGCGCACGCTCCGTCTTGATTGACGGCAACCTCTACCACGAAGGCGACCGCATCCAGGTGCGCGATGGCAACCAGGACTTCACCTTCCTCATCACCCGCATTGGACGGAATGCCGGCCAAGTGGAAATGGAGGCGGTGCCGCACCCCGGACAGGCGGACAAACTTTAACCCGCCTGCTTCCGGCGCTCGCATAAAAAGGAGATAGATGAAGAGTATTCCATCTGGATTATAAGCAGCACCGATCGCAGAAAAGAACTGAACCTCACCCGCGAAAAACAGATGCGATCCACACCTCGAAGAAGGCCCCCGGCCTGAAATCCAGGCAAACCTCTATCCCGACAGGCCGGTGAAAAACTACTGCGCCACCTCCCAGCCGAACCACGGCACACAAAGCGCCAGACTGGCACACTCCGAACATTTTTTAACCCGCCGGAATAAATATTTATAACATCACTAGATGCTCTATTTCAACATGTTACAAATCTTGCTAGATCAACGGGATCAGATGTTGGCACGGCAATTGCTGTGTTATATGCCGCTAAGTTAATGACTGAATCTGTCACAGTTGGACAGCTTTAAGAACGAAGGAACGAGGTGTAATTATGTCTAAAGTATTGGGTATTGATTTGGGAACAACGAATTCCTGTATGGCCATCATGGAAGGTGGCGAGCCGGTAGTAGTCCCCAACGCAGAAGGCGGGCGAACCACGCCCTCCATTGTCGCGTTCACCAAAAGCGGCGAACGCCTCGTCGGTCAGGCCGCCAAACGTCAGGCCGTCACCAATCCGAAAAACACGATCTTTTCCATCAAACGCTTCATGGGACGTAAATTTGATGAAGTGAAACATGAAAAGGATCTGGTCCCGTATGAAGTGGTGCGCGCCAAAAACGGCGATGTCCACGTCAAGGTGGACGACAAGGTCTACTCCCCACCCGAAATCAGCTCCATGATTCTTCAGAAGCTCAAAGCGGATGCGGAAGCCTATTTGGGAGAAACCATCACCGAAGCGGTCATTACCGTGCCGGCCTACTTCAACGATAGTCAGCGCCAAGCCACCAAAGATGCCGGACGCATCGCCGGGCTCGACGTCAAACGCATCAACAACGAGCCCACCGCCGCCTCGCTGGCTTACGGGTTGGATAAAAAATCCGACGAAAAAATAGCCGTCTACGATTTGGGCGGAGGCACCTTCGATATTTCCGTGCTGGAAATCGGCGAAGGCGTCTTTGAGGTCAAGGCCACCAACGGCGATACTCATTTGGGCGGCGATGACTTTGACCAGTATATCATCAACTGGCTCCTGGAAGAGTTCAAGAAAGATCAGGGCATCGACCTGGCTCAGGATCCCATGGCCCTTCAGCGCCTGAAAGAAGCTGCCGAAAAAGCCAAATGCGAACTTTCCAGTTCCATGCAGACCGACATCAATCTGCCCTTCATCACGGCGGATGCCGGTGGACCAAAACATCTGAACATCACTCTCACGCGCTCTAAACTGGAGCAATTGGTGGATGAACTGATCGAACGAACCAAAAAACCCTCCTTCCAATGCATGAAGGACGCCGCCGTTACTTCCAGCGAAGTGGATGAAATCATTCTCGTCGGCGGTATGACGCGTATGCCTGCCGTACAGGCCCGCGTGAAGGAAACGTTTGGCAAAGACCCGCATAAGGGCGTGAATCCGGATGAGGTCGTGGCCGTGGGTGCCGCCGTACAAGGCGGCGTGCTCAAGGGTGAAGTGAAGGATGTGCTCCTGCTGGATGTGACCCCGCTCACCCTCGGCATCGAAACACTGGGCGGAATCTCCACTCCGCTGATCGAACGCAACACCACCATCCCCACCAGGAAAAGTGAAATATTCAGTACCGCCGCCGATAACCAGTCCACGGTGGAAATTCATGTCCTTCAGGGGGAACGCAAAATGGCGGGCGACAACAAGACCATTGGCCGATTCCATCTCGACGGAATTCCGCCCGCACCACGCGGCGTACCCCAAGTGGAAGTAACGTTTGACATTGATGCCAACGGCATCCTGCACGTCAGCGCCAAAGATCTCGGCACCGGAAAAGAACAAAAAATCACGATTACCGCTTCCAGCGGCCTGGACGACAAGGAAGTGGACCAGATGGTCAAGGACGCGGAACGCTTCGCCGCCGAAGACGGCCAGAAGCGCGAAGCCGTGGAAGCCCGCAATAAGGCAGACTCCATGGTCTATCAAACCGAAAAATTCCTGCAGGAAAACGGAGAGAAGATTTCTGCGGAGAACAAGGCCAAAGTGGAAGCGGGCGTGAATCGTCTGAAAGAGGCGATTAAAAAGGAAAGTGCCGAAGAAATGAAGTCCGGCATGGAAGAACTGACAAAGGATATGCAGGCCGTCTCCACCGAAATGTATGCCCAGGCCCAACAGGCCGAGGGCGGCGCGGAGAAACCAGGCGCCGAATCGAAAGGCGACGAACCATCCGAGGAAAAAGAATCTTCCGGCAAATCCAAAAGCAAGCCCGGAGAGGATGATGTCATTGACGCCGATTTCGAGATGGTGGATGACGACAAGTAAGTAAGCAGAAAACGCCAATCACGGGAAAACCCCACTGGCCAAATCGGCCGGCAGGGCGCATTCCCGCGGCATATGAACCCAAAAAAGAAGAAGAGAAGGAGGAGTGCATAATATGAACATTCAGCCACTCGCAGATAGAGTACTGGTTGAGCCTCTCAAAGAAGAGGAAACGAAAAAAGGCGGAATCATCATTCCCGAAACGGCCAAGGAAAAGCCTCAGGAAGGCAAAGTCATCGCCGTAGGAACGGGAAAACTGGATGAAGACGGCAAAAAAATCGCCTTCAACGTCAAAAAAGGGGATCGCGTGCTGATGCCGAAATACGGCGGCACGGAAGTCAAAATTGACGGCAAGGAATACCAGATCATCCGCGAAGATGACATTCTGGCCATCATCAACTAATCCGAGAGAAGGAGTGCAGCAGAACTATGACAGCGAAACAATTGAAGTTTGATGCGGAAGCCCGGCAGGCGATTCTGGCCGGCGTGGAAAAACTCAGTCGGGCCGTAAAGGTCACCCTGGGTCCCCGCGGACGCAATGTGATCCTGGACAAAAAATACGGTTCCCCGACGGTCACCAAGGACGGCGTAAGCGTCGCCAAGGAAATCGAACTGGATAATCCGTTCGAAAACATGGGTGCCCAGATGGTGCGCGAAGTGGCCAGCAAAACCAGCGACATCGCTGGGGACGGCACCACGACGGCTACCGTTTTGGCCGAGGCCATCTATCGCGAAGGTCTTAAAAACGTCACCGCCGGCGCCAACCCCATGATCCTGAAACGCGGCATTGACCAAGCGGTCGAAGTGGCCGTTTCCGAACTCCGTAAAATGAGCAAAAAGGTGAAGGACGCCAACGAAATATCGCAGGTGGCCACCATCTCAGCCAACGGCGACACCACGATCGGCGAAATTATCGCCGAGGCGATGGACAAGGTCGGCAAAGACGGCACCATTACGGTCGAAGAAGCCAAGAGCATCGAGACGACGCTGGATATCGTGGAAGGCATGCAGTTCGATAAGGGCTACCTGAGCCCCTACTTCGTCAGCAACGCCGAAACGATGGAATGCATTCTCGAGAATCCCTACATCCTGATGTACGAGAAGAAAGTCTCGAACCTGCAGGATCTTCTTCCGCTGCTTCAGAACATTGCCAAATCCAGCCGTCCTCTCCTGATCATCTCGGAAGACGTGGAAGGCGAAGCACTGGCAACGCTGGTGGTGAACAAGCTGCGCGGCACTCTGAATGCCTGTGCGGTGAAAGCACCCGGATTCGGTGATCGCCGTAAGGCCATGCTGGAAGATATTGCCGTGCTGACCGGCGGCAAATTCATCACCGAAGACCTCGGCATCAAGCTGGAAAGCGTTCAGATTGCCGACCTCGGCAGCGCCAAGCGCGTGACCATCAACAAAGAAAGCACCACGATCGTGGAAGGCGCCGGCAAAACCGCCGCCATCCAGGGTCGTATCCAGCAGATTCGCCGCCAGATCGAGGAAACCACCTCGGACTACGACAGCGAAAAACTGCAGGAACGCCTGGCCAAGCTGGCCGGCGGTGTAGCCGTGATCAATGTCGGCGCGGCCACGGAATCCGAAATGAAGGAAAAGAAAGCCCGCGTGGAAGATGCGCTGCATGCCACACGCGCTGCCGTGGAAGAAGGTATTGTTCCCGGCGGTGGTGTAGCCCTGCTTCGCTGCCAGGCCGCCCTGGATAAAATGAACCTGTCAGATAGCGAAGAAGCCATCGGCGCGGCCATCGTACGCAAGGCCATGGAATCCCCGCTGCGTCAGTTGACGGCGAATGCCGGCATCGAAGGCGCCGTCGTGGTGGAACAGATCAAGAAGTCCAAAGGGTCCATGGGCTACAACGTGGCCACTAACGAATATATGGATCTGGTCAAGGCCGGTGTCATCGACCCGACCAAGGTGACCCGCTCCGCGCTGCAGAATGCGGCCAGCATCGCGGCCCTTCTGTTGACCACCGAATGCATGGTCACGGAAATCCCTGAAAAGGATAAACCCATGGCCCCTGATATGGGTGGCGGAATGGGTGGAATGGGTGGCATGGGCGGTATGGGCGGCATGATGTAATCTGAAATTGCCGTTTGACATGTCCTGGCGGGGCGCATATATTGCGCCCCGCTGTTTTCCCATATAATGAAAGAGGAGGCCGGATTTTGAATATTGACTACATGGAAAGTGCCAAGGAGCGTATCCCTAATATCCCGTTGCTGGTTAACCTGATATCCAAACGGGTGCGGCAGCTTAACATGGGTCAGCGCCCCATGGTCAAACCCGATGACCCTAAAATGCCGGCCGTGGATATCGCCTTGAAGGAAGTCGCTGAAGGGAAAATGACCGCTGAAATGGTCTTTACACGCCTCGAGCCGCCCACCCAGGATTCTCTGGACATGGTCATCTCGCTCTAGGCCGAACCCCGGCTTTATACTACATACGTTAGAATGATCAGGCAGCGGCTCTTCGGAGCCGCTTTCCGTTTATGGCAAAACAAAAAAACAAAACACCTTCCACCGAAGGGGGCCTCGCCACCAACCGAAAGACCCTCAGGGATTATCACGTGCTTGAATCCTTCGAGGCGGGAATCGTCCTGCTCGGTACGGAAGTCAAATCCATGCGCAACCGTCAAATCAGCATGGAGGAAAGTTACGTCCGCATAGATCGCGGCGAAGCCGTTCTGATCAACCTGAACATCCTCGCCTACGACCACGGAAACCAGTTCAATCACGATCCCGTCAGAAAACGAAAACTCCTCCTGCACAAACGGGAAATCGAACGCCTGACCTCTCAGATTCAACTCAAGGGACTCGCCCTTATTCCCCTTAAAATCTATGTTAAAAAAGGCTTCATCAAGCTGCAACTGGGACTCTGCAAAGGAAAACAGATGCAGGATAAGCGGGAAGACATGAAACGAAAAACCGCCGACCGCGAGGCCGAACGCGCCATGACCAGACGCCGCTGAAGCAGACGGAGAACCGCGCATGAGAATTCGACACCTGCTGGAATACAAGCTGGCCCAATGCGGAATGGCCCTGATTCCACGCCTCCCGCGCAGCGTCGTGGCATTCCTCGCCCACACCTTCGGGTTCCTCGCCTACCTCCTCTCCGCGCACCTGCGGAATACCGGGCGGGTCAACCTCGACATCGCCTTCGGGGAAACAAAAAACACCGACGAAAAGCGCCGCATCCTGATCCGTTCCTTTCAAACCTTCGCACTCGTCCTGCTCGATCTTTTTTGGTTTGCACACCGACAGAAGGAGCGCATCGATACATATGTCCACTTTCATCCGGGACATGACGAGCTGTTCAAAGAGCATCCTGAAGCCACCATCTGCGTCACCGCTCATGCCGGGAACTGGGAGCTTCTAGGCAAAAGCGTGGCCCTGCGTTATGGACAGTTCACCAGCATTGCCGCCCCGCTGGAAAATGAAAAACTCGACCTCCTCTTCGACCGCATCCGCTCCGAGACCGGACAAACCATCGTCAAAAAGAGCGGCGCGGTGCGCGCCATGCTGAAAACACTGCGCAGCGGAGGATTTGTCGCCTTTCTCCTTGATCAAAACACCAAACCATCCATGGGCGGCATTTTTCTCGATTTCTTTGGTCTTCCCGTACCCGTTTCCACCATCGGCGCCACCCTGGTAATGCACACCGGAGCGCGGCTTGTCTTCGGGGCCTGTTTGCCGGATGCGTCCGGGCATTATCACGTCACACCGCCACTCCCCATCCCAACCGACACGCTCCTTGAATCAACCAAACCGGAACAAATGCAGCTTCTGACCGGACGCATCCTTCACGTCATCCTTAGGCTCGCTTGAAAGGATGGAAACCTTAATAATTTATTATGGAAATATGCAGATGGGTGAAGGAGACCATGACATTAAGGAACACAGCATTAGCCCTGTTTCTAGCACTATGCCTATTTGTCAGCATTGCACTGGGGCAAACCACATGCTTTGGTGTTCTTAAGGTGAATGTGGGTTTTGATCCATCTATATCCGGATCGATAAAACCGCTCATTCTCAATGGGTTCGATATTTATGTGAATGGCATCAAAATGGGATCGAACGACTCAAACGGACTGCTCAGCATTCCAGCAAGTGCCCTCCCAAACAC
>JAQVYB010000148.1 GCA_028708815.1 Kiritimatiellia bacterium | reverse complement strand
CCCCTGAAGGACCATCGCCACTTTCCCCGCCATAAACGGACTCTGCGGAGAAGCGAAATTGCCGAAGGTCTGCCCGAAGGTGCGCAGATTGTTCACCCCCAGCTTCTCGGCATGGCTCTGATACCAGGTAAAGGCCTCGATGTTCTCCGGGCTGTTGGCCGTGATACGGCTGTCCCCGTCCCACATCCTTCCTCCGAACCAAAAGCCCCACATTTCGCTGTACCATCCCGGAACGGTCGGGATGTGCCCCACCTGAAGAATACGGAATCCGCGCGATGCTTTTTCTTCGGGCGTAAGATCCGGATAGCGTACCTGCTGCCACTCGCCGTGGCGCTCAATACGCACGATCGTCAGCTTGTCCGACAACGCATTGAGTTCGGCAAGGGACGTCGGCGGGCTGTCCGGATCCAGGCCCGCTTCACGAAAAAGCCGCTTGTTCCAATGCAGCGCAAGCGAAGCCGGGGTCGTCGGCAAGGCCCAAAGAAAACCGTGATTCCGACAAAGTTCCCAGTAAACCGGGATATAATTCTCTTGGCGGATGGAACTGTTTTCCAGAAAGGCATCCAGCGGCGTCAGGGCGCCTTTCTCGGAGAACTCAGTGATACTGTGCGTCCACAATCCGGCCACATCCGGCGGATTCCCGCCGGCGGTGGCCAGCATCAGCTTATCCAGAATCCCGCTCACCGGAAGCATCCGCACTTCCACGCGGTCCTGCGAGGCATTGAAGTCATCCACCACCGCCTGCATCGCTTCGGCCTCAAAGCCGGTCCATTTTTCCCAATAGATGACGATGATCCGCCCGTCTTCCGTGCGGTCCTCCTGGCGCGTCGAGCAGGCAACCGTCAGCCAGAATACAGCCAAACACACAACCCGGACCCCGTTTCGAACCATGACCTTCTTTACCATGTTTTCCTTCGTCCCGTACAAACTACGGCAGCCCACCCATCAACCCGAAGGTTTACGATGCGGTGATATCCGCGACCATCCGCGAGATGATTTCGCGCCGTTTATTCACCAGGCTATCCGCCTCCTCCTGGCGGGCGGCGGCGGCATACATTCGAAATTCGGGCGCATTTCCTGATGGACGCAAATGCACCACCCGTTCGTCATCGAAAAGAATGCGTATGCCATCAATGAAATTGAGCCCAACAATCATCCCGAAGCCATCTCCCGGCGGAAAATATTTCTGCAGGCTTTGCCGGATCGGGTCAACGGCCTTGCGGGCCGTTTCATTGGTCGGCCTGATCCGGGCGGCGGCCGCATCCAGGTGATCGTCCGGAGAGGCGAAATCAACCTGCGTGATACCGGGGTCCTGCGGCGAAAACTGCGCAATGATACGGCGCCCCAGATCAGCGGTATATGCCCCGCAGCCCGGCGTCTCATTATCGACCACGTTGGCGCTCGTACACCACGCAGGCAAAGCCGATTCGATCAAAAGGGAAAGCGATTGACCGTTTCTCAAGGCCAGAAGCAACGTAGCGAGTAACGGCAACACGGCGTCCCGGGTGGGAAGAGCCGAAAGGATTTTATCCCCGATGGGCCAATCACTGCCCAGCAGAAATCCGCCGTTTGATTCCCAGCTCACCACCTTCCGCGACGGATCCTTTTCCCGCGCCTCGTTCATGGCCGAAATCACATACGGAGACCCGATTTTCGTTTGGCGCACCTCGATCGTACGCGCCCGCAGGGCTTTCACCACGGCATCGTTCGCACTGATCGGGATTGCCGCGAAATCGGGTTCCAGAAAAATCGAAACCAACGCGCCCAGCTTGTCGCCCGGCAGGAAATTGCCCCGTTCATCCGCCAGCAGCGGACGGTCCGAATCACCATCGGTCGATACAATCGCAAACGGATGATACTCCTCGGCCGCTTCCGTCAGCAGGCGCCGGGTGGCCTCTGAAATTTTCTCGGTATCAACCGGCACAAACTGCTCGCTGCGGCCAATGGATATAACCTCGGCACCGAGACCGCGCAGGATTTCCGTCAGGATATCACGCCCTACGGCGGAATGCTGATATACCACAACTCGCAGACCGGCCAGACTGTCCGACGGAAAAACATCCAGGTAGCGATAGATATATAAATCCATCACCTCTGCTTCAAACGCCGTATCGTCCTGCGTATGTTTTTCCCGAAACATTCCGGTTGCATCAAAACAGGTTTCCGACGGCATCCTTTTATATTCCAGATCGCGCTGAAGGGCCACATGAAGCAGAATATCCGCTTCATCGCTTTTCAGTACCTCGCCGCTTTTCTTGGTGAATTTTATCCCATTTCGATCATCCGGAATATGACTGCCCGTAACCATGATGCTCGGGATATCCTGCTTCAGGGCATAATAAACCAACGCCGGTGACGGAACCCGTCCGCACATCTGCGGGATATAACCGGAGTCTCTAACGGCCTGACGAACCGCCGCCATGATTCGCGGAGTACTGCTGCGTCGATCTCCTCCGATTGCCACCGCGCCACCGCACATCAGTTCATTTCGATCTTCCAGAAATGCCAGGAATCCACGGGTATTGATGTAACACTCCTGATCGGTCATCGCCTCAACCGTATCCCGCAAACCGCTGGTCCCGAATTTTAACACCTTTCCCTTTTTCACGGTGTCTGAATCCATATCAATAAGTGCCTTTCTTGTTCTGCATCATTAAATCAGTAACTGTGTGTTTTAACAAAATCGATGACCTCCTTCACCTCGGCTTCCGCCATGGAGATACAGGTATCCGCGCATCCATAATATATTCGAACCGTTCGACCATCGTTTTCCAGTGTCGCGGCACTGGGAAAAACGACATTTGAAACATCCCCCACCCGCTCATATAACTCGGTCGGATACAGCAGATAATCTTTGGTTCGGTACATAACACGCCACGGCTCATCTAAATCCAGCAGGGCCGCACCCATGGAATACACGTACCCGTTACAGCTCATCCAGACCCCGTGATAGAAAAGAAGCCATCCCGCCGGCGTTTCGATCGGATGAGGGCCCGGCCCCGTTTTAACGGACTGCCAGCCGGATGTCGGACCAAGAACAAAACGATGGCAACCCCAATGTATCAAATCCGGACTGGTCGCATAAAAGGTATCGCCAAACGACGTATGCCCCCGGTCACTGGGCCGGTGCAGCATGGCATATTTCCCATTTATACGACGCGGAAAAATCACGCAGTTCCGGTTCGCCGTGGGCAGTGGATTTTCCCATTGCCGATACGTCTTGAAATTCCGGGTGGTTGCCAGGCCGATACAGGGCCCATGCTCGTCGGCATTACACCAGGTGATGTAATAAACGTCTTCCAGTTTGGTTATGCGCGGATCGTAACTGGTATCCGTCATGTATATATCCGGATCAGAATTTTCCATTCGTATTCGCTCCGGTTGAATCGTCCAGGAAATCCCGTCGCGGCTCTCGCCATAGTGCAACGTGTATTCCATGCTGATTTCATCCACGCGAAAAAGCCCTTTATAGCCGCCGGCTTCTTTGACAATTGCGCTGTTGTGAATGCTGTTGGCACGCGGAACGGCCGACGGCGTAATAATCGGGTTTCCCTGATATCGTTGAAAAACGGTTTCGTTGGCCATGAAGCCCCCTCCTCAGTGATTGTTTTCATCCAAAACAAGAGCCAGTTCAATACGCACCGGTGAATCAAAGCGGCGGTTGAGCCGGATCAACGCCGTGCCATGCTCCACGGCAAACCGATAATCCGGGCCGACCTTCAGCGCTTGCCCGTCAACAAACACCGCAACCGAGGGAGCCCTCCAATTCCTTACACCGATGGTCGGATGATCCACTCCAAAGGCCTTGTCGGACGGAGATAAATCAAACCGGCATCCCGACGCCCCCTCCTCCAAATCCAGCACGAACTCTCCGCATGAAAAATCATATTCACCGGCACGCGCGCCAACCAGCCCGCTCATCCTGCCGGGATAGGCCCACGAAGCCACGCGATTGCGTATCCCGTCGTATGCCTTCGGCCGACTCAATCCCAGCAAGGCCGTCCATTCACGATAGCGTCGGCCGCGCTTGTCCGTCTGATAATTACTGTTCCAATCATCCCCCTCATACGCGCCAAAGCCCAGCAGCCCGGTATGCGAGATTTGCATCGGCCAATCCCCCTGGGTTTTGTCGTCTTCCTGATACGGCTCCAGCCCGACCGGCCAGTGCGCCATTTTGTAGACCACGTCATGCCAGGAAAGGTTGACGCACGTTCGGTATCCCGGGTGCAACTGCGGCGTATCCCCCGCGTTCGAGAAAGCAATGAAGGCGTCGGGCGCATCCGCAAAGTGGGCGTCGGCAATGATCTGCTCCCACCGATTGGCCCCGTCCACTCCCGTCTGCGGGCCGGGCAGCAGCGGATACGGGCCATCGTCCAGAGAAAACAACGACAGCGCCGGTTTCGCCAGGTGCTCTTCGGGGTCGCTCCGCGAGCCCGCGATCGGAATCAACTCGGCCAGCTCCACCCATTTTCGGTGCGGCGCATCCAGTTTGGGCCAGTAGGTCATGTGGCGAATCACTGTCCCGTTCGGGTAGCAGGTATAGAGTTCCTCCACCTCCGGCAGCTGCGAACCGATCGCATCATCGGGCACCTTATAGTCCGGATTGCACAACACATAACGCCAACGGATAACCTTGCGGACCGCGTTGTCTTCCACCACGTCCACCCGTGTCCAGCGGTGCAGCCGATCCGACATCGGCTCATGGCAACCCACATTCCCGCCACCCCACGTTTCCAGAAATTCATAGGAATACAGCAACTCATCGCTGAACCGCCAGACCGGCACATAATTGGCCAACGACCAGAAGACCAGTTTGATGTCGCGATCACGAAATGGAAATTCATCCCCGAACGTCACCACCACGGCTTCACCCCCGAAGCCGGACCAGAAAAAATCGCGGCTCGTCACCGCAAATCCCGTGACGGCATCATCACGATCCTGAGCGGGAATGGACGTAACCGTCACGCGGGAAGAATAATCAAACGGCTCCTCCGGCGGGGCGGATTCGATGCAGGCAATGTAATACGTCTCATTCGTCAACCCCCAGTCCGGTGCCGGCGTCAGTTCCATCCAGCCCTCGGCCCGTTGGCCGCGTATCTCGCGTGCCACGGAATAATAAAAGTGCAGGAACCCCGCCTCGGCATCATGATGAATACGCAGTTTCCCGGTCGTATTGGTAAACGGAACCGAATATTGACGGCCATCCAGAATATGCCGGTACCGTTCGCTGAACAGGCGCCGCGCCTCTTCCGGATGCCCCGCATTCTTCTCTTCATAGGCGCTCAGCAGCACCCCGGATGAATCATACACATCCTCCTCCCCGTTCAGCCGGTTTCGAATCCTTACCACCGGAACACCGTCAACAGTCCGTTCCACCATGATCGCGGTGAAATTCTCCGGATCCGGACGATTGTTCGACGAGCAGACCAGCGCCAGCCCGAACGGGGCCGGGCCATCAAAGGAAGCTTCCACTGAAAACGTGCCGCTCACGGTTTCCGCAGAACGGCATGCAGACAGCTCCTTGAACGCAACGCCCGGCAACGGAAGCCCGATCCAGGCGCCCGCCGGTTCCGGCTTTTCCTTCTGCTCCGCCACCCGGCATCCGGCGAAAAAGCAACACCCGATCAATACACCGACGTAAACGGCCGACCGACCAGGCCGACCCTTTTCGCCACCACTCAGCCACCTGGTAAGATTCATGATCCACCTTTCGTTGAAGGCTTCATAACCCGCCAACGCTGGTCAAGGCAAGGGGGAAAACATCTTCCCCCCGCCCTGCACAAAACCGCAATCAGGATCACACCGATTCGTCCGGACCGCCTTCCATCGCCAGGTCGATCAGGTCGTCAATACGGCCGGTCGCCACGTTCATACACGTGTCCGCGCCGCCGTAATAGATTTTGATGGTGCCGTCATCCTCCGGAATCGCTCCGCAGGTGAAAACCACATTCGGCACATAGCCCACCCGTTCATGCGGAGCCTCCGGCGCCAGGATGAATTGCTTCGCACGCCCGATGACCTTCCGGGGATCGTCGAGATCATGCACCGCCACGCCCAGACGGTATATACAGCCCGCCATGGTGCCGGTCACCGCATGATAGATGCTCAACCAACCGCGCGGTGTCTTAATCGGCGGCGCACCGGGACCGATCTTTCCATCTTCCCAGATGTTGGTACTCACCGGCGCCATGATCAACTGCTGATTCCCCCAGTGAATCAGATCCGGTGAATACGAAATCCAGATGCAGGGATCCCCCCAGTTTGGACGCTCAAAGCGCACGTACATGCCGTCAATCTTCTCCGGGAAAAGAACACAGTTGCGGTAATCCACCGCCGTGGTCAGCCCCATGCGCTCGAACGACAGAAAATCACGCGTGCGGGCCAAACCGATTTGAAAACCGCGCGTGGAATAACAACTGTAGAAAATATAGTAATCATCTCCCAGCTTGGTCACCCTCGGATCTTCAATCCCCTTGTTCTCCGGTTTCGCGAAAATCCCTTCCGTGGCCTGTACCATTACCGGTTCGGGATGGATCTCGAAGTGATAGCCGTCATCGCTGAATGCCACCCCGAATTCGGACCGGCTGTGCAGCCGCCCGCACCGCAACAGCAGCGCATACCGATCACCCAGCCTGGCCGCCCCCGAATTATATACATGCTCGCACGGATACGGCATATCCTTCGGGCTAATGATTGGATTCCCCTCATATCTCGTCAATACGGTCCTCATCATGTTCCTTCTCCTTTTTTTGTTGTTTTCGTTTCCCAATAATCGTTTTTCCGGGCTCCGAGCGTCTCCAACGAAACCGCCGCTCAAAACTCATCCCGTGTCTTTGAACGCACAATACCCGCCCCCGCACAGAAAAAGCAAGAAAAAACGCAAGCGCTTGCTCTTTTTTTTTCGGACTCCCCCCGTTCGCTCGTTAATCCGTCCCTTATTCCGGGCCGGACGGAGGCGCAGCCACGCACCCGCACCAAGCTTAGAATATCGGCTCGACGGTGATCTCGTCAAACAGGGCGCATCCCCCCCCCTGCTTACCGCCGAGTGTATATATCGTACAGAAAATCCGCCCATGCGTCGCCTGCTCCGGCGCTTCAACAACCGGCAGAACAATCCACTCCCACTCATCCGTACGAATGCTATGACGGCCCAGCACCTGATCGCAGCTGAACTTCACAGAAACGGGCAAACCAACCATTCCATCGTCCTCATCACGGCTCACCTTCCGCCATTCAACCTTTACCTCTCCAAAGGCATCTCCCCAAAGCGCATCCGATCCGGCCGTGCCCACCCGGGCGGTGACATGGTATTTCCGTCCGGGAACGGTCGGAAAATCCTGATACCAACCCGACCGATTCCACAAACGCAGAAATTGCTCGCCGGAAGACGGAAGCAGTCCGTAGTATTCCGGACGCAAGTCTCCCTCACCCCAGGACACCCAGCCGTTTTCTCCTTCTTCAAAGTCAAGATTCTGCAACTCCACCCCCGAAGAAGCTCCCAACGCACTCACCCCGATCAACCAGCCACCAAACAACAACGCACACCAAAACATCAGCCCGAATCTTCTCCGTTTCATTTTCTTTCCTCCTTTATAATGAACCGATTACTCTCTCATCCGTCGCCGCTCACGAATCAACGCCCGCAGGCGCCCCTCCGCTTCGTCCCGAATTCCATCCCTCTGCAAAATCAGCAGGGAGAAATCGCCCACACAGCCCAGGCGAACCTATTCAAAGCCTCATTCATACCGCAAGACCCGTGCCGCCCGTAAACATCATCACTGTTCAGCGTCCGTAGAATAGATCCTGACGAAGAAGAACGCAAGAAGAAAAGCAAGCGATTGCTCTTTTTTGAAGAAAAGGATTGCCTGCACGAGGCGTTCATGGCATCTTGACCATGACGTACAGCAGGGACACACGGAAAAGTATGACAGCAACTCTTCACGATATAGCCGAACGACTGGGCATCAACATCTGCACGGTTTCCCGCGCACTGAACGACAAACCCGGCGTAGGTCCGAAAATGCGGCGGCGCGTGACCAAAGTGGCCTTGGAAATGGGCTACCGCCCAAACATCCACGCACGCAGCCTCACGAATAAGCGCACGGAAGCCCTCGGCTTTCTTTCCGGCATGGAAATCTCCTCCTTCCTCTCCAATGCCTTCTACACCGGCGTCTTTGCCGGCATCGAATCCGAAGCGCGCGCACTGAACTATGCCCTGATGTTCGACTCCGTTGCCGAAAGTCTGGATCTGGCCAGGGGCTACATGCCCAAAATGCTCGCCGAACACCGCGTGGACGGCCTTCTGGTGGTCGGGGCCATGGATGAAGTATTCTTCAAGGCCATTAAGGCTTCCGGCCATCCCTTTGTGGTCGTGGACTATCATCTGCCCGGGTTCGACATGGATACCGTCACCATAGACAATCGACGGGGAGGCTGGCTGGCCACCGAACATCTGATTGAACGCGGTCACCGCCGTATTGCCTTCATTGGCGGAACCCCGCTGACCCATGGTAACTTTGCCGAACGACTGGAAGGCTACCAAAACGCCCTCGCCGCCCACGGACTGCCTCGGGATGAAAAACTGGTCCAGGAAGGCGAAGTCATCGGCGGCGGCGAATCCATCATGCAGATACTGAAACGCGCACCGGACGTCACCGCGGCCGTCGCCTGTAACGATATCAACGCACTGAACGCCATCACAACCCTGGAAAAAACCGGACGCCAAATACCACGGGATTTCAGTATCGCAGGCTTCGACGACATCCAGGAAGCACAAACCAGCGTTCCCTCCCTGACGACCATCCATATCGATCGCCCCGCCATGGGCCGAAAGGCCGTCCAAAACCTGGTCGAACGCCTGCGGGCCGAACACGCCAACCCCATACAATCCGTCGTGATCGCACCGCAACTTGTTATACGCGATTCAACCGGCGCGCCGCCCGCGTAAACGAATGCCCTCATCATTCCGGCGGCGGCGCTTAACGCCCCGCCGAAAGCCGCCGAAACCGCACCGGCCAACACATCCTATGCAAACACAGCAAAACCGCGTTTGCTTGACATTCCCATGAACATTCCCCCATGATTTCACAACAATCAGAAAGGGGAGAAAATGTGCCGCCATTACGCTCATAGTCTCGGGGAAAACCCGGACGACTGGCAACCCCTCGAAGCCCACCTGCGCAACACCGCCCAACTAGCAGGCTGTCGGGCTTTGGCCCGCCATCCTGCTAGCTAACAACAGCGAATACGCTGTTGTGTTTGAATATTCAGGATAGGCCTCTATACTCAACGCAGAGCAGTAAACAAAAGGATATCGTATGCCTTTGCGTTTAAAGAATGTTGACCGGAACACCCCCATGCTTCTCCCGCCTGATTTGCGTGACTGGATACCGGATAATCAGAAGGAAGTTATGAAGAATCGTCTTGAATCAACGAGAGGACGGGAATT
>JAQVYB010000147.1 GCA_028708815.1 Kiritimatiellia bacterium | reverse complement strand
CCCCCTTCCCCGTGAAATAAGGCCCCCCCCCGCCCCTCCAACCGAGGGCGGCTACGCGGCGGCCCCACCCCGCGTCGCCCGGCGCGAATGCACCACCAACCCGATCCCGAAAATAATCATGAACAGGCTGTAAAACATGCCGCGCGAAAGCCCCATAATCAGCGTGGCATCCGGCTCGCGGAAACACTCCCCGATAAGACGCATCACCGCATACAGCACCAAAACTCCCCCGCCGATACGCCCCGGATACTGCGGCGCACGCGTGCCGAACATACGCCACAGCACATACACCATCGGCAACAATCCTTCCAAACCCGCCTCGTAAAGCTGCGAAGGATGACGCGCAGGAATCCGATCCAACGGAACACCCGGCGCACTCGCCGGAAAAATCACCGCCCACTTCACCTGTGACGGAATTCCCCACAACTCGCCATTAATGAAATTCGCAATCCGCCCAAGCAGCAATCCGGGCGGCGTCATCACCGCCAACGCATCACCCAACTCAAGCACCGGCACATGTTGCTTCCGACTGAAAAGCCAGATCGCCAGAATCACCCCCACAAACCCGCCATGGCTCGCCATCCCCCCATGCCATACCTCAAACACCATCCATGGACGATCCAGAAAATCCGACCACGCATACAGAATCACATAACCCAACCGCCCGCCGAGCAACACCCCAAGCAGCAGGTAACTCATCAGCGATTGCTGTTGCTCGCCCGTCAGCCGCACCAGCCCCCTTCGACGCATCAGCGAGAGCAGAGCATACGCCACCGCAAACGCCAGCAGATAAGCCAACCCGTAATACCGAACGCCGAACGTGCCGGAAATAGGAATAAGAACCGGATCGATCTGATGCACCCAGTGTGTAACCTGATTCGTCATGCCGCCCTCTACCCGATTGATGTCCTACGGCACCGCGCCGCAGAAAGGCACGATTAAGCAGAAAAACATCGCATCACACAACTTCTTTTCTCTCGTTCGCTCTTCACGGGGCGCATCTGCGGTTTTTCCAACCATTGGAAACTTTCCCCCGAGTTTTCCAACCATTGGAAACTTTTTTCCGGATTTTTCCAATCGTTGGAAACTTTTCCGGCGGTTTTTCCAACCATTGGAAAAAAATTCAGCGGTTTTTCCAATCATTGGAAACTTTTTTTCCGTTTTTTCCAATCGTTGGAAAAAACAATTTTGCCCTATTTTACCCTCCCCTGAGCCCCCCCCTATTCCGCGCGAAGGAGTCACAAACGGCGCGCAACTCACCCGACGGCGAACAATACGTCTAAAGCAAAATCCGGGAGCGGCATGGGCCCCATGCCACCTTCTTCTCTTACAATGCCCATAATAACGCAGGCATTCCAAAATTCAGGGTCCAAACATCCGGGAGCGGCATGGGCCCCATGCCATCTTCTTCTCTTACAATGCCCGCGAGGACGCGGGCGCTCCCTTTTTACTACCAACGCAATTCGTTCAAACATCCTTTATATGGCCATTTCTCCACGCCATGAACCAACCCCTTGCGCACAGGATTCATTGATACATATTCCCATTTTTCTTCATAGTGCCCAACATGCCTTAACTGACGGCCCCAACAATCGCGCTGCCAAAGAGCTCCCAAATCCTTCAGTTCGGCATTCACCAAACGTTTCCAATATCCTACCCATCCGCTTACTTTTTCAGCATTCCGTTCTGATGGAGAACAGAACAAATGAACATGATCCGGCATAATCATGTAATAACCCACTCGATAGCGAACGGCGTCGGACCATACCTTCACAAGGGCCTGATGAACCCGCTCTGATGCCAAAACAGATCGTCGTTCCCGCGCGCAAACTGTTACAAAAAGTATAACAGGCTGATTCAGACGTTCAATATTCGGCATATGAACGGGATGTTTTCGTAAGAACCTTTTCGAATCCTGTTTCATCTTGCTGTCCGCCCACCCGGTTTTTTAAACCGGTCATTATTCTCAAAATAATTGTGCGAGGCTGCAACACAAAAACCCGCATTATTCCACATCCGGGAGCGGCATGGGCCCCATGCCATCTTCTTCTCTTACAATGCCCGTAATAACGCAGGCATTCCAAAATTCAGGGTCCAAACATCCGGGAGCGGCATGGGCCCCAGGCCATCTTCTTCTCTTACAATGCCCGCGAGGACGCGGGCGCTCACGGGCAACAAGGAACCCGCAATCCCACATTAAAAATACGATTTCAATGGATCAATCCCATCCGAAAAGTGTACGGAAGCCGGATATGAAACCCCCTTTTCAAGCGCTTATTTTTGATTGCGACGGCACGCTCGCCGACACCATGCCCCTGCATTACCAAACCTGGTGCAAAGCCCTGAACCCACTCGGCATCCTCTTTCCGGAAGAACTTTTCTATGCCTGGGCCGGCATACCCACCCGCGATATCATTCACCGTCTTTCCGAAGAACAGGGCATCGCCGTGGATGTGGAAACCGCCGCCCATGAAAAAGAACGCCACTATCTGGAAGAACTGCCGTCCGTCCGCCCGATCGAACCGGTGGTGGCCATTGTGCGCGAACACGCCGGAATCCTCCCCATGGCCGTCGCCAGCGGAAGCCTGCGACCAACCGTAATGAAAACACTCCGGGTCCTCGGCCTGTCCGATTCCTTTGCCGCCATCGTCACCGCCGAAGACGTCCGCCGCCAAAAACCCGCACCCGACATCTTTCTGGAAGCCGCGCGCCGGCTTGGCATCCCCCCCGATAGCTGCTGCGGATATGAAGACGGCGACCTGGGTCTCGAAGCCATCCGCGCCGCCGGCATGGCCGCCGTGGACATCCGCCTGTTACGCTGAACCACCCGGAAAACCATCCAACACAAGTCCCGGCGCAGAAATCACCCGTCATCGTGAACCTTGTCTATTGGATCAAGACACACCTAAGACCCACAAATTGCTCCTCTGAATTTCTCCTTTAACTTTTTTCAGGGAAGTTTATTATGCCCGTCATGTATTCCCTCTTGGCAATTGATCATCTAAAAACCTGGTTCCCTGTGCGGCGTGGGCTTTTCTCGCGCGTGGCCGGGCATGTACGTGCCGTGGACGGGGTTTCGATGAGCATGGAGAAAGGCAAAACGGTGGGTCTCGTGGGCGAGTCCGGTTGCGGAAAATCCACGCTGGCCCGCACGATTGTGGGTTTGGAAAAGGCCACAGGCGGTGCCATTCACTTTAACGGGCAGAACATCCTGTCCATGAGCGCACACGCCATGAAACCGGTGCGTCGCAACCTGCAAATGGTATTCCAGGACCCGTTCTCTTCTCTGAATCCGCGCATGAACGTGATGGACATCATCACCGAGGGCATGGTGGAGCACGGCATGATCCGCCGACGCGAACGCAAGACCGAAGCCGTGCGCCTGCTGCAAGACGTAGGGATGGGGCCTCATGCATTGCACCGCTACCCCCATGAATTCTCGGGCGGACAACGCCAGCGGATCAGCATTGCGCGTGCCCTCTCGCTGCAACCGCAACTGATCATCTGCGATGAGGCCGTCAGCGCACTGGATGTTTCCATCCAGGCTCAAGTCATCAACCTGCTGATGGATCTGCGGGACCGCCACGGACTTTCCTACCTGTTTATTTCACACGACCTAAGCGTGGTCCGGCATATTGCCGACACGATTCTGGTCATGTATCTGGGTGGCATTGTGGAACAGGGGCCGGCACAGGCCGTCATTGATACACCGCTTCATCCCTATACACGCGCGCTGATTTCAGCCATCCCCAGCATGGACGGGCAATCCAAAAACCGCCTCATTCTACATGGTGATGTCCCCTCGCCCTCCCATCCGCCGTCGGGATGCCGCTTTCATCCGCGCTGCCCCTACGCCACGGAACAATGCGCCAAACAAGAACCGATCCTCACGGCGGAAAACGGAGACAAGCAGCGCCAGGTGGCCTGCTTTCACTACACAACCATCCCCCCCTTTCAAACAACGAGGTAACTAACATGGTCACATTCATATCCAATCATGACGGCGAGCCCCTCCGGCCCGCTCGCAAATCCAATCCAAGACCCCAGCGCACCCCCGCAAGGAACCAAAAAAACGAGCCGGAATCCTCGCCGGATGCCCCGGAACCCAAACGCGCACCCAGACCACGGCCCCGGACAGAACAAAAACATACGGAACAAAAACATACGGAGCAAAAACGTCCGGAGCAGGCCCGTACGGAAAAGAAGCCCCCCGAGCAACCCCGAAGCGGGCAACCCGCCGCCGAAAGCCCGACAGCTGAGCCCAAGCGCCGTCCCCGCCGCCGCGGCGGACGAGGACGAAAAAAGCCGGCGGCCTCCTCCGAGGCAACCTCCACGCCCAACGACTCGCCACGGGAAACCGCTCCGGCTAAAGACGCCACGCCGCCCACCAAAAAAAGCGCCTGGAATCCGGCGGAGCATATCGTGGAACCCGTGGAAGGAAAAACCCGCTTTCAGGATCTTGAAATTCCCGAATCCATCCTCCACGCCATTTCGGATTTGGGTTGGCAATACTGCACACCCATTCAGGCCTCCATCCTGCCTCATGCCCTGCAACACAGAGACTGCACCGGCAAGGCCCAGACCGGCACGGGAAAAACAGCCGCCTTTCTGATCACCATTCTGGCCCGGTTCCTTCGCCATCCCCTCACCCCCGCCGAACGTAAGAACTCCCCGCGAGCCCTGATTCTGGCGCCCACGAGAGAACTCGTGCAGCAGATTGAAAAAGACGCTGTCGCGCTCGCCCAACACACCAATATCCACGCACTGGCCATATATGGTGGATCCTCCTATCATCACCAGCGCGAAGCCCTCGCCAGGATGGCGCCGGAAATCATCATCGCCACGCCGGGCCGCCTCATTGACCTCATGCGCCAACAGAGCCTGCATCTGAATCATTGTGAAATATTGGTCATTGATGAAGCCGACCGCATGCTCGACATGGGCTTTATTCCGGATGTTCGAACCATCATCCACCGGATGCCTCCACGCGCCAAACGCCATACGCTCTTTTTCAGCGCCACACTGACAAGCGATGTCACTCGCCTGGCCTCGCAATGGCTCCAAAACCCTGTCACCATAGAAATCGAACCCGATCACGTCGCCGTGGACACCGTGGATCAGCGAGTCTACATTGTGGAAAACAACAAAAAGGTGGCCCTGCTCTACAACATCATGCAACACGAAAATCCGGATCAGGTGCTGATCTTCGCCAATCGGCGCGACGGTGTTTTTGGACTCAACGAATGCCTCTCGAAAATGGGAATTCGGTGCGACATGATTTCGGGGGCCCTGCCGCAGAACAAGCGTGAACGGACGTTGCAGGATTTCAAAGACAAGAAAATCCGCGTGTTGGTGGCCACCGATGTGGCCGGACGCGGACTGCACATCAGCGGCATCAGCCATGTAATCAACTTCAACCTGCCGACCGATCCGGAAGACTACGTCCACCGTATCGGACGAACCGGGCGGGCCGGCGCCTCCGGGACATCCATCAGCTTCGCCTGCGAAGACGACTCCTTCTATCTGGCCGACATTGAGGCCTATATTGGACGGCCCCTTCCCTGTGAACAACCCGATGATGAGTGGCTTATCCTGCCCGACGGCATGACCGGCGAGGTCAAACGCAGATCGCAACGCCCGAGCGGCGGAGGCGGGCGGCGTCCGCCTCCCCGAGGCGGAAAACGCCCTCCGCGCCGGAGCGGCCCCCGTCGCTGATCTCTTCGCTGAAAAGCAAAAAACCCCGCCGGGTCCCGGCGGGGCTTTTTTTTCGGTATAAAAACCCGATCGTGAAGCTACTGGCCGCTATCCACCGTGGAATAAAGCACATGCCCATCCGAAGCGTTACTGATGATGTATTCTTCGATGTGCATATTCACATCCGAGGCAAACGTCAGGTGGGCCTGATATTTCTGTTCCATATTCACCAAAACCTGCTCGTCTTCCGTGCGCAGGCGGTCCAATACGTGCGGATGCAACGTGATCCGGTAGGAACGATCATTTTCCTGATGATTCTTGCGCATCAGTTCCATCAAATGCCGCTGAATCTCCACGCTCATGCTCAGATTACTCAACACCTTGCCGCGCCCTTTACAATAGGGACAATTATCGTAGGTGGTGGACCGGATGCTCTCCTCCACACGCTGGCGCGTCATTTCCACCAAACCCAGCGGTGAAACAGGATACACATTCGTCCGGGCACGATCGCGCTTCAGCACATCCTTCAGATGCCGATAAACCTGAGCCTGGTGCCGTTTCATGCGCATGTCAATGAAGTCAATCACCACCAGACCGCCAATGTTGCGCAGGCGAAGCTGACGGGCCACTTCGTCCGCCGCCTCCATGTTCACCTCCAGAATCACTTCCTCCTGCGTCGTCCCGCCCTTGTGACGGCCCGTGTTCACATCAATCGCCACGAGCGCTTCCGTTTCGTCAATCACCAGGTAGCCACCGGATTCCAGCCAGACTTTTCTGCGGAAGGCCGTAGCCAACTGCTTCTCCACTTTGAAATGTTCAAAAATCGGAACCTCTCCGTCGTAGAGCTTCAGCCGTCCGCGCGAGCGACGCGAAATCTTGGCCACCAGCCCCTTCATCGTGTCGTAAACGGCACGGCTGTCAATCACGATACGGTCAATGTCCTCGGTCATCGAATCACGGGCCACCCGCTCCACAAGGTCCAGCTCCTGATACAACCGGCACGGCGCAGACTTGCTCTTGATCGCCTCCTCAATATCCGTCCAGGTGCCCAGCAAACCGCGGACGTCCCGCACAAAGCTGGTCTTTCGCGCCCCTTCGCCCGCTGTTCGCACAATAAAACCCGTATTGCTCGGTATGGGCAGACGCGCCAGCACCTTCTTCAACCGCAACCGCTCCTTGGCATCCTCAATTTTACGGGAAACCCCCTTGAGCGAGCTGCCGGGCATCATCACCAGATAACGTCCCGGTATGCTTAAATTGGCCGTCGCACGCGGGCCTTTCGTACCAATGGCGTCCTTCGTGATCTGGATGATGATCTCCGATCCCACCGGAAACTGCTTGACCATCTCGCCGGGCGGAAAACGTTTCTTCCGCACCCGCTTCGACTTCACCCCTTCTTCCGCCTCCAGCCGCGCCGCATCCTCCGGAATCATATCCCAGTAGTGAATAAACGCATTTTTCTTCATGCCGATATCCACAAAAGCCGCTTGCAGCCCATCCTCCAGATTCTGGATACGCCCCTTGAAAATGCTGCCCACAATGCGGTCTTCGGATGCCCGCTCAATAAAGAAGGACTCCAGACGGCCCTCCTCCAGCAACGCCACCCGCGTTTCCAGACTTTCCACATTGATGATCAGTTCCTTGTTGATTTTTCTTCGAAGTATCGAAATCAAACTACACCTCTTTCTTCCTCGTACGTCAGCGTTCCACACGCCGAACGTATACGCTTTGAACAATGCCCAATGAAATCATAGTGCCGACCATGAACGACCCGCCATAACTGATCAACGGAAGAGGAAGGCCGGTAATCGGCATTAACCCCACCGTCATCGCCAGGTTGACGAACACGTGACAGCACATCATGATTGCCGCTCCAACAGCCAAAAGCCGTCCGAAACGGTCTCGTGCGGCACCCGCCGCACGGATACAAAAGGACAACAATAACACATACAGGCCCATGATCACCATGGACCCAACAAACCCCGTCTCCTCCGCAATCACGGAGTATATGAAATCGGTCGGCGCCACCGTTCTCGGCAGAAATCCCAGAATATTCTGGGTTCCCTGCAGGAAACCTTTCCCCGTAACACCGCCTGATCCCACCGCAATGATCGATTGAACCATATTCCAACCTGCACCCAGCGGGTCCCGATCCGGATCCACAAAGACCATCAAACGGTCTTTCTGATACGGACTCAGCACCAGCCAGCTTACCGGCAAAACCAACATGCCCAGAAACAGCAGAAACAACAGTATCCGCATGGGCATTCCAGCCACAAACAACATCCCGAACACCATGGGAACCAGCACCATGGCCGTCCCCAAATCCGGCTCCTTCAAAATCAGCAGAAACGGAACCAGCATAATACCCAGTGCAACGGCAATCGTTTCCATCCGCCGGACATCCCGGTCCGGTCGCCCCAGATAGGCCGCCAGCGCAACCAACGTCGAAAGCTTGGCAAACTCCGAAGGCTGCACCTGAATTCCGAAAAACGAAAGCCAGCGATACGCACCGTAAACCTTTTTCCCCACCAACAGCACCAACAGCAGCAAAACCAGCCCAACGAGATACAACCAGAGCGCATTCTCGCCCAACCTTCGGTAATCTACAAAAAGCACCGTCAAAAAAAAGCCGAACCCAACACCGCACCAAACTATCTGTTTCTGATAAAGGAGACTGACCGGCAGGTCATCGTGCCGATAGCAGGCGCTGTAGATAAAGGCAATACCGGCCCCCATCAGCGCCATAATCACCAGCACCATCCACCAATCCAGCCGCCAGAGCACGGCCTTTATTTCGCCCCACTTGATCATCCCTGCCCCCCCTCTGTTTCCGTCAAATCGCCATAGAAAATTCCCTGAAGCAGATTATGCATCAACGGCGCCGCCGTAGTGCCCCCACTCATCCCTTCTTCCACAATGACTACCGCAGCATACTGCGGCTTTTCAAAAGGTGCAAAAGCCATCATCCAGGCATATTTCTTCCCGCTTCCCTTCTCCCCATATTCCGCGGTTCCTGTTTTCCCGGCAATCTCCACATCATATACCGCCGCCTTCCGTCCCGTTCCCCGGGGTGACATCACCACGTCGTGCATCCCCCCGCGAACCAGACGCAACGACGCTGGATTCCAGTTCATTTCATTGACCACTTCCGGCCCCACCCGTTCCAAAACCGCCTCGCCTGCCCGGCGCGCACTGCGCAGCAGATGCGGCCTATATACCGTTCCACCGTTTGCAATGGCTGAAACCACCACACTCATTTGCAGTGGAGTCACATTGAGATATCCCTGGCCTATCGCCATGTTGCAGGTATCCCCATCACGCCATCCCTCACCCAGATTCTTTCGTTTCCAGGCGGCATCCGGAAGCAATCCGCCCCGCTCGTAATCCAGATCAATCCCCGTCTTGCGACCCAGGCCCAACGCCTCCGCCATATGCACGACTGTTTCATAACCACACTTCAGCGCCGCCTTGAAAAAAAAGACATTGCAACTGTCCATCAGGGACCGCCGCACATTAATCATTCCGTGACCCGGATGGTACCAGCACCGGAAACGAATTCCGCCCAACTCATAATATCCCGGACAATCAAACTCCGTCTGCCCGGTGATCGCGCCCGACTCCAGAGCAGCAAACGCCACCACCGGCTTGAAGATACTACCCGGCGCATAAGCCCCGGCCACCGCCCGGTTGAACAGCGGTTTGTCCGGATCATCCCGAAGCGCCGCCCAGCGTTCCGTACTGATCGCAGGCACAAACTCGTTCGGATCAAACCCCGGCACGCT